>NZ_JBIVPJ010000071.1:0-1010 GCF_044754585.1 Streptomyces sp. NPDC093065 | reverse complement strand
CGGATCACGGAGCGCTGCTTCTACCACCTGGAGGCTCCGGTGCTGAGGGTCGGCGGTTACCACGCGCCGTATCCGCCGGCGCGGCTGGAGGAGGAATACCTGCCCGACCTGGACCGGGTGCTGGATGCCGTCGACCGGTCGCTGGCGTACTGAGGAGGGGAGCGTGACGACGATGACGGACAGCTCCGTGCGTGAGTTCAAGATGCCCGACGTGGGCGAGGGGCTCACCGAGGCCGAGATCCTCAAGTGGTACGTCCAGCCCGGTGACACGGTCACCGACGGCCAGGTGGTGTGCGAGGTCGAGACGGCCAAGGCCGCCGTCGAACTCCCCATCCCCTACGACGGTGTGGTCCGCGAACTGCACTTCCCCGAAGGCACCACGGTCGACGTCGGTACGTCGATCATCGCGGTGGCCGTCGGTGACGGTGCGGCGGCCGCGGAGCCGGTGCAGGAGGCGGTGGAGGACACGCCCGCCACCGCCGAGGCGGAGGAGCCCAAGCCGGAGGGCCGCCAGCCGGTCCTGGTCGGTTACGGGGTCTCCACCTCCTCGACCAGGCGCCGCCCCCGCAAGGGCGCCCAGGCCCCGGCCGCCTCGGAGGGGGCGTCGGCGGCGATCCAGGCCGAGCTGAACGGCCATGGTCCGGCAGCACCTGCGGTACCGGCGACACCTGCCGCGGCACCGGCCGCCCCGGCCACCGGCGAACGCCCGCTGGCCAAGCCCCCGGTGCGCAAGCTGGCCAAGGACCTCGGCGTCGACCTGGCGACGGTCGTCCCCTCCGGCCCGGACGGCATCATCACCCGCGAGGACGTCCACGCGGCGGTGCCCGTGTCCGAGCCGGCGCAGGCGGCCCCGCGGTCCGAGGCCCCCGCCCCGGCGCCGGCAGCGACGGCGGCCGCCCCGGCCTCGTACGACACGACGCGCGAGACCCGTGTCCCGGTCAAGGGCGTGCGCAAGGCGACCGCGGCGGCGATGGTCGGCTCGGCGTTCACCGCGCCGCACGTCACCGAGT
>NZ_JBIVPJ010000070.1:0-1138 GCF_044754585.1 Streptomyces sp. NPDC093065 | reverse complement strand
ATGTGGTGAGGTCGTGGTTGAGGATCTTGGCGGCCTTGCTGATGGAGCCGGGCATGAGGTGGCGGTAGATCTTGAAGGTGATCTCGATGGTCGTGTGGCCCATCCACTCGGCGACGTCGGTGATGGGGATGCCGTGGGTGAGGCAATTGGAGGCGAAGAAGTGCCGCAGGCCGTAGACGACCATCCCGTCCGGGATGTCGGTCTGGCCGGCCTTCTTGATCCGCTGCCACTGGTTGGCGATGTGGTAGTGCGGGAACGTGCGGGCCGGGTCGCCGGGGTGGCGCAGCAGGTAGCCGTCGACGGTGCCGTGCTTGTCGGCGTACCACTCGATGCTCTGCCGCACCCGCGGTGGCAGGGGCACGTCCCGGTACTCTCCCGGCTTGCGGTGCTTGAGCCGCTCGTACCGGCAGGTGGTCCGGTTGACCTGTTCGGTGATGCGGTAGACGTCGTCGGCGACGATGTTGTTGACGTTGACCGCGAACGCTTCGCCGTTGCGCATGCCGCAGCCGCTCATCAGGTCGGCGACCAGGAGGAAGCTGTCGTCGCCGGCGGTGCGTATCTGACCCAGCTGTTCGGGTGAGGGGATCACCACCCGCCTGGGGTCGTACTGCGGCGGCTTGATCCCGGCGACCGGGTTGTCGTCGAACAGGCCCAGCCGGTTGGCGTCCAGCAGGATCGCCTTCAGCTTGTCGAAGCAGTTGGCCTGCGCGGCCAGGCCGATGCCGTTGCGTTCCAGGGCCTGGAGGAAGCTCTCGACGACCTTGTGGTCGAAGGTGTTCATCCGCCGGCTGCCCAGCAGCGGCACCAGATGGATGTTCAACAGCGACTCCAGGTGCACCATCGACGCCGGCCCCAGGTCCCGCTGTCCGGCCTTCCACTGGGCGGCGTACTCCTTAAACCGCATCGCTCCGTACTTCGCGATCCGGTCCGCCTTCGCCTGCCCCCGTGGTGCGGCCTTCTTCGCGTTGTAGACCTCCGTCAAACGCGCGATCGCCTTGTCCTGGGTCGAAAACCCGGACTCCTTCACCTGCCTCCCGGCCGCCGACCGATACCGCACCTTGTACGCGTGCGGGCACTTCGACCACCGCGACCGCGGATGCTCACACTCCTTGAAAAACGAACCCATCCCACGAACCAA
>NZ_JBIVPJ010000069.1:0-1181 GCF_044754585.1 Streptomyces sp. NPDC093065 | reverse complement strand
GCGCCGGATGGTGTTGAGCCGGGTGACGAGGGGGGCGATGGTGGTGCCCTCGCGTTCGGCGCGGGCCCAGTCGCGTGTTTTGAGCTGGTACTTCTCGCTGTCGAGGTATTCCTCGCCGCCTTCGTGCAGGGGGGTGTTCTCGCAGAGTTCGTAGCCGCTGTAGATGCCCCAGGCGGGGGAGAGGGTGGCGGCGAGGACGGCGCGGACCTCGAAGGCGGGGCGGCCGCCGTGCTGGAGGTAGGCGTGGAGGATGTCGGGGGTGTTGGCGAAGAAGTTGGGCCGCATGTAGGAGGCGGCGTCCCCCGTCAGTTCGGTGAGGTAGTCCGTCAGTTCCTGTTTGGTGTTGCGCCAGGTGAAGTAGGTGTAGGACTGCTGGAAGCCGATCTGGGCGAGGGTGTGCATCATCGCGGGGCGGGTGAAGGCCTCGGCCAGGAAGACGACGTCGGGGTCGGCGGCGTTGATGTCGGCGATGACGCGTTCCCAGAAGGCGACGGGTTTGGTGTGGGGGTTGTCGACGCGGAAGATGCGTACGCCGTGGTCCGTCCAGTGGCGCAGGATCCGTACCGTTTCGGCGGTGAGGCCGTCGGGGTCGGTGTCGAAGGCGAGGGGGTAGATGTCCTGGTATTTCTTGGGCGGGTTCTCGGCGTATGCGATGGTGCCGTCGGGGCGGTGGTGGAACCAGTCGGGGTGTTTGTGGACCCAGGGGTGGTCGGGGGAGCACTGGAGGGCGAAGTCGAGGGCGATCTCCAGGCCGTGGCGGGCGGCTTCGGTGACGAAGTGGTCGAAGTCGTCGAGGGTGCCCAGGGCGGGGTGGATGCTGTCGTGGCCGCCTTCGGGGGAGCCGATGGCCCAGGGGACGCCGACGTCGTCGCCGGTGGCGGAGAGGGTGTTGTTGCGGCCCTTGCGGTGGGTGGTGCCGATGGGGTGGATCGGGGGGAGGTAGACGACGTCGAAGCCCATGGCGGCGATCGCGGGCAGGCGGCGGGCGGCGGTGCGGAAGGTGCCGTGGGGCCGGTCGGGGGTGCCCTCGGAGCGGGGGAAGAACTCGTACCAGGCGCCGTACAGGGCGCGTTCGCGCTCCACGAGCAGGGGCAGCGGCTCGGAGGAGGTGACCAGGTCCCGCAGGGGATGGCGGGCCAGGACCGCGTCCACCTCCGGCGTCAACGCCGCCGCCAGCCGGG
>NZ_JBIVPJ010000068.1:0-1212 GCF_044754585.1 Streptomyces sp. NPDC093065 | reverse complement strand
CGTGCAGATCGAGCCGGGGCGTGCGGCGTTCGTGGAGACGACGCTGAAGCCGAAGCGGATCATCTGGTTCGGTTCCAAGGAGGAGCGGCCCTACACGCTGGCGGTGCGGCGGTCGGGGGTGGATCCGACCGAGGTCGAGGGCACGTATGTGCAGCGCGGCTTCCTGCCCCGGTGGCTGGCGACGTTCTTCGGGGTCTTCCTGGCGTTGGCGATCGCGTTCGTGATGATCTGGATCGCCTACAAACCGCAGGTCCGCACCAGCGCCACCGAGCAGACCCAGCAGGCAGGTGTGGCGCTCGCGCCCAGTCCCAGTGCCACTCCGGAGACCCTGCCCAGCACCGCCGAATCCGCGCCCGCCGAGCCCCAGCAGCCGACGGCCCCCGAGGAATCCCAGAGCGACGGGGGCGGTGGTTCCGACGGCGGCGGTGACGGCGGTGACGGCGGCGGCGGGGAGTCCAAGAAGCCTGCCGTGAAACCGGTGGTGCCGGCGAAGAACGTCATGCTGTTCAACACCACCACCAAGATGTGCGCGGACATCCCGGATCGGGAGAAGGGCAAGATCAACGGCCCCGTCCAGCAGGCCAACTGCCACGAGACGGGCGACAACCAGTACTGGGACCTGGAAGTGAAGTACCCGAAGGGCGGCCCGGGAGGCGCCGCTCTCTTCCAGATCCGGAACGTCACCGACAAGTTCTGCATGGACCTCGGTGAGTACGGCGCCCGCCCGGTGGGGACCCCCGTGTCCGAGTTCCACTGCGACGGCACGATGGCCGACAACCAGCTCTGGTGGGTCGACAAGCAGGAGAGCGGCGACTACTGGATCCGCAACTACGCCAGCAACAACAAGTGCCTCAATGTGAAGGGCCAGAACGGTCCGACTCTGACCAGGCTGAACATCGCCGACTGCACCAACACCGATGACCAGGAGTGGAAGATCGTCCACCCGAACAAGGAGTGACCGCGGGGTCCGGGCAGTCGCAGGATCAGGCACCTTGGGGCAGCGGGTTCTGCCCCGACTGCCGCTGTCTCAAACGGAGTTGGCGCGTAGCGTCGGCGTGTGAGCCTGTGGACCTCCCTGGAGCCCGCGTCCGCGACCGTGGACCCCGGCAGCAGTACGCGTGTGCGCCTGCGGGTGCGCAATACCGGTGATGTCGTCGACGAGTACCGGTTCGAGCCGGTGGGGGAGGTGGCTCCCTGGACGACGGTGGAGCC
>NZ_JBIVPJ010000067.1:0-1226 GCF_044754585.1 Streptomyces sp. NPDC093065 | reverse complement strand
CCACCCGAACCCACCCGCAACACCACCACATCAGGCACCACCCCCACACCCGACAACACCTCACCCAACTCACCCCACGACACCACCACACCAGAACCAGAACCAGAACCAGCCTCAGAACCCGCAGCACCCTCCTCCGCCCTCACCCACTCCACACCAAACAACCCATCCACACCCGACCCCACCCCAGACACCAACCCCTCCCCCAACGACCGCACCACCAACGACTCCACCGACGCGACGGGACGACCCATGTCGTCGGCGATGTCCACGGATGCCACGTCGGCAGAAGTGGCGCGCAAGCGGACCCGCAGGGTGTCGGCACCCGTGCCGCCCTCGTACAGCTCCACGCCGGACCACGTGAAGGGCAGACGGGTTCCTACACCGTCCTGCAGAGCGAGCGTGTGCAAGGCCGCGTCGAGCAGCGCTGGATGCAGGGTGAACCTGTTGAGATCCCGGCCGAGTCCTTCGGTTCCGATCTCGGCGAATGTCTCCTCACCACGACGCCACGCCGCACGCACCCCCTGGAAAGCGGGACCGTAGCTCAGGCCCTCAGCCGCCAGGTCCTCATACATCCCCTCCACCACCACCGGCTCCGCACCCACCGGCGGCCACTCCGAAAGACCCGAAACCTCCGAACCCTCACCCGACTCCTCCACCACCACACCAGACGCATAACGCACCCAACCCGACTCGTCCTCACCCAACCCCTCACCCCGACCGAACACCGACACCTCACGCCGGCCCCCACCATCCACCGCACCCACGATCACCTGAACATCCACACCACCCGACTCCGGCAACACCAACGGCGCCACCAACGCCAACTCCTCCACCCGCCCACACCCCACACGACCACCAGCCGCCACCACCAACTCCACCAACCCAGCACCCGGAAACACCACCGACCCCGCCACCACATGATCCGCCAACCACGGATCCGTCGCACACGACAACCGCCCCGACAACACCACCCCACCCGAACCCGCCAACACCACAGCCGACCCCAACAACGGATGACCCACACCACCCACACCACCAGCACCACCCACACTGTCCCGCCAAAAACGCTCACGCTGAAACGCATACGTCGGCAACTCCACCCGCCGACCACCACGCCCCGCAAAGAACGCTTCCCAGTCCACCGTGACGCCGCGTTCGTGGAGCCGGCCCACACCCTCGACCAGTGAGAGCACCTCGTCCCGGCCCTTGCGCAGCAACGGCAC
>NZ_JBIVPJ010000066.1:0-1285 GCF_044754585.1 Streptomyces sp. NPDC093065 | reverse complement strand
CCCTCACCCACTCCACACCAAACAACCCATCCACACCCGACCCCACCCCAGACACCAACCCCTCCCCCAACGACCGCACCACCAACGACTCCACCAACCCCACCGGCGCACCCAACACATCAGCAACCTCCACCCGCACCCCACCCGCATCCACCGGCGCCACCCGCACCCGCACCCGCGACGCACCCGACGCAAACAACTCCACACCCGACCACGCGAACGGAACCACCACCTCACCCAACCCACCACCACGCAACGCCACCACATGCAACGCCGCATCCAACAACACCGGATGCACCCCAAAACGCCCAGCCTCCGCACCCACCGAACCCGGCAACACCACCTCCGCGAACATCTCCTCACCACGACGCCACGCCGCACGCACCCCCTGGAAAGCGGGACCGTAGCTCAGGCCACCCTCCGCGAGATCGTCGTAGAAGCCCTCGACCGCCACCGGTCGGGCGCCGCGCGGTGGCCACTGCTCGAGTCCGGCGGGCGGCTTCCCGGTGCCGCCCGTCAAAAGGCCCGTGGCATGACGTGTCCAGGGGCCGTCCGTGATGTCGCCACCGGTACGAGCGTGCACGCTGAAGCGGCGCGCTCCGCTGCCGTCGGCGGGCTCCAAGGTCAGCTGGATCTGGGCACTGCCTCGAGCGGTGAGGATCAGCGGCGTTTCCAGGGTCAGTTCGTCGATCCGGCCGCAGCCGACCTCGTCGCCCGCTCGAATGGCCATCTCGACGAAGCCCGCGCCGGGGAACAGCACGTTGTTGTCGATCATGTGATCGGCCAGCCATGGGTGTGTACCGACGGAGAGCCGACCGGTGAACAGCAGGCCGCCCGACTCCGCCAGGTGCATGCTCTGGGTGAGCAGGGGATGGTCTGGGGCCGCCCCGGCCGGGCCATCACTCTCCAGCCAGTAACGGTGGCGCCGGAAGGCGTAGGTGGGCAGGTCGATCCGCTCGGCGCCCTGGCCGGCGAAGAAGGCTTCCCAGTCCACTGTCACGCCACGGGCATGGAGCTGCGCCAGCCCCGTCACCAACGACGTCTCCTCGTCCCGGCCCTTGCGCAGCAACGGCACGCCCACCGCGGCCGAACCCTCACCCACCGAGTCAGCCACCATCCCCGACAATGCCGACCCCGGCCCCACCTCCACGAACGACACCACACCCGCCGCCTCCACCGCCCGCACCGCGTCCGCGAACCGCACCGCCGACGAAATCTGCCCCACCCAATACCCCGGCGACGACATCACCCCAGCCCCCACCACCTCACCCGACACCGACGACAC
>NZ_JBIVPJ010000065.1:0-1597 GCF_044754585.1 Streptomyces sp. NPDC093065 | reverse complement strand
CGGCCCGCGGGGCGTGGGTGTGCTGCACCCACGCGGACGCAACAGGCACCCCAGGTGTCGCGCCGGTCACTCCTGCTGCTCCGTGGGCCGGACCACGGGGGGAGGGCCCCGCCGCCCACAAACCCAGCACGGTACTTCCCTGGATGATCGCCCGGCACAGCCGTTGGCAGCGAGTGGGGCGGTGGGACGTGGGTCAACCATGCGTGACGAGAAGATCTAACCGTCCCAAGACGTCACAAAGTCTACGCCGACACCGCCTGCCTGACGCATCACGGGTCGGCTCAGGCGAGACGGAAACGCCTACCAAGCCGATGATTCGCATCACGCGCGCTCTGCTTAGAGGTCGTTTTCGCCCGATGTTTCATCCCGGAATCGGCCATTTGGTCTGTGTTGTCGGGTCGCGCCAGGAGATGGTGTTTTCGCCGGTGAGGCGGCGGGCCATGAGGTCGGTCATGGCAATGTGGATCACGGCTTCGGAGCGGGTGGGCAGGGTTTTGTAGTCGCGGGCCAGGCGGCGGTGCAGCATGAGCCAGCCGTAGGTGCGCTCGACCGCCCATCGCTTCGGGACCGGAGTGAAACCCCTGGTCCCAGACTTTCGAGCGGTGATCTCCATGTCGATGCGGAGGGTGGCGGCATGTTCGACGAGGTGCTGGCGGTAGCCGCCGTCGACCCAGACCTTGCGGATGCCGGGATGGTCGGCGGCGACCCGGTCCAGGAGCCGGGCGCCGGCGGCGGAGTCCTGCACGCTTGCCGCGGTGACCAGCACGGCAAGTAAAAGTCCGAGGGTGTCGGTGACGATGTTCCGCTTCCGGCCCACGATCTTCTTCCCAGCGTCGATGCCCTGGCCGGCGGCGGGCACACTGGTGGAGGTCTTGACGCTCTGGGCGTCGATCACGCAGGCCGACGGCTCAGCGTCCCGTCCTTCCTTCTCCCGTAGGAGCTGCCGGAGCAGGCCGTTGAGCTGGGCGAACACACCCTCGTCCGCCCACTTGGCGAAGTAGCCGTAGACGGTGTTCCAGTGCGGGAAGTCGTGCGGGAGGTAGCGCCACTGGACCCCGGTGCGGTCCACGTACAAGATCGCGTCCATGATGTCGCGCAGGTCGTGTTCCGGCGGCCGGCCGAAGTCCAGGGCCCTGCCGCGGCGCTCGAAGCGCCAGGCCGAGAGCACTGGCTCGATCAACTCCCAGCGGGCATCGGACAGATCACTCGGATACGGGCGTCGCGTCGGCATGCTTCCGGCGTACCGCCGCGGACCGAGTGCGCCCAGGCGCACAGCGACACCAACGGAAGCACGCATCCGCGAAGGCCGGGCGTCCTGGGATGAGACAGGCACAAGTCACTTCCCGCCTCACCTGTCACCCCACCTGACCAGCAAGACTCGCTCCACATCTCCAGCAGCACGAGCACCACAACCCGGGGGCCTGAAAGCCGCCGGATACACGGGTAATCCAGGTTAAAACGACCTCTTAGACCGTGTCCTACGTGGTGAGGCGGATCAGTCCCTTGTAGCAGCACAGGGTGGCGGCGAGGCCGAGAAAGGCCAGGTAGTTGCGGGGATCGCGTTCGTAGCGGGGGCTGAGCCGCCGATAGCCGGACA
>NZ_JBIVPJ010000064.1:0-1604 GCF_044754585.1 Streptomyces sp. NPDC093065 | reverse complement strand
CTAGGGTCTGTCTCTTGGATCAGTCTGACTCCGTCTTGGCGCTGGCGTCTGTGTGAGCGGGCCGATGGACCGCACCACACCCTTAGGCTCGTCCCATGACAGAGTCGCCCCTCACCGAAGCGGAAATCATCGAGGCCGAAAGGGAACTCGGTGTTTCGTTTCCCGATGCGTACCGGGTGTATCTGCGGGAGGTGAGCGCCGGCGGAGCACTCTTCCGGCTTGAGCGGACCAGGCGTGGTTGGTGGTGGGCCGGGAACGATGAGGGGCGGCGCGAGCTGCTGGCTACGCCTTTTCCGCATCCCGACTCCTACGCTGGGGCGGACGACGAGCTGATGGCGTGTGAGCCACAGCCTGAGGCGTTCGAGGACGATGGCGCGTACCGGGAGGCTCGGTGTGCCTGGGATGACGAGGCCGACAGGTTCAAGGACCTGAAGACGGCCGGTGCGGTCGTCATCCAGGAGCATGGCTGCGGCTTCTCCACCTTGTTGGCTCTGACCGGCTCTCTGGCTGGCACGGTTTGGTGGGATGGACGGGCTACCTGTGACCTGATCGTCCCGCTGTCCTTGGATCACGTCGGCGGCGCCCAGCCCGTTCAATTCGGGCAGTGGTTGGACTACGGTTCCTGGGCACTCTTGCCGCCGGGCTGGGGGCCATCCGTTCCACCAAGTCCTGTTGTCCACCGTTGAGTTTTTGACTCTGCGGTCAACGTCGGCTCCAGATGAGAATGCCTGCGAGTTGGAGTGCAGCCTGGTAGGCGATCGCGAGTTTGTCGGTTCGTGTGGCCAGGCCGCGCCACTGTTTGAGGCGGTTGATGCAGCGCTCCACGGTGTTGCGCTGCTTGTATGCCTCGCTGTCGAAGCGGGGCGGCCGGCCACCAGATCGGCCTCGCCGCAGGCGGTGGCCGACTTGGTCGGACGGTTGTGGGATGACAGCACGGATACCCCGGCGCCGCAGGTGGCTGCGGATGGCACGTGAGGAGTACGCGCGGTCGGCCAGAACGGCCAGGGGTCGGGTCCTGGGCCGACCCGAACCAATGCGGGGCACGCGGATGCGGGACATCACGGTCTCGAAGGCGGGTGCATCACCTGCCTGGCCTGCGGTGACGGTGAAGGCGAGTGGCCGTGCGTGGCCGTCTGCGGCCAGGTGGACCTTGGTGCTCAGGCCGCCTCGGGAGCGTCCGAGTGCGTGATCGACGGGCTCGCCGGAGTGGGCCGCCCCTTTTTGCGTGCTCCGGCAGCGTGCTGGTGGGCCCGGACGACCGTGGAGTCCACCGACACCGTCCAGTCGATGTCATCATCGGCGTCCGCCGCCGCCAGGACGGCTGCGAGGATCCTCGCCCAGGTGCCATCGACGGCCCACCTGATCAGCCGCTTGTGAGCGGTCTGGAACGAGCCGAGTTCGTTGGGAAGGTCCCGCCAGGGCGAGTTGGTGCGGTACTTCCACGCGATGGCCTCGAGAGTGCGGCGGTGGTCGGCCCATCGCCGCCCGCGGACCGGATTCGCCGGCATCAACGGCCGGATCCGGCCCCACATCGCATCGGTGATCACTAATCGGACGGACACATCCGATCAACGGACCAATCCATCAAAGAGACACGCGCTAGG
>NZ_JBIVPJ010000063.1:0-1618 GCF_044754585.1 Streptomyces sp. NPDC093065 | reverse complement strand
CCGGTCGGGGAGCAACGGCTCAATCCGCGCCCACTGCGCATCAGTCAACGGCACACCCGGACCAACGACTGACTGATCCAAACGAAACTGCCTAGGTACGGCACGCCCTGCAGATCTGCCACCACCAGTGTTCGACACGGCCGCCCTCCTTCAGGGCCGCGACACCCGCTCCGTCTCCGCCCAGCTCATCAACTACTGAGCTGGCTCCCTGCACAGGACAACGAGCCCGGCACGCGTGGAGCGAGTTGGCTAGGTCGTGTGGTGGCGCCGCCGACACCAGGTACGCAGCTCTCGCACTCGATTGCTTGCAGAGCCGTCGACATCCGGACGAAATCAGTCGAGGCTCGAATCATCGGACTCTTCGAGCAGGCGGGCCGCGAGGTCGTCAGCCCATTCCAGGGCCCAGGTGCGAAGAGCGGTGACGGTGGCGTCGTCGAGGCCGTAGGCGGCGAAGGCTTCGTCGTCGGTCCACTCGGCTCCGGCAAGGTTTGCCTGCAGGTCTTCACTCTCGAAGCGGCCGCGGGCATGGCGGCGGCCGAATTCTTCGAGGTCGGCGCTGTTCCAGCGGCGGGAGGCTGCGAACACGTCGATCAGGTCGCGAGGGGCTCCGCGATCGGCGAGGGCGCGGACCTTGGTTCCGATCACGTCCTCCTCTGCGAGGACGGGCCCGTACGGGCTCTGGGTGACCGGCCGCCAGAAGTTCTCCTTGAGGATGTCGACCTCGCATTCCTGTCCGGTGGCCGGGTCGGTCACGGTGAAGCGGGCGGACAGCGGGGCGGTCTCCAGCGCGTCCACCTGCCAGCCGCGGCCTTCCAGGCCGGCACGCAGCGTCGCTGCGATGTCGGCCATGGGCGCGGGATTCTCGGTGGCGACATCGAGGTCCTGGCTGGGGCGATCGACCAGGCGGTGCGCCCGGACGGCATAGCCGCCGGTGAGGACCAGGGGGTAGGGGGAGCCGAGGGCGATCACATCTGCCAGGAGCCGGGTGTGCAGCTCCGGCATGTCCGTCACGCGGCTGCCCGGGTGCGGGAGGCAAGTTGAGGGAAGGCGTCCTCCCAAACCGTGCGCACCGTGCGGCCGACGAGGGTACGCAGCACCGGCCACAGGTCAAGGAGCAGGTCGCGGTTGAGGTAGCGGGGAAGATCCTTGCGCAGTCCCTCGTGGAGGACAGTGCGGTACAGGCCCATACGCTGGCGCGGCTTGCTCAGGTCGTACGTGGTCAGCCCGGACCAGGCCATGTGCAGCGGCAGCTCGACGACCCCCTGGGTGGGGCCGTGCAACTCGTCCAGCGACTCCGGCAGGCGGCGCCGGAACTTTTCCCGGTACAGCGCGAGGTTGTCGGCGTCCGCGCCTGAGGGGTTCCTCGGCGCGTGTGCGGGGCGGTGTGGGCTGGAAGCCATGCCCCCATTATGGCGGCCCGAGAGACGGGATGGGTCACCTTGGGGGGAGGGGGAGAAACGTCCGGGGCGAGTGGGCGCGGATCTTCGGGAGGAAGCGAGCAGGGTGCCAAAGTCCGCTCCGTCCTAAGACCGTGTCCTACGTGGTGAGGCGGATCAGTCGCTTGTAGCAGCACAGGGTGGCGGCGAGGCCGAGAAAGGCCAGGTAGTTGCGGGGATCG
>NZ_JBIVPJ010000062.1:0-1674 GCF_044754585.1 Streptomyces sp. NPDC093065 | reverse complement strand
GCGAAGTCCCCATCGACCGCCTCTGGCACGCCGTCCCCGCATTCCCCACAGTGAGCGAAGTATGGCTACGGCTCCTGGAAGCCTACGGCCACTGACCACCCACCCCACCCCACACCCCCAACACGACCACGAACGAACGGGACACGCACCGCGTTGGCATGACCCCATGGGAGCTCCGGTCACGCAACAACACAAGCCAGACCGTTTGGTCCCGATCGGAAGGATCACCGTATGCCCAGGCCACCGTTGCCGCATGAGGCCCAGGACATGCTGCGCCGTGCGAACCCCGCCGTCATGGCCACCCTGCGCCCGGACGGCTCACCCGTCTCCACCGCCACCGGATACCTGTGGGAGGACGGTCGCATCCTGTTCAGCCTCGACGAGAGCCGGGTGCGCCTGAAGCACCTGCGCCGCGACCCGCGAGTGACCCTCACCGTCTTCGACGGCCCCGACTGGTACACCCACGTCACGGTCTTTGGCCGCGTCACCGAGATGTACGACGACGACGGCCTGCGGGACATCGACCGCATGGCCCTCCACATCACGGGCAAGCCCTACCCGGATCGCAAGCGCCCCCGAGTCAGCGCCTGGATGGAGATCGAACGCTGGCACAGCTGGCGCGTGGAGAAGGACGGCGCGGCCTTCGGCTGAGTCCGTCCGCGAGCGCGGCGGGCAGTCGCGTCACCCACGAGGGCGCCGTGCCCGCCGCGCGACCCGATGCCGCCTTCTCGCGCCCACGCCGGGACGAAGGCGCCGTTCCGGCACCCCGGCCCCGACCCGGCGCAAGTTCCCCACAGCGAGGAGTGTCCAGTGGCCTCCGGTACATCACGTCCCAGCATCGACACCGACAAACCCCACCCCGCACGCGTCTACGACTGGCTTCTGGGCGGCAGTAACAACTACCCCGCAGACCAGGAGACCGCCCAGAACCTGCCAGAGGAGACTCGCGGCAAAACAGACCGAAACCGGGCGTTCTGACCGGGCGGCGACCTGGCTCGACGACCGCTCCCAGCGCAGACCGTCGAAGTGGATCGGTGCTCGGATGCGGTGGCCGGTGCTGCTGAGCGTAACCGCGCGCAAACCGGGCATCGGTCCGCGGGTGTCGGGAGATCACCCCGGCCTCATGCTCAGCGCGCCGAACAGGAAGCATGCGCGATTGTCCACGCTGCAGACCGGGTTGAGCGCCGCCTGGACGTTGCCGCTGCCGTTGCCGGAGCGCAGCGCCACATCCGGGTCCAGGACCGCGACGAGTCCCGACTGCGGCTCTGCCGTACCCGCCGGCGGGCGGAGGTGCCGAGTCGGCGGCCGGGCTGCGGCCTATGATCTCCGCGATCTCACCGAACGGCATCGCGAACCCGTCGTGCAGGACGAAGGCGACCGGCTCGGCCGGTGTCATCGATTCCAGCACCACCAGCACGGCGGTGCCGACCGAATCATCGAGCGCCCGCCACCGAACTCCCGATGCGGGCATCGTTGTACTCCGGAACCCCGCTTTCGAGTACCTGGAGCAGAGGTGCTGTGACGACGCGCGTCTGGCGGCCACTGCGCAGCACACGACACGGGAACAGCCCGCGGCCGACTAGGCAGTTTCGTTTGGATCAGTCGGTCGTTGGTCCGGGTGTGCCGTTGACTGACGCGCAGTGGGCGCGGATCGAGCCGTTACTCCCGGACCGG
>NZ_JBIVPJ010000061.1:0-3829 GCF_044754585.1 Streptomyces sp. NPDC093065 | reverse complement strand
CGCTACGAGAAGACCGCCACCATCTATCTGGCCGGACTCCACATCGCGGGCATCTTCCTCTGGTCCGCCCGGTGATCCAAACGAAACTGCCTAGGTCGTATCCCTTTGCCCGGGAGAAACCGAGTGCCCTTGAGGCGCCCTCCACTCTCTCTGTTGCGTCTCAGGCAGCGCGGATGCGAGCGGAGCTCGACGGAGTTCACGCCGAGGCCGGCGGCGAGCGCGATCGGGGCTCCGAAGTGTCGCACAGATCGCGACGAGGCAGCGCTCACCCGGAAGCAGAGCGTGACACCGCTGTGAGGATCAAACGGCGCAGGTCACGGCGCTTTCAAGCCCTGTCGTCCGCTGTGGCGCCCTAGGGATGTTCCTGCCACCCGTTGGTCTCGCGCAGGGCGGTGAGGTAGTCGGCGATCGCATCCCGGTTGCGGGTCAGGCTGTCGATGCGTGTCGTGAGCCGGGCCTGTTCGGCCTCCAGCAGCGCGGCCATCTCGGGTCTCAGGCCGGAGAAGCGGATGTCGCTGTGCGGGGTGGAGATGCACGGCAGGACCCGCTGGATGAGACGGGTCGGCAGACCGGCCTCCAGGAGGTCACGAATCTGGGCAATCCGCCCCAGGGTGTTTTCGTCGTACTCCCGGTAGCCGTTTTCGCCGCGACCGGGGACGATCAACCCCTTTTGCTCATAAAACCGCAGCAGCCTGGGAGTTGTACCCGTGAACTGCGCCGCCTCTCCGATGTGCATGCGTTCGATTCTAGAAGCCGTGGTGTTCCGGCTGGGCCCGGCGGGTTTCCACCGTGTCTCCTGGCAGGCGATCTTGACCGATCGCCAAGTGGCCTTCTTTGAGGCTCTTGAAACCGTTCCCTTGGATCGCCCTGAAGCTCACGAACAGGTCCGGGCCGGATTCCGGGGGTGATGAAGCCGTACCCCTTTTCGACGTTGAACCACTTCACGACGCCGTTCTGCCGCTCTGCCACGTCTGCTCCTTGAATCGCCTGTTGCAGCCGGAGATGCAAGGCGCCCCGACGAACTGATCACCCGCGATGAGGGGGCGGAGGCCCGGAATAGGGACCGCCACCGGAGATGACCGGAACCAACCGGTCGGGCTTACCCGGCAAACGGTCAAGATCGACTGTCAGAGGTCACGCCGGCCTGGACGGGTGGGGTAGATCCGTGGGAGTGGCGGCCTGTCATGCCCCCGGGGAGGGGCGGCGTGTCGCCCGCCATCGGGCATGGGCCTTGCACAAGACCCCGACATCAGGGGTCTCTGGGCGCTGAAGCCCGGTGACGAGACACCGACGACCGTTGCAGGCGGCACTCCTCGTACGCCCTGCTCGTGTGCGCCGAACACCCGACGGCCAGGCGATCGGGAGTCGTTGCCCGGAAAGGCTGTGACCTGCACTGTTTGACCTTGACACCGGTGTCAGAGATGGACACTGCCGTCGTTGGCGAGGCCACCCGAGCCTCGCAATCTGTGACATCGACGAGAGACATGAACCATGAACTTGACACCGGAAGCCGCAGCACTGCTGGAGCGCTGGGTACAGGCGGCCGAAGACATCGCTCCTGCGCTTGCGGGCGAAGGCGACCTCACCTGGGCGCAGGTTAGGGAGTCCTACGGCAAGCAGCTCGCTGAGGCCCTCCCGGCGCCGCAGGGCGTGAGCTTCGAGAGGGTCGAGCTCAACGGCGTGCCGACCATGCTGGTCGTGCCGGAGGAACTGAACGATGACCGGACGCTGCTCTACATCCACGGAGGAGGCTACGTACACGGCGCGGTCGAAGGGTACGTCGGGCTGACCGGCCACTACGCCAAGCGCATGCGGGCCCGGGTCTATGCTCCCGACTACCGTCAGGCACCCGAGCACACCTTCCCGGCCCCCATCGACGACGTGTTCAGCGCCTACCAGGCGCTCCTTTCGGCCGGAACCGCCCCCGAGAGGATCGCGATCTCGGGTGACTCTGCCGGAGGCGCGATGGTGATCACCGTCATGCGCAAGGCACGCGACGCAGACCTGCCACTGCCCGTGGCAGGCGTGGCCATCTCGCCCTGGGCAGATCTGACGCACTGCGGCCCCTCGGTCCGCAGCCGTGCCGGCACCGACCCACTGACAAGCGGAGAACTTCTGGACGATCTCGCGCATACCTTTTTGGGCGACGCGCTGCCGACCGATCCGGACGCCTCACCCGTCTACGCCGAGGTGCGCGGCCTGGCCCCGACCCTGATCCAGATGGGTGAGAACGAGGTGATGCTCAGCGGTGCCATCACACTCGCGGGACGGCTCGCCGAGCAACGCGTCCGCACCACACTCGAGGTGTGGCCCCACATGTTCCACGTCTGGCACATGCTGGTCGGCCATCTGCCCCAGTCCGACGAGGCCCTCGACAACGCCGTCTCCTTCATCGTTCGGGAGTACGAGCGAGCGCGGTGAGCGTCCGAGCCAATGGCTCGTCCCGGATGGTCGAATCGCTGGTCGGTGGTGCGTGGGCAGCTTGCGCCGGCTACACCGCCCGGCGTGAATCCCGAGGTCGCTGAGGCTCGCGGCCCCGGTGCGGACAGGCCCTCTGCTCGGCACCGCGCGCGTGTCTCGCCGAGCCGGGTATCCAGGTCATCAGGCATCTCCGCCATCGCGGGCAACGACGGCCCCGTGCGCATCCACCGGCGCAAGGTCGCCGTCGGCTTCGTGAAGCCGCTGGTCACACCCTCCGGGAGACGGCCCGGGTCGCCACAGGGGTTGCCTTCGGCGACTGTCGGAGCAGGGAAGCGAGACGGGACCGGTAGAGGTCAGTCCATCTCGCCACCTGCCCGAGCACATCAACGTCGTGCTGCAACCTCAGTAGGTGAACGAGGCACCGAGGAGCATGGAGGGGGTGAGGTCGGTGTAGCGAACGACGTCGTTCATCACTTCCTTGCCCTCCGGCGAGCCGAACGCCGCGATGGCGGCCTCCTGGTTACGGAACTCACTCACCGCGACGGCCACGATGCCCCCCTCGTCCTCCGGGTAGACACCGGTGCTGGACACCAGGCCGTACTTCTCCCACACCTTGCGACACAGCGGGAGGTGCACGGACTCGTAGTAATCGCGATCAAACCGGAAGTTCTCGCCAGTCGCCTTGTAGGTCACGAAGACGGTTGCCATGGGTTTTCCTTTCTCATCACACTTCTTGTCAGAACGGCAAGGAAGTCGGACATGTCTAGTTCACCGGTGCCGACCGGAGCGGGGACGTCGTCCGGTGCCTTCGACGGCGTCCATGCCTCGCCACCGGCCCACAACAGGGCTTCACGTCGACTTCCGGTGCGGTCCACTCTCTGTCCCACGCGGTCACCAGACGGGAGGAGGACGGCAGGTCGTGCGTCCGGTAGCCGACGGACACCAGGCCCTGCCCGCGCTCGGGCCCTGTGACGGCAATCTGAAGTGTCGCCAGGGCGTCGTGGCGTTCCCGGCGAGACGAGAAGTTCGACATCTAGGTGGTCGAGTGTGTCCAGCACATCGGTCCGGGGAGTCTTCTCGTCCAGCTGGGCCGTAGGTGCGTCGCCGAGGCCGGGCAGGTTCAGGGCAACGGCCCGGACATCGGCCTCGGCGTGCAAGCGCGGGTGTACCCGCCACTTGGTACGGTCGACGGGTCAGGCGTGTAGCAGGATGGTCGGCCGGCCCAGGTTGACTTTGCCGAACGGGAGTATCACGGTTGCTGGTTCTATCGACCAGCAGATGCTTCACGCTCGGGTGTCACCCTTCTCCAGAGAGTCTTCCTCCTGGTCGGTGTCTTCCGCGTTGGCGGTGGCTGTCTGGTCGGCGAGGCGGCGCAGGAGGATCAGGCCGTCGTGGCTGGCGCTGCCGG
>NZ_JBIVPJ010000060.1:0-4056 GCF_044754585.1 Streptomyces sp. NPDC093065 | reverse complement strand
GCCACAAACGCCTCAGCCGTCAAATCCGGCCGCCCCAGATAACCACGCGCCAAACCCGCCCCACCCACAAACAACTCCCCCGCCACACCCACCGGCTGGAGCTGAAGGCGGGAGTCGAGGACGTACATCTGCGCCCCGTCGATGGGACGGCCTATGTGGACGCGTTCGAGGTCGGCGGTGTAGCGGGCGACGCTGACGGCGATGGTGGTCTCGGAGGGGCCGTAGCCGTTGAAGAAGAGCCGGCCGTCGGCCCAGGTGCGGACCAGTTCGCGCGGGCAGGCTTCGCCTCCGACCGAGACGCAGGTCAGGAAGGGCAGGGTCTCGGCGGGCAGCGTGGCCAGTGCCGCCGGGGTGAGGTTGATGTTCTCGACGGCCTGCTCGGCCAGGAAGTCGGCGAGGTCGGTGCCGATCATCCGCAGCTCAGGCGGCGGCAGCACCAGGGTGCCGCCGGAGAGGAGCGCGGCGCAGATCTCCCACACGGAGATGTCGAAGCTCAGGGGGGTGCCCTGGAGGACGCGTGTGGGGGTGTCCAGGCCGTAGTTCTCGTTCTGCCAGCGCGCGATGTGGCGGATGCCGCGGTGGGTCACGGCCACGCCCTTGGGCCGGCCCGTGGAACCGGAGGTGTAGATGACGTAGGCCAGGTCGTCCGCGGTCACGTCCGGGGCGGGCTCACCGTCGGGCCACCGGTCCAGCTCGGCCCACAGGTCCTCCACGACCAGCACCCGCGCGCCGGTCTCCGGCAGCACGCCCAGCGTCGACCGTCCCGCCAGCACGACACCCAGCCGGGAGTCCTCGACCATGTGGGCCAGGCGCTCGCGCGGATAGGAGGGGTCCAGCGGCACGTACGCCGCGCCCGCCTTCACGATCGCCAGGAGCCCGACGACGGTCTCGATCGAGCGGGGGACGCACAGGCCCACCAGGCTGCCCCGGTCGACGCCCCGGTCGCGCAGCAGCGCGGCGAGACGGTTCGCCCATCGGTCCAGGGCGGCGTAGCCGATCTGCGTGGCGCCGTCGGCGACGGCGACCCGGTCGGGGTTCCTGCGGGCCTGCGCGGAGAACAGCTCGTGCAGGGGGGCCGGCCTCTGCGCCTGCTGCTCCTTGAGCTGACGCAGGCGCAGACGCAGTACGGCCTGCTGCTCGGGGCTGAGGTTCTCGAGCTGAGGAAGCAGTTCACTCATGGTGGTCACTCGTCTCGGTAGCCGGGGCGGCGTGCGGGATCTGGGCCTGGAGATCGCTCGGCGACATGCCCTGAACTTCTGCGACGAGTTGTTCGAGAAGCTCGCGTTCTTCGGCGGTTCCGGCGGTTCCCGCCGCCAGCGCGGACAGGTCGAGGTCGGTCTCGTCCGTCCGTTGCAGGGGGACCGCGTTGCCCTGTCGGAGGATGTGGCGGCGTTCCTCGTCCGTCAGGACGCTGACGTCGCCCAGTCGCATGCCGGGCTCGCGCGTGAGCTGGGAGCAGACGCTGCCCAGGTGGCCGAGCATGCGCTCGATCGTCTCGGGATCGAACCGTGCGGTGTCGTACTGGACGACGACGCTGAGCCGTTGCTCCCCGGCCGGCACGGTGGCCACCACGCCGAGCGGGTAGTTGATCCGTTCCTCGGACCGGGTGAGGTCGTAGCGCAGGGCGGCCTCGTCGTCCTTGTCCACCGGGTAGTTCTCGAAGACGAACAGGGTCTCGAAGAGGGGGGCGCCGGTGGGGAGCCCGCTCCACTGCTGCACCTTGTTGAGCGGGCTGTACTCGTACTGCCTCATGCGCAGGTTCTGCTCCTGCAGCTCCCGCAGCCAGGCGAGTACGGTGCTCTGCGCGGGCATCCGCACCCGTAGCGGCAGTGTGTTGATGAAGAGGCCGACGGTCCGCTCGATGCCCTCGATCTCGGCCGGGCGTCCCGAGGCGACGGTGCCGAAGACGACGTCGTCGCGGCCCGAGTAGCGGCCGACCAGAAGCGCCCAGCAGCCCTGGAGGACCGTGTTGAGGGTCAGTTGGTGGGTCTGGGCGAGTTGTTGCAGGTGCCGGGTGTCCTCGGTGCCGAAGAGGAAGTCGTACTCGGCCAGCCCACCGGTCCCGGACGGCTCGGACCGTCCGCCCGCGTGCCGCTCGATGCTGAGCGGTTCGGCCGGCTGGACGTCCTGGAGGGTGTGGCGCCAGTAGTCCTCGGCCTGTCGGAGGTCCTGCTCGCCGAGCCAGGCCACGTAGTCCCGGTAGGGCCGCGGCGCGGGCCTGTCCGGAGCACGTCCCTCCAGCAGCGCCCCGTACCACCGCACCGCGTCACCCAGGACCAGGCTGATGCTCCAGCCGTCCAGGATCGTGTGGTGGGCACTCCACACCAGCTCGTACCTCTCCTCACCGGTACGCGCCAGCAGCATCCGCCACTGCGGGGCGTCCTCCGGCCCGAAGCCCCGCGCACGGTCCCCGGCCAGATACGCCTCCAGCCGCTCCCCCTGCTCCTCGACGCTCCCGTCCCGCCAGTCGGCCACCTCCAGCGGAACCGGCAGATCCGCCCAGACCAGCTGGAACGCCCGGTTGTCCCCGGCCGTCGCGAAGCCCGTCCGCAGGATCGGATGCCGCCGCATCACCTGCGCCCAGCTCTCCCGGAACACCCCCACATCCAGGTGCTGTTCGATGCTCAGGATCAGCTGGACGTGGTAGACGCCCTCGCCGTGCGCGAACTGGCTCTGGAACCAGAGCCCTTGTTGGACGGGGGTCTGGGGCAGGCAGTCCTCCAGGGGGCGGGCGGTGGTGGCGCCCCGCCACGCGGGGTGCTCGCGCAGACCTGCGACCAGGTCGTCCACCTGTTTCTGGTCGAGACCGGAAAGCTCCAGGTCGGAGGGCGTGTAGCCCTGCACGTCCGGACGCCGGGCCTCGACGGTCAGCGCGGAGAGCACGCCCAGCGTCCGCCCGGCCACCTCCCGGATCGTCTCCTCCCGGTGCGCGGACGGACTGTAGGTCCACTCCATGTGCAGCCGGCCGTCCCGGACATGACTCACCACGTCGATCAGATACGGCCGGCGGTTCACCGGCGCCCAGTCCGGGCCCGCGGTACCGGACGACGCGGCGAAGCTTCCGGCGAACGATCCGTCGAACTGGCCCAGGTAGTTGAAGCTGACCTGCGCGGGTTCGGTCCCGTGCAGGGGGGAATCGGCACCTCCGTATGCGAGGAGGCCGTGGCCGATGCCCTGTCGGGGCCGGGCTCGCAGGAGTTCCTTGATCTCCTTGAGTCCGTCCGCCGGACGGTCCGCGGCGGGCACCGGCAGGTCCAGCGGGGAGATCGTGGTGAACCAGCCCGTCGTCCGCGACACATCCGTGTCCTCGAACAGGTCCTCCCGCCCGTGCCCCTCCACGTCCACCCGCACCCGGCCGCCCCCGGACCAGCCACCCACCGCCGACGCCACACCCGTCAGCAACGCGTCGTTGACCCGCGTCCCGAACACCGCCGGCACATCCCGCAGCAGCGCCCGCGTCTCCGCCTCACCCAGCACCACCTCGACGACCCGCCCGCCACCGACCGTGTTTCCGTCGGCGGTTCCGTCCAGCGGCAGTTCGCGCGACGGCGTGGACTGTGCTTCCCAGTACGGCAGTTCGGCCAGCGTTGTCTCGCTGCCGGTCTCCTCGGCCAGCCGGGCCGCCCACTGCCGCCACGAACTCGTCTTCTGAGGCAGCACCAGCTCCTCACCCCGCCGGGCCTGCCCGCACAGGGTCTCCAGATCCTCCAGGACCACCCGCCACGAGACGACGTCGACCACGAGGTGGTGCGCGACGAGGAGGAGCTTCCGCCCTCCGTCCTCCAGGCCGGTGAACAGGACGGCGCGCAGCAGCGGGGACCGGGACAGGTCCAGACCCGCCTGGACGGCACCGGCCACCTCCAGCAACCGCGCCTCGCGCTCACCCTCCGGGCACCCCGACAGGTCCTCGACCCGCAGCGGCGTCTCCTCGGGCATCCCGGTCAGCTCGGCACACCAGGCACCGTCCTCCTGGAAGAAGCGGGTACGCAGTCCGTCGTGCTGCTCCAGCACCCGGCGCACCACCGTCCGCCACTGCTCCGGCGACAGCCCCGCCTC
>NZ_JBIVPJ010000059.1:1439-4637 GCF_044754585.1 Streptomyces sp. NPDC093065 | reverse complement strand
AACACAGTGGACGCGAGCAACTGAGGACAAGCCCTCGGCCTATTAGTACCGGTCACCTCCACACCTCACGGTGCTTCCAGATCCGGCCTATCAACCCAGTCGTCTACTGGGAGCCTTACCCCATCAAGTGGGTGGGAGTCCTCATCTCGAAGCAGGCTTCCCGCTTAGATGCTTTCAGCGGTTATCCCTCCCGAACGTAGCCAACCAGCCATGCCCTTGGCAGAACAACTGGCACACCAGAGGTTCGTCCGTCCCGGTCCTCTCGTACTAGGGACAGCCCTTCTCAAGACTCCTACGCGCACAGCGGATAGGGACCGAACTGTCTCACGACGTTCTAAACCCAGCTCGCGTACCGCTTTAATGGGCGAACAGCCCAACCCTTGGGACCGACTCCAGCCCCAGGATGCGACGAGCCGACATCGAGGTGCCAAACCATCCCGTCGATATGGACTCTTGGGGAAGATCAGCCTGTTATCCCCGGGGTACCTTTTATCCGTTGAGCGACGGCGCTTCCACAAGCCACCGCCGGATCACTAGTCCCGACTTTCGTCCCTGCTCGACCCGTCGGTCTCACAGTCAAGCTCCCTTGTGCACTTACACTCAACACCTGATTGCCAACCAGGCTGAGGGAACCTTTGGGCGCCTCCGTTACTCTTTAGGAGGCAACCGCCCCAGTTAAACTACCCATCAGACACTGTCCCTGATCCGGATCACGGACCCAGGTTAGACATCCAGCACGACCAGACTGGTATTTCAACGACGACTCCACCCACACTGGCGTGCGAGCTTCACAGTCTCCCAGCTATCCTACACAAGCCGAACCGAACACCAATATCAAACTGTAGTAAAGGTCCCGGGGTCTTTCCGTCCTGCTGCGCGAAACGAGCATCTTTACTCGTAGTGCAATTTCACCGGGCCTATGGTTGAGACAGTCGAGAAGTCGTTACGCCATTCGTGCAGGTCGGAACTTACCCGACAAGGAATTTCGCTACCTTAGGATGGTTATAGTTACCACCGCCGTTTACTGGCGCTTAAGTTCTCAGCTTCGCCCCACCGAAATGGAGCTAACCGGTCCCCTTAACGTTCCAGCACCGGGCAGGCGTCAGTCCGTATACATCGCCTTACGGCTTCGCACGGACCTGTGTTTTTAGTAAACAGTCGCTTCTCGCTGGTCTCTGCGGCCACCCCCAGCTCACGGAGTAAATCCGGTCACCAGGTGTGGCCCCCCTTCTCCCGAAGTTACGGGGGCATTTTGCCGAGTTCCTTAACCATAGTTCACCCGAACGCCTCGGTATTCTCTACCTGACCACCTGAGTCGGTTTAGGGTACGGGCCGCCATGAAACTCGCTAGAGGCTTTTCTCGACAGCATAGGATCATCCACTTCACCACAATCGGCTCGGCATCAGGTCTCAGCCGTATGCAAGGCGGATTTACCTACCTCGCGGCCTACACCCTTACCCCGGGACAACCACCGCCCGGGATGGACTACCTTCCTGCGTCACCCCATCACTCACCTACTAACCGCTTGGTCCGGCGGCTCCACCACTCCGAGATTGTCCGAAGACGCACCCGGCGGTTTCACGGCCTTAGCATCACGATGCTCGATGTTTGACGCTTCACAGCGGGTACCGGAATATCAACCGGTTATCCATCGACTACGCCTGTCGGCCTCGCCTTAGGTCCCGACTTACCCTGGGCAGATCAGCTTGACCCAGGAACCCTTAGTCAATCGGCGCAAACGTTTCTCACGTTTGTATCGCTACTCATGCCTGCATTCTCACTCGTGAACCGTCCACAACTGCCTTCCGGCGCTGCTTCACCCGGCACACGACGCTCCCCTACCCATCACAGCCGGCGTTAGCCGTCATGCTGCAATGACACGACTTCGGCGGTACGCTTGAGCCCCGCTACATTGTCGGCGCGGAATCACTAGACCAGTGAGCTATTACGCACTCTTTCAAGGGTGGCTGCTTCTAAGCCAACCTCCTGGTTGTCTGTGCGACTCCACATCCTTTCCCACTTAGCGTACGCTTAGGGGCCTTAGTCGATGCTCTGGGCTGTTTCCCTCTCGACCATGGAGCTTATCCCCCACAGTCTCACTGCCGCGCTCTCACTTACCGGCATTCGGAGTTTGGCTAAGGTCAGTAACCCGGTAGGGCCCATCGCCTATCCAGTGCTCTACCTCCGGCAAGAAACACACGACGCTGCACCTAAATGCATTTCGGGGAGAACCAGCTATCACGGAGTTTGATTGGCCTTTCACCCCTAACCACAGGTCATCCCCCAGGTTTTCAACCCTGGTGGGTTCGGTCCTCCACGACCTCTTACAGCCGCTTCAACCTGCCCATGGCTAGATCACTCCGCTTCGGGTCTTGAGCGTGCTACTCAAACGCCCTATTCGGACTCGCTTTCGCTACGGCTTCCCCACCCGGGTTAACCTCGCAACACACCGCAAACTCGCAGGCTCATTCTTCAAAAGGCACGCAGTCACGAGACACCAAGTAAACTTGATGTCCGACGCTCCCACGGCTTGTAGGCACACGGTTTCAGGTACTATTTCACTCCGCTCCCGCGGTACTTTTCACCATTCCCTCACGGTACTATCCGCTATCGGTCACCAGGGAATATTTAGGCTTAGCGGGTGGTCCCGCCAGATTCACACGGGATTTCTCGGGCCCCGTGCTACTTGGGTGTCTCACAAGCAAGCCGCTGACATTTCGACTACGGGGGTCTTACCCTCTACGCCGGACCTTTCGCATGTCCTTCGCCTACATCAACGGTTTCTGACTCGCCCTGTTGCCGGCAGACAACAGAAGTGAGATCCCACAACCCCGCACACGCAACCCCTGCCGGGTCTCACACGTATACGGTTTAGCCTCATCCGGTTTCGCTCGCCACTACTCCCGGAATCACGGTTGTTTTCTCTTCCTGCGGGTACTGAGATGTTTCACTTCCCCGCGTTCCCTCCACACTGCCTATGTGTTCAGCAGCGGGTGACAGCCCATGACGACTGCCGGGTTTCCCCATTCGGACACCCCCGGATCAAAGCCTGGTTGACGACTCCCCGGGGCCTATCGTGGCCTCCCACGTCCTTCATCGGTTCCTGGTGCCAAGGCATCCACCGTGCGCCCTTAAAAACTTGGCCACAGATGCTCGCGTCCACTGTGCAGTTCTCAAACAACGACCAACCACCCGTC
>NZ_JBIVPJ010000058.1:0-4822 GCF_044754585.1 Streptomyces sp. NPDC093065 | reverse complement strand
GCAGGCGAGTTATGCGGCGGCGAATGCGTTTATGGATGCGTTTGCTGTGTATCGGCGGGGGTTGGGGTTGCCGGCGCAGTCGCTGGCCTGGGGGCTGTGGAGCAGCGAGGCCGGCGGCATGGGTGCGGGGCTCACCGGATCGGACGTCCGGCGTGTCGCCGGTACTGGCATGGGAGTGCTCGGTGTGGCCGAGGGGCTGGCACTGTTCGACGCGGCGATCGGGCGGAACGAACCGCTTCTGCTCCCCTTCCCCCTGGATGCCGCCGCTCTGCGCGAGGCCGGAGACCACGCGCCTCCGCTCCTGAGCGGCCTCGTCACCGGTACCACCCCCGTGACGAGGGCCGTGGCCGCACGCGGCGAAACGGGAAGTGACCTGCGGGAGACTCTTCAGGCTCTGCCTGGCGCGGAGCGTGAGTCGGCGGTGATCGCCCTGGTCCGTTCCGAGGTGGCGACACTCCTCGGGCACACGGACGCCGACGCGGTCGCACCGGACCGGGCGTTCAGTGAACTCGGCTTCGACTCGCTGGCCTCGGTGGGCCTGCGCAACCGGCTGACCCTCGTCACTGGCCTGCGGCTGCCGGCCACGCTCGTCTTCGACCACCCCAACGCCCGTGCCCTGAGCGCCTACCTGGCCGCCGAGCTCGCTCCCGACGACGAAGCGGAGCAGGGCGACGGGGACGAGCACGGCACCGAGGCGGAGATCCGCGAGATTCTCCGCACCATCCCCCTGGCCAGGCTCCGCGAGGCAGGACTCATCGAGAGCCTCCTGGAACTCGCCGACGCCGCCGGCCCCGCCGACCAGGGGGACGACTACGGGCCAGGAGCCGGACCGGCTCCCACTCTGATCGACGAAATCGACGGCATGGACGCCGACGGGCTCATCAGCCTGGCCCTTCAAGGCAGCGCGTCCGGCCCCGACACCGAATATCCCGACGGCCACGACGGCCGGCACACGGGCGCCGGTCACACCGGCGACGACGACACGACGCGAGAGATTTGAGGGCGCAGTGAACAACTCCGACCAGAAGGTGCTTGACGCCCTCCGTGTGTCACTCAAGGAGACCGAGCGGCTGCGGGAACAGAACCGACAGCTCACGGCCGCGTCCCATGAGCCGATCGCGATCGTCGGCATGGCCTGCCGGTTCCCGGGAAGTGTCGGCTCGCCCGAGGACCTGTGGCAGCTCGCGTCCGACGGCCGGGACGGCGTGGGGCCGTTCCCGGAAGACCGGGGCTGGGACCTGGACCGGCTCTACGACCCGGAGGGCGAGCGGCCCGGCACGAGCTACATCCGTGAGGGCGGCTTCCTGCACGGCGCGACCGGGTTCGACGCCGACTTCTTCGGCATCAGCCCCCGCGAGGCACTGCTGATGGATCCGCAGCAACGCCTGCTCCTGGAAACCACGTGGGAGGCCACCGAACGTGCGGGCATCGACCCGGTGGCCCTCAAAGGCAGCCCGACCGGTGTCTTCGCCGGAGTGATGTACCACAACTACCCCGGCAGCTACGGTTCTTCCGGCGTGCTCTCCGGCCGGATCGCCTACACCTTCGGCCTCGAAGGGCCGGCGGTGACCATCGACACGGCGTGCTCGTCGTCCCTGGTCGCGTTGCACCAGGCGGTCCAGGCCCTGCGCCAGGGCGAGTGCTCGCTCGCGTTCGCGGGCGGGGTGACCGTGATGTCCACCCCCCGGACTTTCGTCGAGTTCAGCGCGGACCGCACCCTCTCCAGCGACGGCCGCTGCCGGTCCTTCGCCGACTCGGCGAACGGCACCGGATGGTCCGAAGGCGTCGGCGTACTGCTCCTGGAACGCCTGTCCGACGCCCGCCGCAACGGGCACCCGGTCCTCGCCGTCGTCAGAGGCAGCGCCGTCAACCAGGACGGCGCGTCGAACGGCATGACCGCCCCCAGTGGACCGGCCCAGCAGCGGGTCATCCGCCAGGCGCTGCGCAACGCGCAGCTCGCCGGCCACCAGGTCGACGCCGTGGAGGCCCACGGCACCGCCACCGCTCTCGGCGACCCGATCGAGGCGCAGGCGCTGCTCGCCACCTACGGGCAGGACCGGCCCGCCGGCCGGCCGCTGTGGCTGGGCACCGTGAAGTCGAACCTCGGCCACACCCAGGCGGCGGCCGGAGTGGCCGGTGTGATCAAGTCCGTGATGAGCATCCGGCACGGGAAGCTGGCGAAGACGCTGCACGTGGACGAGCCGACCCGTGAGGTCGACTGGACCGCCGGACACGTGTCGCTCCTCACCACCGAGCAGGAATGGCCCGCCACCGACAGGCCACGGCGGGTCGGAGTGTCCTCCTTCGGCCTCAGCGGCACCAACGCCCACGTGATCATCGAGCAGGCTCCCGAGCCCGCGCCGGCCACCGTGAACGCGCCCGCCGCCGACGAGCCCGGCCGACCCGCGGCCCCCGTTCCGCTCCTCCTGTCCGCGCGCAGCCGGCCGGCGCTGCGCGAACAGGCCGGGCGCCTCCTGGAGCACCTGGCCGCCGAGCCCGACACGCGACTGCCCGAACTGGCCCGTGACCTGGTCACCGCCCGGGGCACGCACGCGCACCGAGTCGTGGTCGTGACCGACGCGGGCGACGAACGGGGCACGCACGACGCCCTGCGGGCACTGGCAGACGGGCAGTCTTCGCCGGCGGCTGTCGACGGACTCGCCCGGGAGTCGGCCACGGTCGCCTTCCTGTTCACGGGACAGGGCTCGCAGCGCCCCGGCATGGGCCGCGAGCTGGCCCGCACCTACCCCGCGTACGCGGAGGCGTTCGAGGCGGTGTGCGCCGCCCTCGACCCGCACCTGGCCCGGCCCCTGAGCGATGTCCTCGACGACACCGAGGCACTCGACCGTACCGAGTACACCCAGCCCGCTTTGTTCGCGCTCGAAGTGGCGCTGTTCCGGCTCGTGGAGTCCTGGGGGGTCAAACCCGCCTTCCTGGCCGGGCACTCCGTCGGTGAACTGGCCGCGGCCCACGTCTGCGGAGTGCTCTCCCTCGACGACGCCGCGGCGCTCGTGGCCGCCAGAGGAAGGCTCATGCAGGCCCTGCCGGAGGGTGGCACGATGGTCGCCGTCGCCGCCGCGGAGGACGAGGTGGTGCCCCTGCTCGGTGAGCAGGCCGACCTCGCCGCCGTCAACGGGCCCACGTCGGTGGTGCTCTCCGGTACGGAGGCCGCCGTCACCCCCGTCGTTGAGCACTTCGCGGCACAGGGGCGGGCGACACGGAAGCTGGCCGTCAGCCATGCCTTCCACTCCGCGCTGATGGAACCGATGCTCGCCGACTTCCGCAAAGTGGCCGAGGGCCTGGAGTACCGGGCACCTCGCACACCCCTCGTGTCGTCGGTGACCGGTGAGGCGGTCACCGACGACCAGGTTTGCTCCGCGGAGTACTGGGTGCGGCACGCCCGCCAGACCGTTCGGTTCCACGACGCCGTACGCACCCTCCACGACCGGGGGGTCAACCGGTTCGTCGAGATCGGCCCCGACGGCGTCCTCACCGCGATGGCCGAGCACTGCCTCGCGGAGACCGCCCAGCAGGACACCGCCCGGGACGCCGTCCTCGTGTCCGTGCTCCGCTCTGGCCGGCCCGAGCCGGAGACCGCTCTCGCAGCACTGGCCCGCCTGCACGTACGTGGCACCTCGCCGGACTGGACCGCGTACTTCGACGCCACCTTCGGGCCGGCGGCCTACACGGGCAACCTGCCGGAACGCCGCGCCGGCCTGCCGACCTACCCGTTCCAGCACGAGACGTACTGGCTGCGCGCCGCGCCCACCGATGCCGACCCGGCGTCCCTGGGCCTCGGCATCGTCGAGCATCCGCTGCTGCGGGCGGCGACGGTCCTCGCGGACAGTGACGGCGTCGTCCTCACCGGCCGCCTGTCCGTCCGCACCCACCCCTGGCTGGCCGACCACGCCGTCGACGGAGCCGTGCTGTTCCCGGGCAGCGGCTTCCTGGAGCTCGCGATCCGCGCCGGCGACCAGGTGGGCTGCGGGCGAGTGGAGGAGCTGACCCTCGAAGCCCCCCTGGTGCTGCCCGAGCGCGGCGGGGTCCAGCTCCAGGTCGTCCTCGGTGCGCCGGACGACTCCGGTACCCGTGTCGTCACCATCCACGCACGGTACGACGACGAGACGGGCGGTGCTCCGTGGAGCCGGTACGCGGCGGGTGTGCTGCGCCCGGCCGCGGACAGCGCGCCGCGCACCGCCCCGGCGGGCGCCGACGCCGCATGGCCCCCGGCCGGTGCCGAACGGGTCGAACTCGACGGCCTGTACGACGTGCTGGCCGCAGGCGGTCTCACCTACGGCCCGGCGTTCCAGGGCATGTGCTCCGCCTGGCGCCACGGCGAGGAGATCCTGGCCGAGGTGAGTCTGCCCGAGCGATTCCGCTCCGACGCCGACGAGTTCGCCCTGCACCCCGCACTGCTCGACGCGACGCTGCACGCGATCGGCCTGCAAGGTCCGGACGACGGGGAGACCAACATCCCGTTCGCCTGGTCCGGCGTCGAACTGCACGCGACCGGTGCGTCGGCGCTGCGCGCGCGTATCCGCCGGGGGGCCGGGCCGGACGCCGCCATGTCGCTGGAGATCACCGATGTCACCGGGATTCCCGTCCTGACCGTCGGCTCACTGTCGCTGCGGGCCCTGCCCAAGAACCGCCTCGACGCCGCACGGGTTACGGCGGACAAGGCCCCCGACGCCCTGTACCGGGTGGCCTGGCGGCAGACGACCCTCGCGTCTGGTGTGGTGGTGTCGTGGGGTGAGTTGGGTGAGGTGTTGTCGGGTGTGGGGGTGGTGCCTGATGTGGTGGTGTTGCGGGTGGGTTCGGGTGG
>NZ_JBIVPJ010000057.1:0-5459 GCF_044754585.1 Streptomyces sp. NPDC093065 | reverse complement strand
CGACGGCGGGATCAGCGGCTTCGCGATCTCCCACAGCCCGTCCGGAACAATCCAACTCCACGTACCCCGCCCCATGCCGAGTCCAACGACGCCTCACCACGTAGGACACGGTCTAAGGGCCTGAAGCAGGTGCCGGATCGAATTTGCGGGAAACGGAAACTGCGAACTTATCATGACCCGCATAGTTCCTGGCGGCTGAACCCGACAACGAGACAATATCCGCTGGGTCGCCTGACGACAATGGTGGAGCCACCTGAGGCTTTGGGTCGACAGTCAGCCTTCGCATCGCGTGATCGTTTTTGCCGGAGTTCCAGCTCAGTCGCTCCCTCCAAAAGGGCTGAGAAACCTACGCCCAACCGAAAGGCAGACCGTCATGGATGAACTGGTGCTGCGCGCACAGCAGTTCGTGAACCATACATACGGCGACATAATTGGCACGACGCTTGAGGACGGACGGACGGACGGACTGGCTGGGCCACGATGTACGCGCTCACCCGCGCGCTTCAGTACGAACTCGGTATCACCGCCCTGTCTAATACTCCAGCTGCAGATCGTGATCTTCATGTCTGGGCTGTGGCTTGCCGCCGGTAGTGACTGGTGCGTGATCGTGCTTGGTGGCGGCGGCGCCAGTCGGACCAGGCGAGCCGGTGGGCCGCGTCGCGGACCGGCCGGACAACGAGCGCGATGAACAGGCGGCAGATCTCGTTGCAGGACAGTGGGACCAGGTCGTCCGGCGTGTGTCGGTGTGCGTGTTCGTCGGCGCGGACGACGGCGAGGAAGGCGTGGGCCAGCATCGCAAGGGTGACCCAGCGGGCCCACGAGGGATAGCGGCGGACCTGGTGCTCGTCCAGCCCGGCCAGGCCCTTTCCGGCTTGGAATGCCTCCTCCACCCGCCATCTGGAACCTGCGACCTTGACCAGGGCGGTCAGTGATGTCGGCGTGGTGGAGTGACAGCGGTAATAGGCGAGTTCGCCGGTGCTGCGGTTGCGGCGGACCAGCAGCTGGTGGCGGCCCGGGGCTGCCTCGGCGAGGTCGATGACGGCCCAGTCGTAGAACCGCTGCCCCTTCGCGCCGCGCCCGGCCGAGAGCTTCTGCCAGGCCCGCTTGGGCACCTTCCGCGCCAGGGCATCGGCGCGGATCCTGCCGGCGCCGGTGGGCACCTCGGCCGAGCACGCCACTGCGAGGACGTAGCCGATGCCGCGTTCTTGCAGAGCCGTACGGAGTTTCGGGTTGCTGCCGTAGACCTCGTCGCCGGTGACCCAGCCGACGTGGTGTCCGGCGTCCAGGAACCGTTCGATCATCGTGCGGGCCAGCTCCGGCTTGGTCGCGAAGACGGTGTCCTGGCCAAGGCCAGCTGCCCGGCAGCGGTCCGGGTCGCACGTCCAGGTGTGCGGGACGTACAGCTCCCGGTCCACCGCCGCGTGCCCGCGCATCCCGGCGTAGACGAGGTAGACCGCGACTTGGGCGTTCTCGATCCGTCCGGCCGTTCCGGTGTACTGGCGCTGGACCCCGACCGTGTGGGTGCCCTTCTTCACGTCGCCGTTCTCGTCGACCACCAGGACCGCAGCGTCGTCATGGAGGTGCTCGACGACGTATTCGCGCACGTCATCACGGACGCTGTCGGCATCCCAGACGGCTCGGCACAGCAGATGCTGCATGCCGTGCGGGCTGGTCTCCCCGGCCCATTCCGCGATCGTCCAACAGTTCTTGCGTGGCAGGTCCGACAGCAGGCCCAGCACCAGCCGCCCGGCCCGCAGCCGGGGCTCGACCCGGGCGAACCGGTCCGCGATCCGGCCCATGGCCACCTCAAAGGCCGCCCGCCACCGACCGGGATCTATGCTGTGGCTTGCGGGCACCGTCTCTTCGTCAGTCCACACAACTCACGATGATCAACGGTGGTCGCGCCCCTCTCCGCGGCGGCCCCGGCCACTGGCGATTCGGCCATCACATACGGTCTGCGGCATGGCAGTTGAAAATGTGAAGGCCCCCAGGCCCCGGGTGCAGTTGGTCATCGGCATCATCCGCCGAGACGACGAGATCCTGCTCGTACGGGAGAGTCTCGGCGCCGACGGCGAGATGCTCTGGTCGCTGCCCGGTGGCGGGGTTGAGGACGGCGAGCTCCTGCACGAAGCTCTCCGGCGTGAGCTGCGGGAGGAGACCGGGCTGCTGGTCGACGACCCGGTGCGGACCGCGTTCCTCATGCACATCGACTCCGAGCAGCACCCCTCGGCCTTGGCCGCAGCCTTCGAGATCGACGAGTGGGCAGGGGACCTCACACCGCAGGACGACGACATCGAACAAGCCGCCTTCTTCGCCCTGCCCGAAGCCCTGAAGCTGCTTGGTGAACTGGACAGCGCAACACAGCGGGAGCCCATCGTCGGCTACCTGACCGGGGCCACCGCGCCGGGGACCACCTGGCTGTACCGCAACCGGGGCGCGGAGGAAACGCTCGTCGCCCGCTGGTGACGCCAGACAACGGCCACCACATGAAGATCACGATCTACAGCTGGAGTACTAACAGTTTCAACCCCCTCACTCTGAGCACCCTGAGAGCGGCGTACCCGTCACTCACCGCGGCGACCGTACCGTCGGACAACTTCGCGAAGATCGTGCAGTCGGCGCTCTACTGCAAGGGGTACGACGGCGGTGACATCGACGGCATCTGGGGGCCGCGCGTCACCGCGTCCGTGACACAGCTGAAGCAGGACATGGGCGTCGGCAACGTCGAAGGAGCCGGTCTCACGCCGAAGGTGTTCAAGGGCCTGCTTAACATGGACCCGTACGTGCTGGTGACACACGGCGACCGGGCCGGCAGCTCGGCCGTGCAGACTGTCCAGCGCTGGCTCAACGGACGCTACATCAGCCGCGCCGACTTCTTCGTCATCCCCTGCGACGGCCACCACTCCCGCAGTGTCGCCAAGTCGATGCTGTACGCGATCCAGTACGAACTGGGCATGGCTGACGGCGCCGCAAACGGCGTTTTCGGCCCGCTACCCAGTCCGGCCTGCGCAGCCACCCCTGTCTGCTGGCAACAGCGGTGTCTGGGTCTCTCTGCTCACTGCTGCCCTGGTCCTCAACGACCGCCCAATGGGATTCACTTCCTTCTACGACGCACAGGTTGCCCAGGCGGTCGGACTGTTTCAGTCGTACGTCGCCCTGCCGCCCACCGGCACCGTCGACTTCTCCACGTGGGCGTCACTGCTGGTCTCCTACGGCGACCAGTCACGTCCCGGCACCGACTGTGACTGCATCACCACCGTGACCCCGGCCCGCGCCCAGGCTCTCCACTCCGCCGGCTACCGGCACGTCGGCCGGTTCCTGAGCAACGTGGCCGGCTCCGCCCTCGACAAGATGATCAAACCGGGTGAGCTCGCCACCATCGCCGCGGCTGGACTGTCCTGCTTCCCGATCTACCAAACGTGGGGCGGCAGCGCCGACTACTTCTCCTACAACCAGGGTATCCAGGACGCCCACGACGCCATCGTCTGGGCACGGCGACACGGCTTCCAGGACGGCGCCCGCATCTACTTCGCCGTCGACTTCGACGCCCTTGATGGCGAGGTCACCGCCTCCGTCCTGCCGCACTTCCGCGGCGTCCATCACGTGATCACGACCTACTCCCGTTACCGGATCGGCGTATACGGCGCCCGCAACGTGTGCCGCCGCGTCTCGGACGCCGGCTACGCCGACGCTAGCTTCGTCTCCGACATGTCCAGCGGCTTCTCCGGAAACCTGGGCTACACCCTGCCCGCCAACTGGGCATTCGACCAGATCGCCACCCTCACCGTCGGCTCCGGCGAGGGCATCATAGAGATCGACAAGAACATCGCCTCGGGCCGCGACGACGGAGAACGGACCTTCAACCCCGCCTCCTACACCGAGAACCTCGACGTCGCCATCGTCGCCGCCGACCACGAGGCGATGAAGGCCGAGATCCGCGGCTACCTCGAGAGCATCGGGGTTCCCGAGACCGGGGGAGACGGCTGGACCGACGACGGCTGGATCACCCTCGGCGGAATTTCCAACTCCGAAGCCATCGACGCAGTCATCTCCATGGACTGGCTCTTCACCCGTCTGGCCCGCAACCTCCGGCTGCGCAAGGCACTGGTGCAGGCACCAGTGCTGTGGGAGTTGCGGCAGTTCAACCCCCTGGACCCCATAGCCGACGCAGCTGTCAAGGCCGGCCTGAGGGACGACTCCAGCACCGGCTGGGGCCAGATCTTCGCCTGGGTCGCCATCGAGGCCCGCAACTACTGCGTGGAGCAGGGTCTCCTCAACGAGCCGCTGCTGACCCTCGAGGACGACCGCTCCACCGTGTGGACCAGCCTCCACGAAGACCCCGAGTACAACATCGAGACCGCGGCCTATGTGACCGTCTACAACGCCTTCCAGATCAGTCTGCCCCGCCCAGGCCTGGACACCTCGGACGCCGACACCGAACGGATCATCGCCCGCTACAACGGCACCAACGAAGCCGCCGAACAAGTACGGCCGGGACGTCGGCGGCGTATACCGCGTCATGGAGAGCTACTACGCCTGCCATCGCGCCGCGGCGAACTGCCCCTCTGCCCACAGCACACCAAGGAAGGACGCACGACATGACGTACATCAACAGGCGCATGATGGTGCAGGGCACGGCCGTCCTGGGGCTGGGACTCGCCACCGGCACGCTCCTCACCGCCCCGAAGGCTTCCGCCGCCGACGCGGCAGCCTCAGCAAACCCCGCCGGAGCCATGGACGCCGCGGCCAAGGAACGCCCCGTTTCCCTCAACGGCTGGACATCGGAGGAGCAGGCCGAGGACGTCTCCACCGTCTGGACCCGCCCAGTTCCCGGCACCGGCCTCACCGTCGCCACCCGCATCGGCGACGTGGAGGCCGTTCTGATCCATCTGCTGCGCCGCCACCACTACGAGATCGACGAGTTGCGCCGCGGCGACGTCACCGGCTGGCAGCACCCGTCAGGCCTCGACCCGGCGACCCCCGCCTCCAACCTGGCCTCTGGTACCGCGGTGTGAATCCGCCCCGGCCATTACCCGGCCGGCACCGCCGGAGGCTGGTTCCCAGAACAGCTGACCGTGCTCCGCGACATCCTCGCCGAGCTCGATGGCGTGGTCCGCTGGAGCGGGGACGACAAGCGGCCTGACGAATCCCTGTTCAGCATCGACGTCGCCCCCAACAGCCCTCGCCTGCCCCGCCTCGCCGCCAAATTGCGCGGCCTGCGCGAACACCCGGGCCGTGCAGCCGGCGCTCCCGCCGACTCACAGGCCGCCCACCGCCGCAAGGCCGCCGAAGCCCTCGCCCGCCAGCAGCGAGCAACCGCCCGCTGAACCACCTCAACCAGCCTGAAAGGGTTAACTGACATTTCGGGACTGTAAATCGTTCGGTGTAACTCCCGATCATGGAGGATGCATCGATGACCAGTGAGAACGTAGCTGAGCCCGGAGCTGTTGAGCTTTCGA
>NZ_JBIVPJ010000056.1:0-7220 GCF_044754585.1 Streptomyces sp. NPDC093065 | reverse complement strand
ACTGAACGCCTTCGACATCACCTTCGACGGCCGCCTGACGGCGGCCCGCCAGTAACCCCAACCACCCTGGTTACACCGCTCGTTTGACAGACCCGAACTCGCCGATGCCTGCTGACTACAGACCACTGAGGGATCGCACGGTCTGGCGGCCGGCCGGGTCCGTCTCCTTCCTTGCTGTGCGGCCCCTGCGGGATGCTGCGTGCTCCGGTAGGCCTGTGGCGGCTGGATGTGCCGATATCGGGTGGAGGTTCCCGAACGCTGTGGAACAACTATCGGCGGGTGAGGGTTTTGACGGTCGTGACGGGCGGGTGGCTGTTGGCGGGGGATGGGCGCCCTAGTGGAGAGGTCTGCAGGGTTGTGTGTTCTCACGGTTGGGCGTCGGTCTGCCTCTGGGAGCTGTTGGCGGGTCTGTGAGGCCGGGTGACGGTTTCCTGGCCGCGGGGGAGTGCGGGTTCCTGGAGAGTCGGCCTGGGGCGTGGTGGGCCTGTGTAGGGCCTTGGAGGCAGGGAAGGTCGGCGGGTACTTCTTTGCCTGGTGCCTGTCTGGGAGGCTGTGAGAGTGCGGCAGCGCCTGGGCTGCAGATGTCGCTGGCAGGGCGCTGTGAGGGGCTTGCAGGCGCTGTGAGGGGGCCTTTTGGCGGCCTGGCTGAGCCCAGAGATTCTCCGTGTGGCCCGCTGGGGGAGTTGGGCGGACAGCCCGTTTCACCAAGACGGGTCGGCTGCCGCTTCACAGACCGGAGAAGGCCCTGTGTGGGCCTGGATCTTCCCGCTGGGGCAGCGAGGCCGGCTGCAGCTCACCGGAGCTGGAAGTGACGGCACCGCCTGGGCGGGCGGCGTCATGGACGCTGTTGCCGTCACGCATCGAGGCGGCCGGCCCCTGGAGGACGACAGGTCCTCGGTCGGTTCAGCAGGGCGTTCGTGCGGCCAGGGTGACGTGGCCGTGGACGGCCGGATGCGTCAGAGCCGGGGCCGCCGGCGTGGTCCGCTGCCGGGGTGCAGCTGCTGGGGCCACCGGCGGCGCCCTCGCCCGGGGCCGGACCAGCCGCGAGGCGGCAGGGGCCGTCGGGTGGCGCCAATGCGTGCCAGCGGTGCGGCCGACGCGGGATGGGCAGCTGCCAGGAGGCTGCGGCAGGCGGTAGCGGTGATGCCGGCCGTAACTGCTGCCACCAGGGCTGCTGTCGGTTCCATGCCGCCATCTCCTTCGGCTCTCGCGTTCGCCGGCCAGCTGTGCTGGGCGGGTCCCCTGCTGAACGGTTCTTTCCAAGTCGGAGCGGCACACAGCAGGGCTGCGCACCGCGGCCGTGGCCAGGGCAATGGCCAGGTGGACGGGCGCCTGTCCGGGTCGAGTAAGGCGCCTCAGGGCGGACGTCCGGGAGTTGCGGCTCCTGGCAATCCGTGGTCCCAACCATCGGCCCGGCAGTGGTCGGTTGCAAGGCGAGGCAGCCAATTCGGACAAACCCGAACGCTGTGAAAAAACAAATGCGAGAAACGCCTCCGACCTGCGGGTTCGGGAATATTTCGCGCTCTATTTTTCATGGAAAAACTGCGGAATTAATATGCGCTGGTGAGGGGAGAGTTTCTGCTTCTGGCCAGGCCTCGGGTGGCCGTAAGGGTGCCTCGTTGAAGAGGCGGCCGAAGTGATCACTGGTTTATTTACGTTTCTCTTATTGCGGGCATTTCGAGTCGCTCGAACATGACTTTACTGCCCCTCCATAAAAGGGCTGAGTAAGTGGACTGTACTCATCCACTTACCCTCTGGCCAGGGCTTAAGCAGGAAAGTTAGTCCATCCTAAGTTCCGGTGCAGAAACTTGAACGGAAGCCAAGGAAAAAGTCTTGACCACTGGTCCGAGGGAGATCGGCACGCCCAACAGGGCCCCTCCACCCGTTATTGCATAACTCCTCGCGGAGAAACTTGTCGTCCTGTATACGGCCGTGCGATTCTTTTTATACGTCGGGCGGGCAAGCCCGGCGCGGCAACAAAACGGACGGGCACAAAACGTCCGGGTCATCGAAGAGTGAGTCGCCTCAGGGAAGGATCAGAAGTGATCAACAACTGGAACGGGCTCCGGCCCCTGGCCCCCGCCGGGGGCTGCGTTATAAACGCGCCCGCGCACGCCGGGTACGGGTTCACCCCCCACCGCATCCCCGGCATCATCACCAAGATCGGCGTCGCCCTGGGCTCCTTCGCCCTCGCCGGCGCCTCCGCGCTCGGCCTGATGCACGCCGGCATCGACACCGCCACGGCCACCGCCGTCACCGTCGCCGCCGGCAAGACCAGCGCCGCGGCCACCGTCGCCGCCTACGCGATCGCCGACCGCCGCCGCAGGCAACACCACCGCCTCGCGGCCCAGCGCCCGGCCCACACGCCGGACGAGCGCGTCCCCCCTTCCACCCCGGCCCCCGCCGGCGACCAGCCCGGAGGGGCGAACTGAGACGTGCGGGGGCGGGGGAGACACCAAGTGTCTTTCCCACCCCCGCACTCCCGGTTCAAGGGAGGGAAGACCATGGCACGACCCAGGCGTGACCACGCCAAGATCACCGGCCCGTTCGCCCGCCTCGCCAAGGAACTCGCCAGCCTGCGTCCCGAGGACATCCCGCTCAGGGAGATCAGCAAGATCACTGGCCTGTCGGCGGCCACGCTGTCCCGGGCCACCGACCCCACGCGCTGCCCGTCCTGGCAGACCATGCTGGAGTACCTGCCCGCCTTCGGCGAAGACCCCGACACCTGGCGCCCCATGTGGGAGATGTACGCCACCGAACGCCAGCGCCGCGCCGCCGGGGTCCCCGCCGACCCCACCCAGCGCGCCGCATACCAGCGTCTGTTCCCCACCCAGGTTCTCAACCTGTCTGAGTGCGCCATCGCCTTGCGCGACCTGCGCCTGTGGCGGGGCGACCCCCCCTACAAGACCATGGTCACCCGCGCACGCGAGGCCGGTGTACCGATCTCGCAGAGCACGATCTCCGACGTCCTCAACGGCAAGATCCTCGCCACCGAAGACGCCCTCAAGGGCATCCTCGCCGGCCTCCACATGGACGCCGGCGACCCCGAGTACCACCAATGGCTCGAGGTCCGCCGCGTCCTGAAAGCCGGCCGCAACCGCGAGAAGATCTCCGCCAAGACCACCCAGCGCGCCGCCAACAGGCGCATCCTGCGCTCGCGACCGATGCGCACCGTCGTACGACGAGAGGACTGACCACGCTCCACCCTGGTACTCCGGAGGGCCCCCGACCGCACCCAGCGGTCGGGGGCCCTCCGGAGTACCCACCCCTCTATGTCCAGCGCATGCCGATGGCGGAGAGCTGCTCGATCCGTTCCGGGGTCAGGGTGGCGGCTCGGCTGCGCTGGTTGCCGATCCAGGCGCCCAGCTTGTGCTCCCGCTCCTCGCCGACGATCCGTTCGACGTGCTTCCTGGGGACTTGGAGGTGTCCCTCGCGTTCGTAGAACTGTTTGGCGGCCTGGTAGTTCATGGCCCATTTGTCGGCCTGCGTGCGGCGTGGCTTGGGCTTCTCGTCCTCGGTGGCGGGTGTGATGCCGAGGACGTGCTCGCACAGCCACTGCTGCACGGTCGTGAGCTGGTCCCAGCCGAGCCGCACCGACTGCACCCACCGCCCGAGGTCCTCGCCCTGGCGCACGACATCGCCCGCCGCGATGGGCAGTGCCTCGCCGGCGTCCAGGTGCATCCGCACGAGGTGGAAGCACCGCTGCCACGTCACCGGCCACGACGGGCACCAGGACGCGTCGATCTCCTCCAACTGCTCGCGCCGCGCCTCCGACAGCGCCCCGGCCGACGACTGAACCGGCAACCCCTCCGCACGCCGCTGCTCGATCTCCTGCGCCTTCCGGGCGGCGGCCCGCGCGTTCTTCAGAAAGATGCCCACCCGGAAGCCCTGGTAGGTGGCGTCCAGCGGGGCCAGGAGGTGCCCGTGTTCGGCCGCCCAGCCGCGCGCCGCCGAGAGACCTTCCTCCCACGCGACGTCGTAGTGCGACCAGATCATGCCGAGCTTCTCCAGCTGGGCGACGCGGTCCTCGTCCATGTCGCCGCGGGCGTAGAAGCGCCGGGCGTCGGCGGTCCACTGCCCGAGCGGGAACCCGGCGAGCGAGGCCGGCCACCCGGTGGCTTCCGCCTCCTGGCCGTCGACGGCGGCGGGCACCCGGAATGTGAACGGCACGCGGAGGTCGCCGTGCAGCCGGTTATAGATGACGGCGGCCTCCACGCCGCGCCGCCAGTGCTCGTGCTCCGGGTTGAGGACTCGCAGGTTGATGAACGCGGCGAGGGCGGCCGGGTCGCGGGGCGTGGAGAACTTCAACAGGGCCGTGGCGGGGGCACTGACGCCCCCGGATCCCTCACCGCTCCCGCCCGCGCTCGTCCCGCCCTCGTCCTTGCTGACCGGCTTGTAGCGGCTCGGCGCCTGCTGCTCCGCGAGGCTCTCCACGACACGGGCGTCGTGCGCCCGCAGCGCCTCCAGCAGCTTCGCCAGCCCGCCGAAAGCCCGGCTCGTCAGCATGCTGTCCGCCGTCTCGCCCGGCCCGAGCAGCACGGGCACCACGAGCGAGGCCACCTTGCCCTCGCCCGGCTGCATCCGCAGCGCCCGCCCCACCGCCTGGACCAGATCCGGCATCGCCCCGCGCACATCCGCCCAGTACACGGAGTCGCAGTTCTTGGTGTCGACGCCCTCGCCCAGGACCTTCACCGAGGACAGGAAGCACTTCTCCACGACGGTGCCGTCCGTGGCGATCCCGGCCGCGAACTCGCCCAGCAGTCGGCGGCGGTGGAGCGGCTTGTGCTCTCCGCACAGCCAGTTGGCCCAGATCGTCTTCGGGTACAGCTCGGGGTCGCTGGTGTGCAGCTGCGCGGCGACGCCGGGGAGGCCGGCCGCGAACGCTTCGGCCTCGCGGATCTGGTGGTGGAAGACGAGCGTGCGGTAAAAGCCTTCCTCCGCGGACGCCTTCACCAGGGCGGTCTGGAGCGCGGCGAGCCGTGCCCCGCGGACCTCTGCCGAGCGGCCTTCGGCGCCCAGAAGCTGCGCGGCCTGGAGCGCGGTGTCGGTGACGTCCACGCACACGACCTGGTAGGGGGCACAGATGCCCCGGTCGATGGCCTCCGAGAGCGTCAAAGTGAACGCCCTGCTGCCGAAGGGCCCGTCGGGGTCGTCTTCCATGCTCGCGACCAGCTCGCCGGGTGCGCCGGCCTCGTCCTCGTCTCCGAGCTGCCACAGCCGCGGCGTGGCCGTCATGTAGAGGCGGCGCAGGGACGGGATCTTCTGGTTGTCGTGGACGACCGCCCACGGCTTCCCGATCCGGCCCGAAACGCGGTGGGCCTCGTCCACGACGATCAGGTCCCAAGCCGCGAGGCCCCGGGCATGCGCCCGCTCCAGCGTGCCCAGACCGAGGCTGGCGTACGTGGCGTACACGGTCACCTTCTCCAGGCCCCGCGTCCGCTCCACCAGCTCGTCCACATCCGTGGTGTTGGGGAAGGACACCTCCTCACCCCGCAGCGAGGACACCCCGATCATCGGCCCCCGGCGGCCCCCCTCGCGCCACGCGGCCTCGGTCTGCGCCAGCAGGTCCAGCGAGGGCACGAGCACCAGCACACGGCCCGCGTGGAGCTCCTCCGCGCTGCGGACCGCCACCAGAGTCTTCCCGGACCCGGTCGCCATGATCACCTGCGCCCGAAGCCCCCGTTCGGACACACGTGATCTTGCAGGCAATTCGAAGGCACGAAGTACCGAGTCTACGGCTTCCCGCTGGTGAGGGCGGAGTTCCTTCACGGTCTTCTCGGCTTCCTTCTCATAGCTGTGTCCGCACGGTGCGCCATGGAAAGCTGCACGTAGACGGCCTCATTGGCAGCAGCTATGCCACTGCCAGTCAGTCGGCAGGGCTCAAGGCACGGCGACTCGGAGACAAGTGCGATGCTATCGGTTGCTGCCAACTCTCTCCAGAGTCTATCGCCAGCAAAAAATGAAGCATAGGGTGCCCTGTCGTTTTGAAGGGAGACCAAGGTAAGCACTGACTGTGGACGGGTAACCGAAGCCTATGAGTCAGTTCAGATGGCGAGGCCAGTATCCGCTCCCGGCCCGGACCGTGAAAATCCTCCGGTTCGGGCGCTGGTTCCACGCAACATTCGCGATGCTGTGGTGCCTGCTACTGATCGACACGATCGTGGGCGATGAAGGTCCGGCAGCGATCGCGTGGGCGGCCACGTGCACCGCCATGTTCCTGATCTTCCTCCTCGGCATTCTGCGGACCCTCCGCCGCCACCGGCAGGAACAGGCGATGCGGCTCCGGCACTAACCTCAGCATCCCTCCTATGAGAGGTGACGGTTGATGCGTCCCCTGCCTGGGGGTAGCCGACAGGTATGGCAGACCGTTCAAATCCGTTACACGAGGGCCAGACCGAGAGGCTACGGACGATGCGGTGGGTGCAGCTCGCCGTGGCTGTTCTCATGCTGGTCTGGTTCGGACTGGCGTTGCGGCGGGGGGAGTACGGGCCCGCGGGGTTCAGCCTGTGGTTCCCGGGCGCCTGCGCGTTCATCTGGCCGGCCCTCGCGGTTCAGAGTTTCACCCGACTGAAACGCCATCAGGACGCGCTCCACGCAGAAGACGGGAGACCTTCCCCGTAGCCGCTCGGATCCGGCGCGGTGCTCGTTGGGCGTGTTCTGGGGTAGCCGGGCGGCATGCAGAGTCGGGGATGGTTGGCCGAGTGGTGGTCTCGCCGATGGGTGCGCTGGACGGCTGCTGTGACCGTGTGGCTTCTTGCCTACGGGACGGCCGCAGTGGTGTGGCGGGCTCTCACAGGCCGGACGTGGCTTGACGCGCTTGTCTTCGCTGGCCTGGTGGCCGCGGTCAACGTGGTGGCGCAGTGGGTGGCGAGCCGGGCCAAGAGGAAAGCAGCAGCGCGCGACGGCTGAGTGAGCCAATCCCGCCCCCCTTGCCGCTGCTCGGGCCGTAGGCCCGTTGAGCCGACCCGCGCAGCGGGGCCGGCCTTTGGGGCGCGCTGCGCCCCGGGTGGCTGGAGCGCAGCGGAAGCCACCTCGCGGGACCGCAGACCCTGCAGCTCCGGGAGCGCAGCGGACGGAGCGTCACCCGCCTTGCGCAGCAAGGCGGGTGGGCTGGCCGCGCAGCGGCCAGCAGCGCTCACGCGGAGCGGGAGCGCAACCCCCGCGCGCAGCGCGGGGGTTCGCTTGCCCATCGCGCAGCGATGGGGTACCCGCTCCGCGGG
>NZ_JBIVPJ010000055.1:0-8315 GCF_044754585.1 Streptomyces sp. NPDC093065 | reverse complement strand
AACGGCCGGATCCGGCCCCACATCGCATCGGTGATCACTAATCGGACGGACACATCCGATCAACGGACCAATCCATCAAAGAGACACGCGCTAGGTGTATTGACCACAAGCGTTGTTGACACGTGGTGCGAAGCTCCGCGGCGTGCGATGCATGTGCTTGAGCGCGTAGGGCGGAGTTCGGGTAGGGGTGCCTACTGGCTCTTGTCTGCTGCGGTGCTGGAAGCGTGCACTTCGTCCATGTCGAGGCTGCGCACCTGGTGGATGAGGTTGTCGAGTGCTACCTCGGGCAGGGTGCCGGCCTGACGGAAGATGGCGATCTGTTCGCGCACGATCATGAGGGTGGGTATCGACGTGATCTCGAATGCCTGCGCCAGTTCTCGCTGTGCCTCGGTGTCGACCTTGGCGAAGACGACGCCCTCGTGCTTGTCCGAGACCTGCTCGAAGACGGGCCCGAACTTGCGGCAAGGTCCGCACCATTCGGCCCAGAAATCGATGATCACGAAGTTGTTTCCGGAGGTGACCTCGTTGAAGTTGTCCGCGGTCAGCTCGATGGTGCTCATGGGTGCTACTCCTGCATGTGCTCGGAGGTATCGGGTTGGGCTGGGGCGCTGCGCGGCCGTCGGGCACACCGTGAGGTCGCGGTGTGCCCGACGGCCGTCTGCCGTGCGGGATGCGTCGTGCTCCGTCCGCACGGAGTTCCTGCGAGGTCAGCGAGCGGCGACGTTGTCCGCGACCCCGGTCTCGGGGGCTGCCTCGGCGTCGGACTCGAGGGGTGTGGTGTTCTTCGGGCCGCGCAGGGCGACGTAGAGGAGCAGGGCGGCCATGACAGCGGCGCCGACCCACATGGATTGCTGCCAGCCGTCGACGAAGGACTGCTGCGCGGCGTGGATCAGGTCCTGGGTGCGGCCGCCGGTGGTGGGCGCAACCTCGATGGCGTTGGCGATGCCCTCGCGTGCAGTGTCCGCGGCTTCGTTGGGGATGCCGTCGAGCTTGCCGTCGATGGCGCTGCGGTAGCCGTTGGCCAGGAGCGCGCCGAGCATCGCGACGCCCAGGGCGGTACCGAATTCGCGGGTGACGTCGTTGAGTGCGGAGGCGACACCCTGCTTGGCGCGGGGCAGGGAGCTGGTGATGGCCTCGGTGGACGGCGTCATCGAGAGACCCATGCCGATGCCCATGGCGAGCATGCCGGCCAGGATGGACAGGTAGCCGCCGTCGACGGACACGAACAGTGCCATCAGCGCCAGGCCGAGGGTGGCCAGGGCGACGCCGACGGTCATGGTGGGGCGGGCGCCGATCTTGGCGGCCATCTTCGGGGCCAGGCCGGAGGTCATCATCATCATGACGGCCATCGGCATCATCGCCACGGTGGACAGCAGTCCGGACCAGCCGAGTACGGCCTGGAAGAACGGGAAGAGGACGACGGCGATGCCGGCCTGGACGCCGAAGACGACGAGCAGGGTGATGGAGCCGCTGGCCAGGCCGCGCTCGCGGAAGAGGCGCACGTCCAGCAGGGATGCGTCGCGGCGGTGTAGTTCCCAGGCCACGAAGGTGATGGCGGCGACGACGCCGACGGCCAGGCTGATCAGGGTGGTGGGGGCGGTCCAGCCGCGCTCGGGGCCTTCCTGCAGGACGAAGATGAGACCGATCACGGCGATGGTGGAGACCAGGGCGCCGATGGTGTCGAAGGAATGGGTGGAGCGTTCGCGGGAGTTGGGCACCGTCTTCAGTGTCATCGCCAGCGCGACGACGACCAGGACCACGGGCAGCACGAATAGCCAGCGCCAGTCGGCGACGTCGACCAGCAGGGCGGAGAGGAACATGCCGAGGATGCCGCCGCCTCCGGCGACGCCGGTCCACACGCCGATCGCCTTGCCGCGCTCCTCCTCGGGGAAGGTGGAGGTGATGACGGCGAGAGTGATCGGCATGATCATCGCGGCACTGATGCCGGCGGCCACGCGCGCGGCAATCATGACCCCGGCCGACGGGGCGAATCCCGCGACGACGCTGGCGGCGCCGAAAATGATCAGGCCAGTGATCAGCATGGGCTTACGGCCAAGACGGTCACCGACGGCACCGAGCGGCAGCAGCAGGGCGGCCAGGGCGAGGGTGTAGATATTGATGATCCACAGGACGGTGTTCTGGGAGGCGCCGAACTCGACGGCCATGTGGGTCTGGGCGACGTTCAGCCCGGATACGGAGGCGATGACGGCCATCAGCGCGATCGATACGGTGATCAGGATCGCGCGCAGCTGACGCGCATCCGGCGTTCCCCCGCCGCCTACCGGCGCGGCCGCCGTCTGATGAGGCTGATTGATACTCATGGTTTCCTTCCCAAAAGGGCATGCGGGATCAGCGCCGGGGCAGGGCCGGTCGCCAGGTGGGTGAGATAGGGACGTGCTCACCGCGCGGACTGCTGGATGGCGGTCGCGCGGTTCTTCCGCTGCGGGGCTTACGTGTCAGCCGGTGGTCTTTTGTGCGGCGGCGAGCGCGGCGTCGGTGTCCGCAGCGGCCAGCAGGGCGTTGATGTGGGAGCCGGCCAGGGCTCCGGCCGCGGCGGAAGCGCCAACCTGGGCGGTGAGGTCGGTGGCGTTGCCGGCCACCCACACGCCCGGAATCTCAGTGGTGCCGGCCATGGCGGAGGCGAAGCGGCGGCCCATGCTGTCGGGCAGGTCCTCCATCAGCAGCTTCAGCCCGTCCAGGCCCTCGGTGCGGGCCTGCATCTGAGTTGCCACGGCCAGAATCCGCCGCGCCACGAAAGTGCCGTCGGTCAGGCGGACGCCGGCGAGGGCGCCGTCGTCGTTGACGACTTCTTTGACCTCGGTCTCGATGATGCGGATGCTGCGGGCGGCGAAGCGGGCGCGGGTGTCCGTGTCCAGCTCGGTGCCGTTCGTGAAGTAGATGAGGTCATCGGTCAGCTGGCGGAACAGCCAGGAGTGGTGGACGGAGGCGGGGCCGGTGGAGAGGATGCCGATGGGCTCGTCGCGCACCTCCCAGCCGTGGCAGTAGGGGCAGTGCACCACGCTGTGGCCCCAGTGCTGGGCCAGGCCGGGCACCTCCGGAAGCACGTCGCGCAGACCGGTGGCCACCAGCACCCGGCGCGCCGTCAGCGTACGGCCGTCGGCCAAAGTGACGGTGAACCGCAGATCACCGGCCGCTGAGGGGGCGGCGGGTTCGGCCCCGGATACTTCCCCGAAGACGATCCGGCCGCCGTACTGGCGTACCTGCTCACGTCCGCGCTGGAGGATCTCGGGGGGCGGGGTGCCGTCGAGGACGATGAAGCCATGCATGGCTGCTGCGGGGGCGTTGCGCGGGGTGCCGCTGTCGATGACGACGACGGAGCGGCGTGAGCGGGCCAGCATCAGCGCGCCGTTCAGGCCCGCGGCGCCGCCGCCGATCACCACGACGCCCACTGGCTCGGTGGGCAGTGCGTCGCTCTCGTAGTGGGAAGTCTGCGCAGACATATCGCGCCCTTTCGTCGTACCTGGCCCCCGGTGCTGGACCATCTGTATTCGACGTTAAGCCCGCATTGCATCAAGGGCATATAATGTTGCCTATGACGCAAGAAGATGGGCAGCTGGACAGCCTCGTACGCAAGCGGATCCGCGCGCTGCGTGTCGCACAGGGCTGGTCCCTGGAGGAACTGGCCACCCGAGCCAACCTCAGCCAGTCCTCACTGAGCCGCATCGAGAACGGTCAGCGCCGCCTCGCCCTGGACCAGCTCGTCACCCTCGCCCGCGCCCTGGACACCACCTTGGACCAGCTCGTGGAGAACGCCGCCGATGACGTCGTCATCAGCCCGATGATCGACGGCATGCATGGTCTGATGCGCTGGCCCATAAAGGGCGACCCCGGCATGAGCGTGATGCGCCAGCGGATGACCGACCCGCCGCCCGACAACCCGGCCCGCATGCGCGCCCACCCCGGCCGCGAATGGCTCGTCGTGCTGTCCGGCACCGCCATCCTCCTGCTCGGCCACCGGCGCTTTCGCATCGAGGCCAACCGGGCCGCCGAGTTCCCCACCATGATGCCGCATGCCATCGGTGCCGAGGGTGGACCATGCGAGATCATGGGCATCTTCGACAGAGACGCCCGCCGCGGCCACCAGAAGGACGCCAGCGCCGACGGCTCCGAAGTCGACTGCGGAGGCGCCCAGGGGCCCTGCGAATAACGGGCCGCAGCCCTGCCAGAACCCTCGGCACGGTGGGCGATATTGCGTGATGGGCAGCACACCAAGCCACCTTCTTGCGCATTCCGCAAGCATTCGTGCTGCAGGCGCATGTCGGGTTTACGGTGAAGCCATGACCCCAACGCATCAGCACACCCCCCACCACGGTGAAAGCGGTCACCACCCCGGCCACAACAGCGATCGGGGTCAGGCGGAGATCCTCGATCTGGATGCCGAGGTGCTCGCCGAGCACATAGCGTCCATCACCGGTTGGCTGCCGCTGAAGAGCGAGCCGCGCCAGATAGTGGACCTGGGCTGCGGCACCGGCGCAGGAACCTTCGCGCTCCTCGAGCGTTTCCCCGACGCGCACGTCACCGCCGTCGACACCTCAGCCGGGCACCTCCAGCTCCTGCGCGAGAAGGCATGCACCCGCGGTAGTGAGGGGAGCGTCCGGACCGTGCAGGCCGACCTCGACGCCGATCACTGGCCCGACCTCGGCACGCCGGATCTGGTGTGGGCCTCGGCCTCGATGCACCACATGGCCAACCCCGACCGCGCCCTGACGAGCGTCCGTGAACTGCTCGCACCCGGTGGCCTGTTCGCCGTCGTCGAGCTCGCGGGCTTCCCCCGCTTCCTGCCCGCAGGTGCCCCGGAGAGCCGGCCTGACCTCGAGGAGCGCGCACATGCCGCGACCGACAGCTTCCACGCCGAGCACGTTCCGCACCGCGGCGCCGACTGGGGCCCGATACTGACAGCCGCCGGCTTCACCGTCGAGGACGAGCGCACCATCACCGTCAACATCGAAGGTGCGCGCAGCGAAGCGATCGGCCGCTACGCCCACGGCAGCCTGCAGCGCATCCGCGGCGTCGCCGCACCCGCCCTCAGCCCCGAGGACCTCGCCGCACTCGACGAACTCCTGGACACCAGCAGCCCGAACAGCCTTCTGCACCGCGAGGACCTCGCCGTACGCACCGAGCGCACCGTCTGGGCCGCCCGCCGCGCCTGAACACCCGGCTAGGCACCCCTGGTTGCCTGCCGGGCAGCCTCAGCACCCAATTACTTGCCTCATACGCAACCACAGCCTGCGCAGCACCATGCGCTTCGTTGGGCTGAGTAACCATGCCCGCGCACGCTCGCGCAGTGCTGTCGCCGCGACCCCGAAGCGCGGCGGAAAGGAAAGGGAGCATCATGACTGCACCGCAGATCCCCGTCGAATACGAAGCCTGGCGCCAGGGCCGGTGGGAAGAGATCGCCGGAGCGAACGGCAAGGCCACCGTCGTCGCCAACGCCAAGATCACCAACCCGGGCCCTCACACGCTTCCCGGCATCCCCGGCGAATGGCGCACCACCGAAGCAGGCGACCTGACCGTGACGGCCAAGGCCGGCGACGGCGTACAGGTAGCCGACAGCCTCGTCGACGGAACGAGCCCCGTTCCCTCCGGCGGCTCCCTGGAATTCCCTGACAACCGGGGCGGCTTCGCCAGCGGCGCGGATGGCTCCTACAGCCTGGTCGTCATGGACCACGGCCGCGTCGAGCGCACCGGACTCACCGGCATCGACACCTTCCCCTACGACCCCGCCTGGGTCTTCGAAGGCCAGTACCGAGCAGCTCCCGAAGGGCGTCGCATCGAAGTGGGGCGGTTGACCAGCCCACGCAGCACCGAAGCCATCCTGGCGCCCGTCGACCTGGCCGTGACCATCGATGACACCGAATACGTCCTGGCCGTCCTGCAGGACTTCCCCGGCCAGCGACTGGTGATCTTCACCGACGAGACCAACGGCGATTCGACGCCGCCGATCGGCCGCTGGCTGGTGATGCCGCTCCTGGAACCCGGCAGCACCCTGACGGTCGACTTCAACAAGGCCACGCTCTCGCACCACCACCTGAACCCGGATGTATTCGTCTGTCCGCTCTCGCCGCCTGGCAACCACCTGCCGACGCGCATCGAGGTCGGCGAACGCGCCCTGATCCACGCCGCTGTCGGCCAGAGCTGATCTGCCTCACTCCTGCCGGAACCCATCACTCGTATCGAAGGAAGACCGCATGAGCCAGGACCTGAAGGACAAGGCCGTCACCTACCTCCGCGCACTGGAGAACCGCGACTGGAAGACCGCTCGTGCCCTGTGCGCCGAGACGGCCATCGTCTGGCACAACGGCGGCAAGGGCGAGCAGTCCATCGAGGAGAACATCGCCGGAATGGAAGGGCAGATCGAATCCATCGAATCGATGCGCTACGACATCCTGCGCCAGCTCTCCCAGCCGGGCGAAGTCCTCCAGCAGCACGTGGTCCACGTCGCCACCACCAACGGCATGCGCGGCGAGGTCCACGCCGCCGTCTACTTCGGCTTCGACGACGCCGGACAGATCAAACGCATTGAGGAGTACGCCAACTTCATCCCGGTTGGCGGTCAGGACGGCTGACGGCGACACCACGGCGCACAGTGCGCAGCGCTCAACCTTGAAGGGGCCCACCTGCTGCCCGGGGCCGTCGAACCGGTGGTCGACGGCCCCGGGCAGTAGCTGTGCTCCCCACCAGGGAGCGAAAACCCATAGCAGCACCCAGACAGTCCCTCAGATCCCGCACCACAACAGAGGTCTTCGTGTCTCGTCCACATGCCCGGCTGACCGTCCACGGCAGACGGCTTCTGATCGACAGAGTCCGGGCTGGCCGCCCCGTCGCCCACGTGGCCGACGAGATGGGCATCTCCCGCACCACCGCCCACAAGTGGGTCCGTCGCTGGCGCGCCGAGGGCGACGCGGGACTGTACGACCGTCCGAGCCGACCACGGACCACCCCGCACCGTACCCCCGCCGACGTCGAGGAACAGGTCTGCGCGCTGCGGCGAGAGCGCAAGCTCGGCCCCGCCCGGATCGGGCCGATCGTGGGCATACCGAGCTCGACGGTCCACCGCGTCCTGACCCGTCACAGCCTGAACCGGCTGCGCTGGATGGACCGGCCCACTGGCCAGGTCATCCGCCGCTACGAGCGATCACGCCCAGGCGAGCTCGTCCACGTCGACATCAAGAAGCTCGGCAACATCCCCGACGGCGGCGGCCACCGGATCATGCCCCGCCAGCAGGCCCTCGCCAACCGGCAGGCCACCACCGGTGTACGCAAGGGCAGCAGTCCCGTGATCGGCTACAGCTTCATCCACACCGCCATTGACGACCACTCCCGGCTCGCCTACAGCGAAGTCCTCACCGACGAACGCAAGGAGACCGCCTCCGCGTTCTGGCGGCGCGCAAACGCCTTCTTCAACACGCACGGCATCACCGTCGAACGCGTTCTCACGGACAACGGCTCCTGCTATCGGTCTGGGCTGTTCGGCCGGACTTTGAGCGCGGCCGGCATCATCCACAAACGCACCCGGCCATACCGTCCGCAGACGAACGGCAAGGTGGAGCGGTTGAATCGCACCCTGCTCGACGAATGGGCATACGTGCGCCCCTATTCCAGCAATGCCGAACGCACCGATGCCCTGGCGGACTTCCTGCACACCTACAACTACCACCGGTGCCATACCGCGCTCGACGGGCAGCCGCCCATCAGCCGTGTCAACAACCCTGCGGGTCAATACATCTAGGGTCCGTCTTCAAACGGATCTTGCCCAGAGCAGGAATGACGCGAGACTGACCGCTGCTTCATAGGAAGTAGCGGTCTTTTCGTATCTGGTGGCGATGCCGCGGAAGCCCTTGAGACGGTTGAAGCAGCGCTCGATCGTGTTGCGCCGTCGGTAGGTCTCCCGGTCGAACCCTGGCGGTCGGCCGCCGTGGCCACCGCGCCTCAGCCGGTGCCGCCGCTGGTCGGTCTTCTCGGGGATGGTGTGCGCAATGCCGCGTTGTCGCAGGTAGGCATGGAAGCCTCGGGAGCTGTAAGCCTTGTCTGCGATGACCCGGTCGGCGGGCCTGCAGCGCGGCCGGCCCGGGCCGGTGCGCGGAACCCGGATCCGTTCCAGCAGAGGGCGTGCGCAGACGCTGTTGTGGCGTTGGCCGGGTGTCACCAGGAGCGCGAGCGGGCGGCCCTTGCCGTCGCAGGCAAGGTGGATCTTGGTCGTTAGAGATCATCTCATTTGGTTCGTTAGACTCGTGGTGTGTCGAAGATCGTTGAGCGGCTGGTGCCAGACGAGTTGTGGGACCTGTTCCAGCGGG
>NZ_JBIVPJ010000054.1:0-9454 GCF_044754585.1 Streptomyces sp. NPDC093065 | reverse complement strand
CGCTACGAGAAGACCGCGACCATCTACCTCGCCGGACTCCACATCGCAGGCATCTTCCTCTGGTCCGCCCGCTGATCCAAACGAAACCGCCTAGTCCCGGGAGTTGCCGAACAGCAGGCGGTAGCCGATCAGCAGAACGAGGGCGCCGACGATGGCGGACCCCCAGGTTGCCGCATCGAAGAACTCCCGCTGGACCGGCCGGTCCAGGAACTCGGACGACAGCCAGCCGCCCAGGAAGGCACCGGCTATGCCGATCACCGTCGTGCCGATGCAACCGCCAGGGTCCCGTCCGGGCAGGATCAATTTGGCGATCCCTCCGGCGAGGAGTCCCAGAATCAGCCAGGCGATGATGCTCATCTCTCCGGCGCTCCCTTCCACTGCATCTTTTCGTAACGGGGCGGGCCCGGACACCTTATCTTCTACAGTTATGTAGAGGATGTGGTTCCGGGTGGAGCGTCTATACGATGTCCGCCCGGGAAACGGGCGGCGGGCGGAAGGGAGACAGGACGTGGCGGACGGCCGACGTCCCCGACGGCGGGGGCAGGGCGAGCTGGAAGCGCTGGTGCTGTCGGCGCTGCGGGAGACCGGCGGGCCGGCAACGGCCGGCCGCGTGCACGAGCGTCTCGGTGAGGATCTTGCCTACACGACGGTCATCACGATCCTGACCCGGCTGCTGGACAAGGGGGTCGTCACACGTGAGCGGGCGGGTCGCTCCTTCACCTGGCAGCCGGTCGCCGACCAGGCGGGCCTGGCGGCGCGCAGGATGCGGAAGGTCCTGGATGCCGAGAACGACAGGGAGGCGGTGCTGACTAGCTTCCTCACCGCGCTCGAGCCGGCCGACGAGCTGCTGCTGCGCGAGCTGCTGGCTCACCCCCGGAGCGAAGGGGGAGACTGACGCCTTATGGGTGTCTTCGTCTTCCTCCCACTGGTTCTGCCGCTGACGGCATGGCCGATCGCCCGCCTTGCCGAACAGCATCTGCACCCGCGCACCACGACCAGGATGCTCACGGCTCTGGCCGTTGCGATGGCGCTGTGCAGCACGGTGTGCCTGGCACTGGTCATGGTGGTCGGTACGGCGCAGCTGCCGGGCAATCCGCTGCCCGACGGGTGGTCCGATCCGCAGGTGCGTGCGGCGGTGCCGTTCGACGAGGTGGCCGGCAAGGCGGCGATTCCGGCGCTGGCCGCGGTGCTGCTGGCCTGCGCTCGGGTGCTGTGGAGGCACGGTCGGGTGCGTCGCGGCTCCCACCGTGCGCTGGTCGGGCTGCCGGACACGGCGGTGGCTGTCCTGCCGGACGACGTCCCCTACGCGTACGCCCTCCCCGGTGGGCGACGGGGCCGGGTCGTGGTGACCACCGCCTTGCTGGCCTGTCTGGAGTCGGCGGAGCGGCGGGCGCTGTTCGCCCACGAGCGGGCACACCTCGCCGGGCGGCATCATCGGTTCCTGCTGGCTGTACAGCTCGCCTCGCGCGCCAATCCGTTCCTGCGGCCGCTGCGCACCACCGTGACGTACGCCGCGGAGCGGTGGGCGGATGAGGAGGCGGCAGGGACCGTGGGGAGCCGGCGGGTCGTGGCGCAGGCGATCGGGAAAGCCGCATTGGTGTCACGAGGAGTTCCGGTGCCGACGCTGGCCGGCATGGCCGCACCGGGCCCGGTTCCGCGCAGGGTGGCCGCTCTGCTCGGCCCTGCCCCGGTGACGCGCAGTTGGTCGTCGGTGTCCAGCTCGGTCGGCTGGGCGGCGTGGGCCGCGGCGGCGGGAACTGCCGTGTCGGCGATGGCCTCAGCGAATTCCGCCGTGACCATGTACTTCATCCTGAACTCCGCTACACCCCTCTGACCAGCGAGCGGCGCGCTCCGACGCCATGGCGCTTTCACGATCGACAAGATCGATCTGTCAGGCATTCCCTCCAAGTTCTACATGTATGTAGAGTTCGGCTGTTCGGCGGACAGGCGTCGGGTGCCCGGCAGGGGACGGGGCCGTAGGACTGGGCGGAGGAGCGGACCTCAGTGAGTGGTAACGGAAGGCGGCGTGCTCCGTCGGGCAGGCCGCCCAGGCTGACCAGGCGTGGCAGGATCCTGCTGTGGTGCGCCGGGGTGTGCTCCGTGCTCGTCCTGGGCGTCGCCGGGGTCGGTGCATGGGTCTACAACGACCTGGACGACAACATCCACGCCGCCGACGTCGACAACAAACTCGGTGGGGAACGGCCCGAGAACCTCAGTCCCGGTTCGAAGAACATCCTGGTAGTGGGCTCGGACAGCCGGGACGGCGACAACGCCAAATACGGCAAGGGCCTGACCACCATGCAGTCCGACACGCTGATGGTGCTGCACATTCCCGCGAACCGTGAGTGGGCCACAGTCGTGTCGTTCCCGCGCGACTCCTGGGTGGAGATATCCGCCTGCGACAAGGGGGACGGCGCGACGTCCACGCCACACCACGCCAAGATCAATGAGGCGTTCGCGATCGGCGGCACCAGCGGCGAGGTGGCCGGGGCAGCCGCCTGCACCATCAAGACGGTGGAAGCCAACACCGGCCTTCGCATCGACCACTTCATGTCCGTCGACTTCCAGGGCTTCAAAGGCATGGTCAACGCCCTCGACGGCATAGAGGTCTGTCCCGAGGACGCCATCCATGACAAGAAGGCCCACCTGGACCTGGAGGCCGGCTGCCAGACCGTCAAGGACGAGGAGGCGCTCGGCTACGTACGCGCCCGCTACAGCGTCGGTGACGGTTCGGATGTCGGCCGTATCGGCAGGCAGCAGGAGTTCATGGAGGCACTGGCCACCAAGGCCCAGTCAAAGCTGACCAGCCCCAGCGCCCTCTACAGCTTCCTGCAGTCGGCCACCAAGTCGCTGACCACGGACAAGGACTTGGCCGGCATCAAACCGCTCTCCGGTCTCGCGTCCGAGCTCAAGGGCATCCCGAGCGACCGCCTCACCTTCCTCACCGTGCCGAACTACCCGCGCGAAGCCGACCTGGCCAGCGACAAGGCCAACGTCGTGTGGCAGTACCCGCAGGCCGCCGAGGTGTTCACCGCGCTGGCCAAGGACCAGGAGATCGACAAGGAGCAGGTGGAGGCGGACGCGAAGGACCCGCTCTATGCCTCTACCGTCCGAGTGCGGGTCCTCAACGGCACCGGGGTGTCCGGACGGGCCGCCGCCGTCGCTGAGAAGCTGCGCGAGGCAGGCTTCACCGTCGTCGGCACGGGCAATGCGCCAAAGGGCGGCAGCACCACGGTGAAACACCCGCCCGGCCTGGAACGGCAGGCAGAAGTACTCGCATCCAGAGCGAGCGGCGTACGGGCCGAACAGGACGCAGAGGCCGCCCCGGGCACGGTGACCCTCGTGGTAGGAACCGACCTCGACCCCGCACGCATTCGATGAGCATGCAGGCGGGCCCAGGCGGAACCGCATGGTGACCGCGGCATCTGCGCTGATCCGGGCCGCCGACGACGGCGGGACCACCGGGCCGGGACGACGCCTCACTGGCCGCCCCGACGCCGGCACTCCCTTACCGGTCAGAGGTCGAACTCGTGCGGCGGCAGGTCCAAGGCGAAGCACGCCTCGCGGACGATCGCCTGCTCGTCCTTGTCGAAGTCGCCGTCTGCTCCGCCGATCACGATGCCGATCTGCACCACGGCACGTGCCTCGGCGGGCTTCTTCTTCGCCTTGGCGATCTCCTGGAGAACCGTGACCTTGCCGAGGGCGAAGTCGGCGGTGAGCTTGTTGAGGTTGTCCTCGAAACGACGGTGCAGGTCGTCGGCGGGGAAGTTCTGCAGCACCTCGTTCGTGGAGATCAGCTGAGCGACGCGCTGCCGCTCCGAGGGGTCGACCGTTCCGTCGGCGGCGGCGACCAGCGCGCACATCGCCATGCTCGCGTCGCGGAAGGCGCCGCTCTTGAGGTCGTTCTTCTTCGCCACGAGCTGCGTCTGCATCTGCGACGCGGACTCCTTGAAGCGGTCCCAGAGGGCCATGACTACTCCAAACGGGTCAAAGGTGTGCCCCGGCCGTAGCGGCTGGGGCAGCCGGGTGCTTCTACAGGCACGTAGAGACTACTGAGAAGGGCCGCGGCTCGGGGCCCCTGTCTCTCGGGCGGGCGCAGGCGCTCAGCCCTCGTCCTCTTCCTCGTCGTCGCCCTCGAAGAAGTCGCCGACCTCGTCGACGACTTCCGCGGCGACCATGCCACCGACCACGCCGACCGCGAGTCCGGCCGCTCCGGCTGCGACGGCGGTGCCCATGCCGGGGCCTGAGCGGTGGTCGTCGTGGTGACCACCGTGGCTGTGGTGGTCGTGGTGTGCGTGGTCCGTGTACGGGGCGCCATGTCCGTACGCGGTCTGGGTCCCGTACGTCCCGTGGTGCTCGACAAGCTGCCGGACCCAGCCCTCCACCTCGGCCGCCCAGTCGCGGACGTCGTGGTGGCCGACGGAGAAACGGGTGACGGCGTCATGGCCGGAGGAGAAGAGCCCGCCGCGCTTGTCCGCCTCCAGGACCACTTCGAGCCCGCCGGGACCGGCCAGGAAGGTCAGCTCGATCTCGTTGAGCCGGTCGGCGTACTGCGGGGCGGGGACGAGTTCGATCTCCTGGTAGAAGGGCAGCTGCTGACCCGTCCCTGCGATGTGCCCGTACTCCAGGTCGGCCGACTTGAAGCCGAAACCGAGCTGCCCGAAGGCTTCCAGGACGGCCTCCTGGACCGGCAGGGCCGTGACGGTGAGCTGGTCCAGGTCGCCCTTGTCCTTGGCGCCCGCGACCGCCACCTCGGTGCGTACGCCGAGCACGATGCCCAGCGGCTGTCCGTACAGCTCGGTGATCGGCGTCTCCCACGGGAGCGTGACCTGGAAGGGCAGGCTGCGCGGTTCCTCCGTCCCCAGCCGGAAGCCGCCGCCGACGGTGAACCGGTCGAAGACGACGACGCCCTCGCTCTCCCCGTCCTCGTGCTCCGCCTCGACCCGGGCCACGAGCTCGAGCGTGATGTGCTCGATGTCGAAGTCGGCCTGCCCGCCCTTGAGGTGGACCTGGCCGGTGAGCGTGGCGCCGGGCAGGACGGGAGCCGGGTCGAGAACCGTGTCGACCGTGGGGGCGCCTACGCCGAGCGAGCCGAGAAGTCGCTTGAACACCATGGTGGCGTCCACTCCTTATGCGTACTTGTGTTCCATGAGGTGGTGCCGTCCGGCCGGGAAGGTGTGAACGGACGGCACCGAGCCCGCCTGCCGGGGTGGGGGCTACTTGGCGGCTTCGAGAGCGGCGAGTGCCTGGGCCCAGCGGACGTACTTCAACTCGGCCAGGTCCGCCACCGTCTTGACTCCGAACGCCTCGTCGAGCAGTTCGCCGTCACGGTCCGAGACGCCCTTCAGCGCCGCGACCGGGGCGGCGAGTATCTCCGGCAGGCTCTTGTCCGCCCACGCCTTGTCCAGCACATTGTCGAGATCGATCGAAGCCATGTGTCTTCTCCGTGGGTGTGCGGCCAGGGTCGCCCCGGGCCTGTTTCTACAAACGAGTAGAAGCATAGAGTTGACCCGAAGGGCGGGGAGCGTGCTCCGGCCGGCCGCGTTCGGAAAGGCCGAAAGACGCTCCTGACCTGGCCAGAGAGGCACTCCCGAGAGGTCCCGCCTTCGGTGACTTGTCGGGAGGGAGCAGGCAGCGGCCTCGAGGCGGGGCCGGCACACGACGGTGCCGGGAAGCCGCCTTTCGGCCAGAATCGTTTCCTGTCTGCACGTCCAGTGAGGGAGTCAGAGCTTGTCCGCCAGATCGACGGACCCTTCGGGGCACGGTCCCCGACCATTCCGCCCGGTGATTCCTGAGCGCGGCACGCGGCGGGGTGGTGCGGTGTGAGCGCCGTGGAGGCATGGCTGGGGGTACTGGCCGTCTTCGTGCTGACCGCGGGAACCGGGTACTTCGTCGCCCAGGAGTTCGCCTACGTCTCGGCCGACCGGCTTGCTCTCGCCCGTGAGGCCGAAGAGGGAGACCAACAGGCCGCCCGTGCCCTGAAGGTGCTGGAGCGGCTGTCGTTCATGCTCTCGGGCGCCCAGCTCGGCATCACGGTGACCGGTCTGGTGGTCGGCTTCATCGCCGAGCCGTCCGTCTCCGCGCTGCTGCGGCCCGTGCTGGCCGGCATCGGCATCCCGGACGGCGCCGTCACCGGCATCTCTGTCGTCCTCGCCTTCGTCCTCGCCACGGTCGTGCAGATGGTGCTGGGGGAGCTGGCCCCGAAGAACCTTGCCATCGCCGTCCCGGAACGGCTCGCGAAGTCGCTCGCGGGCTCGACGCTCGCCTATCTGAAGGTCGTCGGCCCGGTCGTCCGGATCTTCGACGGCGCCGCGAACAGGCTGCTGCGCAAGGTCGGTATCGAACCGGTCGAGGAACTGCACCACGGCGCCACCCTGGAGGAGCTGGGCCACCTGATCGGCGAGTCCCACGAACAGGGCGAGCTGCCGCGCGGGACGGCCCGGCTGCTCGACCATGCCCTGGAGTTCTCCGAGCGGACGCTGCACGAGGTGATGGTGCCGCGGGCCGACGCGGTCTTCGTCCGCAAGGACGCCACGGCCGCCGAGGCCGTCACCCTCATCGGCAAGCACGGCCACTCCAACTACCCTGTACTCGGCGACCATCCGGACGACGTCGCGGGCGTACTGGGGGTGCGGGAGCTGATGGGGCTGCCCGCCGAACAGGCCACCGCCGTCACGGCCGGGGCAGCGGCCCGGCGGCCTCTGCTGCTGCCGGACACCCTGCCGCTGCCGGATGCGGTGGCGCGCATGCGCGAGGACGACGACGAGTTCGCCGTCGTCCTGGACGAGCACGGAGGTGTGGCCGGCGTCGTCACCTACGAGGACATCGCCGAGGAACTGGTGGGTGACATCGCCGACGAGTCGGACACCGTCACCGAGGTGGCCGTCGCGGACGGCGAGGGCTGGCTGGTGGACGCCGGGCGCCGGCTGGACGAGGTGGCCGAGGCCACCGGCGTCGAACTGCCCGAGGAGGACGACTACGAAACCGTGGCCGGGCTCATCGTCGACCGGCTCGGCCGCTTCCCGGCGATCGGGGACCGGCTCACCGTGGAGCTGCCCGGAGGCGGCAGCGCCGTGATCGACGTACGCACGCTCGACCGGCACGTGCCCGAACGGATCCGGATCGAGCGGCCGGCCGAGAAGGCGGAGGAGCAGGCATGAGTTTCCCGATGGCCCTTTTCGTCACCGTCCTGCTCCTCGTCGGCAGTGGCTTCTTCGTCGCGGCCGAGTTCGCGCTCGTCGCCGCCAAGCGGCACCGTATGGAGAAGGCCGTGGCCGACGGGCAGCGCGGCGCCAAGGCCGCACTGGCCGGCATGCGGGAGCTCTCGCTGATGCTGGCCGGCGCTCAGCTCGGCATCACCGTGTGCACGCTGGGCCTCGGCTCGGTGTCCAAGCCCGCGATCTCCCACGAACTGGACCCCCTGCTGCACCGGCTGGGCCTGCCCACCGCGCTGAGCTACGGCGTGGCCTTCGCCGTGGCGATGATCGTCGTGGTGTTCCTGCACATGGTCCTCGGCGAGATGGCGCCCAAGTCCTGGGCGATCGCCCACCCCGAGCGCTCCGCGATGCTGCTGGCCCCGCCCTTCCGCGCCGTCGCGACCGCCGTACGGCCGCTGATCCGGCTCCTCAACCGCATCAGCAACGCCCTGGTCCGCCTCTGCCGGGTCGCCCCGCGCGACGAACTGGCCTCCGTCCACAACCGGGACCAGCTCACCCACCTGGTCGAGGAGTCCGAACGGCTCGGTCTGATCAGCCAAACCGACTCCGATCTGCTGACCCGGTCACTGACCGAGCCCGAGACGCCCGTGCGCGACCTGATGACCCCGGCCGCCGGCATCGTCGCGGTCGACGCCGATGCCGAGACGGAGGAAATCCTGAGCCTGGCCGCCGCGCACGGCCGCACCCGGCTGCTGGTCCGCCAGGACGACGCCGTCGTCGGCTCCTTGCACGCACGCGACGTCCTGGTCGCGCGAGCACACGGACGGCCCACCGGCGCCCGCGCGCTGGCCCGTCCGGTGCCCGAACTGGCGGAGGACGCCACGGTCGCCGAGGCGATCGAGGTGCTGCGCCGACGGCGGGCGTCGCTCGCCGTGGTCCGCGACGGCGCGGGGCGGCTCACCGGCATCGTGAGCCTGGACGACCTGCTGGCCCGCTACCTCCAGCCACAGGCCGCGTAACAGCCCTTCTCGTCGGTCCGAGCGCCCCGCTCCCAGAGGGCGCTCGGACACGACCGGGTGTGCCGCGGCCACCGGTAGCCGGGCTGTCCGCCCGTCGTGATCTACAGTGCTGTAGAAAACCTCCTGCGGCGTGATCGCTCACCGCATCGGCCCCTCATCCGGGAGTGGGCCGAATCGGCTGTCGCGCCATGTGAAGGAGGCAGGGCAGCAGATGCCCCAGCAGCAGTTTCTCCGTTCCCGAGTGGCCCTGGCCCGCCGGTGCACGGCCATCATCGAGACGCGCTGGTTCGCAGCCACCGTCTTCTCCCTGATCCTCGCCAACGCTGCGTTGCTCGGCGTCGAGACCTATTCCGGCATCGTCGCCCACCACCAGCACTGGTTACGGCTGGCCGAGCATGTCTGCCTGGCCGCCTTCACCGTGGAGATCGTGCTGCGTCTGGCCGCGTACGTCGATCGCCCCGGAGAGTTCTTCAAGGACCCGTGGAACCTCTTCGACCTGGCCGTGGTCCTGTGCGCGTTCCTGCCCGTCGTACGCGAGAACACGACCGTACTGCGCCTGCTGCGCCTGGCCCGCGTCCTGCGAACCGCCCGCTTCCTGCCCCAACTGCGCATCGTGCTCGTAGCCGTCGCCCGCAGCCTGCCCGGGACACTGAGCTTCCTCCTCGTCGGCGCACTGCTGCTGTACGTCTACGCAATGGTGGGCTGGGTCTTCTTCGGCAGCCACGACCCCGAGCACTACGGATCCATCGGCCGCGCCGTGCTCACCCTCTTCCTGCTGATGACTTTGGACGGCATCGGCGACGCCGTCCACGCGGGCCTCGACATCTCCCGCTGGAGCCTCCTCTACTACGGCTCCTACGTGCTCCTCGCCTCCTTCGTCCTCGTCAACGTCCTCATCGGTGTCGTCATCACATCCCTCGACGAGGCCCGCGAGATGGACGGGACGACCTCCTCAGAGCCCCGGCCTCACACGGATCGGTCGGGGCCCACAGCACTGGCCCACCGCATCGAGGAAGCCCGTCGAGCCCTGGACGAACTCGAACACGAACTGATCCGGATGCCGCCACCTCCCATGGACGGGAACCACCACCGGATCCCGACTGCACAGCGACGCGAATGACCCGCACGAGTCAACGCATAATCGTCAATCGCATACTGAGTGTGCGTGACGCGAGCGGAAGCAGCGGGACTGTAAATCGTTCGGTGTAACTCCCGATCATGGAGGATGCATCGATGACCAGTGAGAACGTAGCTGAGCCCGGAGCTGTTGAGCTTTCG
>NZ_JBIVPJ010000053.1:0-9674 GCF_044754585.1 Streptomyces sp. NPDC093065 | reverse complement strand
AGCAAGGAGGCGCCCGGCCTGACCGCCGTGCTGGTCGGTCTGGGCTGGGACGTGCGCACCACGACCGGCACCGACTACGACCTCGACGCCTCCGCACTACTCCTGGACGCGTCGGGCAAGGTGCTCTCGGACGGGCACTTCGTCTTCTACAACAACCTCACCAGCCCGGACGGCTCGGTCGAGCACACCGGCGACAACCTCACCGGCGAGGGCGAGGGCGACGACGAGGCGGTCAAGGTGAACCTGGCCGCGGTCCCGGCCGAGGTGGACCGGATCGTCTTCCCGGTGTCCATCCACGACGCGGAGAACCGGGGGCAGAGCTTCGGCCAGGTCCGCAACGCCTTCATCCGCGTCGTCAATCAGGCGAACAACCAGGAGCTCGCCCGCTACGACCTGTCCGAGGACGCCTCGACCGAGACCGCGATGGTCTTCGGCGAGCTGTACCGGCACGGCGCCGAGTGGAAGTTCCGCGCCGTCGGTCAGGGGTACGCCTCGGGTCTCGCGGGCATCGCCGCGGACTTCGGCGTCAACGTCTAGACCGAAGTGCCTCGGTCCTGCTCGGCGAGAGCAGGACCGAGGCCCCCGCCCTGCCCGACGCGGCTCACCGTTCGTCCTCCTTGAGCGCCTTCTTCTCACTCTTGAGGATCCGCGCCGCCTTACCTGCCGAGCGCATCAACTCCGGTCCCTTCTTGGCTCCGAGGACGACGATCACCACGAGAAGCACCAGGGCCAGTTCGCTCAGACCGAACACCGGGTCCGCTCCCTTCCAGGACGAGCGCAGACCGGCGACGGACGCATCACCGACCGCACCGCGCCAACTACAGTGCTGTAGAAGTCTCTTGCAGACCTGATCAACCAGCAAGGACGCCTTCCGGCCGCGGTGGCCGGTATGACGGTTCCGGCTCGCCCGCCCCCCTCCTCCCGAACGCGTCCACACCCGGCTCTCGCAGGCCGGGACTGCCGACGCTTCGAAGGGGCATTCGTACGCATGAAATAAGCACGAGGTAAAGGCAATGGAGGGTCAGACATGGAGATTTCCGGCATCGTCAGCGCCATCGTGATCGGCATCGTCATCGGCGTCCTGGGCCGCCTCGTCATCCCCGGGCGGCAGCGCATCGGCATCTTGTGGACCATCTGTGGTGTGAGGTCTCGGGACTTGGTTGACAGCTTGTCCTCATGACATCGTTGACGGTCTCAGGAGATGCTGGATCGTGGCTCAGAGCTTGGGGGCATGGATTTTTGCCCTGAAACGGGTGACCGGGTGCTGGTTCTTGCGCGGGTGAAGTGCGAGGTCAGCGCCGTTCAGTGTGATGCGGAAGTAGGTGTCCTCAACGTGGACGGTGACGATCTCGCCGGCGTAGGTACGGCCGACGCGTAGCCGTTGGCGAGCGACCATGATGACTCCGTCCGCAGGCACCTTGCGCTCGACGTGGACTGCGCCGGCCGCGGGTGCGGGTAGTTGGCCCGAAGAGACTCTGGCGCCGCGCAGGCCAGAGCGTTGGTCGGCATCGATCGGTGAGGGCAGAGTCTTGGCGAGCACGCCGTCATGGACGACGTGCATCAGGTGTCCGTCCAGGCGCAACGTGACGCGCTGTCCTGCGAGTTCGTATCCGACCGTCACCTCGGTCTTGCCGAGGCTGGCAACACCGCTCAGGTCGACCTTCCGGTCCACCTCGATCACCGTGCCGGGTTCCAGGCGCCCCAGCCGACCCGCGGCAGGGGCTGCTGGCGGCGGCCCTGCCCGAACGGCCCCTCGCATCGCAAGCTCGTGCAGGTTGGCGGCGTCGAGACACGACGCGACGCTCCTGACCAGCTGACCGTCGATGACGATGTGGACCGTTTGCTCGTCCGCCCACACTTGTGCGCGGCGTCCCGCGTGCTCCTTGCCGAGCCTGACCCGCTGAACGCGGGGCAGCACGCCGACCAGGCCGCTGGCTGCGACGACGGTCTCGAACTCCATGGGCGGCGCCGAGGTCGGAATCAGCATGGTGACCGGCGCTGCGGGCTCGGCCTCGATGGACGGTTCCTCGACGGGAGTCTCAGCCGTGACGATCGTCGGTTCCGGGGGCTGGTTCGGCCGGAACCGGCTGGCGGGGCTAGCCATGTCGAGGGCCTGGTGAGGCCTGGCCGTGTTGTAGGTGTGCACCCAGGCATCGACGGCGGCCTGGGCGGTGGGCAGATCAGCGAACGGGCCGGAGACATCAAGGAGTTCACGGCGCAGAGTCTGGTGCCACCGCTCGATCTTTCCCGTCGTGGTCGGTGAGTACGGCTTGATCAGCTTGGCGGTGACGCCGTTCTCCCGGCAGACACGCTCGAACAGCACCTCAGCGGGCCGGGGTTTGGTGAAGCGGCCGGTGAACTGCTTGCCGTTGTCGGTGAGGACCTCCGCCGGCACCCCGTAGGTTCGCATCGCGCGCACGAAACCGTCCGCGACAGCCCGCCCGGATGGCACCGCCAGGACGGTGGAGACGACGATGAACCGGGAGTGATCGTCGATCCCGGTGAGCATCTTGCACTCGCGGCCGTCGGCCAGGTAGACCCCGCCGACCAGGTCCAGCTGCCACAGATGCATCGGCGTCTCGCGCTGCCACCGCCGGTACTTGCGGCGATGCTGCTGCTTCTGCTGCCGGATGAGCCCGTTGCGTTCCAGAATGCGATGCACCGTTGCCCGTGACGGAGCTGCGGCGGGACTGGTCCGAGCGACCTCGAAGGCGATCCGCCGGGCACCCCAACGGGGGTTTGCCCGCCGCATCTCACAGACCAGGGCCTCGACCGCGGCCGGTACCCGCGTGGGGCTGGACCGCGGACGCCGGGACTTCTCACGCAATCCTTCGAGCCCACCGGCGTCGTACCTGGACTTCCAGGTGTAAATCGTCTGGCGCGACACGCCGTACCGAACGGCCACTTCGCTGACTGGAGAACCGTCGAGCACTTCAAGGACAGCGCGGTATCGCTGCTCTACCAGCCACGTTGGACCCTGTTCGGAATCTTCCCCCACCGCCACAACGTCAAGGATCGAGGAGCTGATCGCGGCCGTCAAGAATGTCCCGAGACTGCCGTCAACCCTCTCCTGAGACTCTTCTGTCGTCTATGTCTTGAGGCCACACACGACACCATCGCGGTCGGTATCGTGGCCGCCCTCATCGGCTCGGCACTTGCCGCAGCGTTCGGCGTTGCCGACACCGACGGCGTCGACTGGGTCGAGTGGCTGATCCAGATCGCTCTCGCAGCACTCGGTGTGGCCGCCCTGGACCGGGCCAAGGCGCGTCGCTGACACGTCAGGGCTTTACAGCACCCGCCGCACGGCCGGCAGTCGGCGAAGCCCTGCCGCGAGGAGAAAGGCGGACGGCACGGCGAGGACAAAGACGACGAAGCACGAGCCGGCCGCGGACAGGCCACGGTCGGCCAGGCCGTACTGCATGGCGACCACCACCGGTAGATGAATGATGTAGACGGCATAGGAATTCGCCGCCATCTCCCTAGACCACGGCGTGCTGCCCTGCACAAGCTCACGGAAGAGCGTGAGCAGTCCGACGCACAGGGCAACGCACAGCAGACTCTCGTAGGCCGCCCACGACGCGGACGGGACATCCGCCCCTCCCGGTCCAAAGCGGTTGGAGTCGGGGCCCACCAGGAACAGCAGGGCAACGCCCGTCGCTCCTACGCCCAGCCACACGCGTCCGACCCCGGCATCGAAGCGCTCCAGCCAGTTCTGACGTGCGGCAACGACTCCCAACGCGAAGAAGGTGACGTACTGCGGCACCCGGGCGGGCTCGACCTGGAGGAAATCCAGGAAAGGCACCCACTCGTCGAGCGGATAGCGCAGCCGGACGAAAAACGTGGCGGCAGCCAAGAGGACGGTCAGCACCACCAGTGCGCGGTGCCCAGGCAACGGAAGAGCACGCCCGGGCTTGCCGTGCGGGAACCGCAGCGGGCGGCTCAGCCGGCGGAGAGCCGCGTACACCACGGTGTACGCGAGCAGGTTCTGGACGAACCACAGGTGACCGAACTGGAGATCCGGCCAGGAAGGACCACTCCAGCCCGCCGGCTCGTCGCCCAGCCCCAGGTACACGTCGGTGAAGTAGCGCGGGAACGACATCGGCGGATAGCCGCGATAGTGCACGAAGTACGCGTACATCAGCCCCGGCACGATCGTCAGGGCGCCCACTACGACGGGGATTCCAAGCCGTACGAGCCGGCTGCCCAGGAACCGCCGGGCGCCACGGCGCTCGTAGGAGCCGGGTATGAACACGGCGGAGACGAAGAAGAACAGACTCATGAAGAAGGAGCCGTCAATGGCGGAGAGCGTGGCGAGGGCTCCGGAACGGGGCTGCCCCTCGACGTACCACCAGTCGGCAGGGCCGTAGGGCTGGGCGGCATGGTGAAGCACAACCAGGACGGTCAGGGCGACCCGCAGGTTGTCCACCCACTCCAGGCGATGGTTTCGCAACATGGATGTGTACATGTGCTGAGTTTCCTCAACACATGTACACCTGACACTGGGGCTACCCCCCGTGCCGTTCCTCCAGGCAGCCATAGAAGCCCTGGAGCAGCAGACGCTGGTTGGCCACGCTGCGCTGCTGCAGAATGTCCGGAGCGAACATCGGATCCTCCAGGTTGGGCTGCATCACCCGCTCCAGAAGCAGGGGGCCAAGGATCAGGCAAAGCATCTGAAACGGCGCCCAAGCATTGTCGGCCCCACTGCCCTCCCGGGCACCGTGGGCATCGGACAGTCGTTCCAGTTCCGCCCGCGCTCCGCTCAGCAGCCTCCCGAACAGCGCCGCACTGGCTTCGCTGTCCTCCAGCAAGACCTGCCGCAGATAGCCTCGAAGCACCGGGTCCGCTCCGAACAGGCGAGCCGAGACTGCCCCCAGCGACTCCATGAGGCCAGCATCGGAATCCACATCGGCCAGTTCGCTGCCGATACGGTCCAGCACGTCCTTGTCGACCGCCGCGCGCAGCCCCTCCTTTGAACCGAAGTGGCGGGTGACCAACGCCGGCGAGACTCCCGCCACCGCCGCCACCGCCCGCGTCGACGTCGCCTCGAACCCCCTCTCGGCGAACAGCTCCAGCGCCGCATTCCGCAGCCGCGCCCGCCCCGTGAGATCACCCTTCTCCACCTGCATGTTCGCAGCGTAGCCAAGCACACGTACGGAGACCGCCCGAGACGCTCTTTCCCGGAAGGTGGCCTACCTACAAGTCCGGGTCAGCGGCGTTGACCGCGAACTTCGGCCTCAGCGAGGAGGCGCGAGGCAGGGCAGCCGTACGCTCGGCACACTGCAGCGAGCATGGTCACCGTCGGGTCGGTCACCGCTCGTTCCATCCGTGACAGCGTCGAACGGCTGACACCACTGCGCCGTTCGACGTCGTACGCGGACCAAACACGTTCGGTCCGCAGGACGAGGAGCAGGCGGGCCAGCTCAGTCGTGATGCACGTGGTCGGGTCTCTGGCTGTGTGCCCCTTCTCGAGACAGGCTTCCTACCCCATGGCTGGGCGTCGAGATCGAGAACCCGAGGCCCGGATACGTCGCCGACTGGCCCGACCTGCCCGACTGGCGGAAAGGGACCGACGCAGACATCTTCGAGGCCATTGAGGACGGCTCAAGGTAGCCGCGAATCGGGACCGACGATGGCGGCCGACGTAGGGACGACGGTTAGCGCGGCCAGTAGCGAGGCGGCTCCTTGACAGGATCAACCAGGTCGAACCGTTGCTTGCTGCCGGGATTCAGCCCTTTGATGTGAACGAGCTGCTGGCCCTCCATCGACTCGACCTCACGGACGATCAACGGCATGGCGGCGATGACCGCTCCCATGGCCAGGCCCAAGCCCACCATGCCCTTGTGAGCGTGGCTGAACCGAATGTGGTGCATGCCGGACTTCTTGATGGCGGCCGTCTCCGAAGGGTCCTCCAGTTGACGGCCGTCCTTGGTAAGGAAGGCTTCGAAGCCTCTCTTCGCGGCGTCGGGAAGCAGAGCAAGATCCTTCTTCCCTGCCCACTTGATCTCACTGACGTGACGCACCTCGTGCCCGGGCAGTAGTCGCCTGAGCATCTCCAGCATCTGTACCGGTACGTTCTCGTCGATGAGGATTCGCATCAGGCAGCGCGCGGTCCTGGGCTGTAGCTGTCCACGTACAGCGCGAAGGACACAGCATCGCGGGCAGCCTCCGCCGTCACGCCGGGGTAGTAATCGGCGATCTGCTCAGGGGGGATGCCATCCTCCACCAGCTCCGCGACGGCTTCGAACGGTACGCGAGTGCCGGCGATCACGGGCTTACCACCCTGCGTCTCCGGATCCACGCTGACGTATTGCTTGGGCCGTAGAAGGTGTGGGACCACAACGCCGGCTCGGGGGGCAAACTCCTGGAGGATGTCGCCCATGGTCGCGATGACCCGCTGCCCAGGGTGCTTGACGAGGTCTGTTGCGTGGTCATCCTTGGCGTCACCCACAAGGACGATGGAGTCACCTTCAGCGACCAGGGAGTAGCTGGATAGGTGCTCGAACTCGCCGACTCGCTTCAGCGTGGCCAGTGCCTTGCGGATCTTCTGCAGCGATACGTCTTGGCGCAGGATCGCGAACGCCCGTAGTGCCAGCACGTCCCGGAAGGAGTACAGGGCAGGCTTGGTCGCAAGTTCCGGGCAGAGGATGGGGCCGTTGCCTCGGTCCTGCCGCCAAGAGCGCAGCTGCCCGATGGTGGCCCCGGAGAGAGCCGCAGCCATACGTGTCGAGTACGCCATGGTCCACTCCCTCCAGTCCTCAGGATTCTCTATACGCCAGCATCCCAGCAGTGCGCACCAGGACGCTACAGGACGTACGGAGGGCTGGCCGAAGCAGGCGAAGGGCTGCCGCAAATTGTCGAAAGGCTTCGAGCGGCCGGTCACGGCGACTGCCTGGGACGCCTTCCCGCGCCGATCGAGGAATGCCGGTCGCCCAGCAAGTGTGCGGATGACCGTTCCAAGGCTGGGAACGTGAAGAGGGACCGCCTCCGAGAGGAGGAGACCATGGGTTCGTCACAACGATCACTCGGTGCCTTCGTCGCGGCTGCCACGCTCTGCGCAGCCGCCGTCTCCTGAACGACGCACCCCGGCCGAGCGTCAGAGACGGCACGCTATCGACTCTGCCTGTGCCGTGCACCGGAGAGAGCTGTGAGGCGGGCACCGGCTCACAGGTGACCGCGTTCCTGCCGACGCGCGGGGACGCGGTTAGTATCGGCGCCGCGCGACGCCCACGGGCTGCGCCGGGACAGCGCCGAGTGACCGTCCCTAGTCGCCACCACCGTCACCGGTGTCTCCTCCGTCCGCACCCCAACCGTCCCCGTCACCGGATTCGTTGTCGTCACCGCCGAGGCCGAGACTGCTGTACCAGGGGCGGTCCCACTCCTCGTCGGTGGCGACCGGCTCACCGCCGTTCATCGGGCCCCGGACCGAACGGAACCGCGCCAGACCCGTCGTGTCCCCGAGCCCGAAGGCGACGGAGAAGACCTGTGCCATGACAGCGTCCAACGGGTCGGCGCTCTCGTACCGGACGGGAGCCAGCGGCAGCAGCACCGACCCCGGCTCCACGGCGGGTCGACGCGGGGGACGCGTCAGCAGGGCGACGCGGCGTTCGTCACGCAGCAGCGAGGAACTCGTCGAGTCCTCCCGCCGCAGCACCCAGTGCTGCCCGGGCAGCCCCGGCAGACGCACCTCCACGCAACTCTTGGACTTGCGCAGCTTCTTCCTGAGGCTGAGCTGCGCGGTCGCCTCGCCGACGGTCAGTCGCAAGCCCTTGGCCAGCTGGGCGGATTCGCGGTCGAAGCCGTGCGGGGCGCGGATCCGTACGACAGGCGGGTGCGGCCCCCCAGACGTCGACGCGCACCAGGCGCCGGTCCACGGCCACGGTGATCGGCCCGGCGGGCCCCGGTGCGTGCCTCCGCGCGATCCACAGGGGTACACCCTCGGCCCGGGACCGCTCCGCCAGGGCAGCCACCTGGCCGGGGCCGCCACACCGCGCTACCGCCAGCTCGCCGAGGGTGCGGGCGAACTCGGCGGCCTGCCGCACTCTCACCGGCGTGGCCGTCCCGGTGATACGGGTCACCGGGACGACACCGGCCGCCTCCGCCAGCCCTTCCAGCGGGCGCTCAGCCCCGCCGCCCCCGAGCCAGCAACCGCGGTGGAACGCCTCGGCCATGGCACCGAGGTTCAGCTCGCTCAAGGGTGTGGTCCTGCCGCCTCTACGCAGCCCGTCCTCGGACAACTCCACAATCCGTGCCAGCGGATTCCAGGACCGCTCGCCGTAGAGCACCTCGCTCACCGCACCCCCCGCGTTGCTTACTGATCGGCCATGCCTTCCAGACGGCCACACCTTGCAGAGTGCACTGGAGTACCTAGCGGTTCCCGGTGACGACCCGCCGCTCCCCGGCCAGGTCACGCGTGCGCAGTCGCCGGCGCTGCCGGATCACCGGTACCGCGCCACGGTGTACGCGACCGGCCCGTTCAAGGCGCCTGCTCCGGTCCCGTCCGTGATCTGGACGACGTCGAAGCCGGCGAGTGACGCGTACAACTCCAGCTCGCGGGGTCCGAGGACACGTCGGCGGATCAGGTCCCGTGTTTCCTCACCTGAGGCGAACACCCAGTGCCGACGCGTGGTGTTGATCTGGGCTCGCAGATCCCACTCGTAGCCAATGGTCACATGGGCCGTGCCCGAGCCGGTCTCGACCTGTGTCTCGTGCGGCCCGTCACGCTCGATCGGGGCTACCGGACAGCAGAGCACGAGGAGCGTCCCAGGGCGGGCGTGCGCTGCGAAGGTCCGGAAGACCGCCTGGATTTCCTGATTGTCGTGCACATACGCGAGGGAGTTCCCCAGGCAGGTCAGCACGTCGACGGTATGACCGAGCCGGATGGTGCACATGTCGCCGAGGCGGATGTCGAGGTCGGGCCGCGTGCGGCGGGCGTAGTCGACCAAACCGGGTTGGAGCTCGACGCCGACGCAGTCGAAGTGCTGGGACAGGAGCTCCAGGTCTCTTCCGGTTCCGCAGCCCAGGTCCAGTAGGGTCCGGGCGTCCGGGCGGTGCCGATCGACGAGTGCCCGGCAGGTGCTCGCACTGTCGCTGCCGGTCTGCACTCTGTCGTACAGGGCGGGGTCTCGGTAGAAGAGGTTGGAGGCTTCCAGGTGTCCGGGGTCGGTGATGTTTAGTCCGCTCATGCAAGGCTCCGCAGTCCGGCTTCCAGGGCGAGCGTGTCGCACAGCAGGTCGGGCACCGCGGGAGCCCGCTCGGCATGGTCACGGGCCCGGCTGAGGGCGTCGGCATCAACGTAGCCGAGATCGACCAGCAGGGAGTCGGTCAGCATCTCGTCCAGGAGAGGCAGTCCGTAAGTGCGCAGTCCCGACTCCATGACCGCGAGGAAGTTCTCCGGCTCGGTCGGAGCCGCGACGGAATCGGGCAGACCCGCCCGCCGAAGCCGGTCGCGGAACATCCTCTTGTCGCGTTTGTAATCGTACGGCAGCTGCTCCATGAAGCGGATCATCCGGGGGTGGACGAGCGGGGCCACCGGCCAGATGCCGAGTCTCACGTATGCCGGGTTGTGCAGGCCGAAGGCCATAAGACCGTGTCCTACGTGGTGAGGCGGATCAGTCGCTTGTAGCAGCACAGGGTGGCGGCGAGGCCGAGAAAGGCCAGGTAGTTGCGGGGATCGC
>NZ_JBIVPJ010000052.1:0-10130 GCF_044754585.1 Streptomyces sp. NPDC093065 | reverse complement strand
TTCGAAAGCTCAACAGCTCCGGGCTCAGCTACGTTCTCACTGGTCATCGATGCATCCTCCATGATCGGGAGTTACACCGAACGATTTACAGTCCCGCCCGTGTAGCCAAGGTGTCAGCGTTCGCTCCCCGCATGGAGAGGTCGCCCCTTACGCCACTCAGAAGAGTGAACGATCCGAGCTGCGAGTCTCATGATGGCTGCATAAATGCCATCCATATGCAGCGGGCGCTGAGATTATGAAGCTGGATTTGAGACCCTACAGGTCGGCCGGTCAGGTCTGTGCCATGTCCACGAAGCGTGAGTAGTGGCCCTGGAAGGCGACCGTGATCGTCGCCGTCGGGCCGTTACGGTGCTTGGCCACGATCAGGTCCGCCTCGCCCGCGCGGGGCGACTCCTTCTCGTAGGCGTCCTCGCGGTGCAGCAGGATGACCATGTCGGCGTCCTGCTCGATCGAACCGGACTCACGCAGGTCGGAGACCATGGGCTTCTTGTCGGTGCGCTGCTCGGGACCACGGTTCAGCTGGGAGAGCGCGATGACCGGGAGCTCGAGCTCCTTCGCCAGGAGCTTGAGGTTACGGGACATGTCGGAGACCTCCTGCTGCCGGCTCTCGGCGCGCTTGGAGCCGCCGGACTGCATCAGCTGGAGGTAGTCGATGACGACCAGCTTGAGGTCGTTGCGCTGTTTGAGGCGACGGCACTTGGCGCGGATCTCCATCATCGACAGGTTCGGGGAGTCGTCGATGTAGAGCGGGGCCGCCGACACGTCGGGCATCCGACGCGCCAGCCGGGTCCAGTCGTCGTCCGTCATCGTGCCCGACCGCATGTGGTGCAGCGCGACACGGGCCTCGGCGGACAGCAGGCGCATCGCGATCTCGTTGCGCCCCATTTCGAGCGAGAAGATGACGCTCGGCAGATTGTTCTTGATCGAGGCGGCCCGCGCGAAGTCCAGCGCGAGGGTCGACTTGCCCATCGCGGGACGAGCGGCGATGACGACCATCTGACCGGGGTGCAGGCCGTTGGTCAGCGAGTCGAAGTCGGTGAAACCCGTCGGCACACCGGTCATCTCGCCGCTGCGCGACCCGATCGCCTCGATCTCGTCGAGTGCGCCTTCCATGATGTCGCCGAGCGGCAGGTAGTCCTCGCTGGTGCGCTGCTCGGTGACGGCGTAGATCTCGGCCTGGGCGCGGTTGACGATCTCGTCGACGTCGTCGTCTGCCGCGTATCCCATCTGGGTGATCCGGGTGCCGGCCTCCACCAGGCGGCGCAGGACCGCCCGCTCGTGGACGATCTCCGCGTAGTACGCGGCGTTCGCGGCCGTCGGCACGGTCTGCACGAGGGTGTGCAGATACGAGGCGCCGCCGACCTTGTTGATCTCACCGCGCTTGGTGAGCTCGGCGGCGATCGTGATCGGGTCGGCAGGCTCGCCCTTGGCGTAGACGTCCAGGACGGCCTGGTAGACCATCTCGTGGGCCGGCTTGTAGAAGTCGTGGCCCTTGAGGATCTCGACGACGTCGGCGATGGCGTCCTTGGACAGGAGCATTCCGCCGAGCACGGACTGCTCGGCATCCAGGTCCTGCGGCGGTACCCGCTCGAACGCCGTACCGCCACTGTCCCACGCGCCGTTGTCCGAGCCGCGCTCGTGCTGCTCGTCTCGGCCGCGGCCACCCTCACCGCGGCGGCGGGAGGCAGGCAGACGATCACTGGGGCCGCTGTCGGCCCACGGGTCGTCCAAGGGCTCGGAAATGCTCACCGAGCCACCTCCTCCCGTCCGCCGAGCGGACCTCGCCGTGCCTCTCATTTCTACGGCACGGCACTGACAAATAAGACGCCCAACTCCGGTCCTGGCGCGTCGGTTTTGTGATGGTTCACCGGCCGACGGGCGGAGCAGGCGCCGGATAACCGTAGGCCCGCGGGCACCGTCAGCCAATCTGGTTATCCACAGGCCATGTGGACGACTGGCCAGATGCTGTGGAGAACTCCGCAAAACCTGTGCACGACCCGGTGGACAGCCCTGTGAACAAGCCCGCACCTCAACCGGGGAAGCATCGCTGACCTGCATGTTTACCGTCCACCGCCTGTGCAGGAGAAAAACTTGCCCGGTCGGACCAAGATCGGTTCGACCCGTACCCAGAAGTGCACGGGGCGAGACCGGCCGTAAGGGTCGACACTGCTTTGCATCTCTTACCTGTGGACGATTAGATTAGTGCTCATGACACAGGCCCCTGCGCGCACCCGGTCCGCCCGGCGCCGGCACGATCGAGAGATCGTCGCGCTGGCCGTCCCGGCCTTCGGCGCGCTCGTCGCCGAGCCCCTTTTCGTCATGGCCGACAGCGCCATCGTCGGCCATCTGGGAACCGCTCAGCTCGCTGGACTCGGCATCGCCTCGGCCCTGCTCACCACGGCCGTCAGCGTCTTCGTCTTCCTCGCCTACGCCACCACGGCAGCCGTTTCCCGTCGCGTCGGCGCCGGTGACCTGCAAGCGGCGATCCGCCAGGGCATGGACGGCATCTGGCTGGCACTGCTGCTCGGCGCCGCCGTCATAGCCGTCGTTCTGCCCACGGCCCCCTCCCTCGTGGAACTCTTCGGCGCATCCGAGACCGCAGCACCCTATGCCATCACCTATCTGCGGATTTCCTCGCTCGGCATCCCCGCCATGCTCGTCGTGCTGGCCTCGACCGGTGTCCTCAGGGGACTGCAGAACACCCGGACCCCGCTCTACGTGGCCGTGGCCGGCTTCATCGCCAACGCCGTTCTCAATGTCGTACTCGTCTACGGCGCCGGACTCGGTATCGCCGGCTCCGCATGGGGCACCGTCATCGCCCAGTTCGGCATGGCCGGGGTCTATCTGTGGGTGGTCATTCACGGAGCCCGACGGCATGGTGCCTCCCTGCGGCCCGACCTCGCCGGCATCAGGGCCTCCGCTCAGGCCGGAATGCCGCTTCTCGTACGCACACTCTCACTGCGGGCGATTCTTATGATCGCCACGGCCGTGGCGGCCCGCCTCGGCGACGCCGACATCGCCGCGCATCAGATCGTGCTGTCCCTGTGGAGCCTGCTCGCCTTCGCCCTCGACGCCATCGCCATCGCCGGGCAGGCCATCATCGGGCGGTACCTGGGAGCGGATGACGCCCGGGGTGCGCGCGACGCCTGTCGCAGGATGGTGGAGTGGGGCATCGCGGTCGGGATCGTGCTGGGCCTGCTCGTGGTGCTGTCGCGCCCGGTGTTCCTGCCGCTGTTCACCGGCGACTCCATGGTCAAGGACACTGCGCTGCCCGCGCTGGTGATCGTGGCCGTCGCGCAACCGATCTGCGGGGTGGTCTATGTCCTGGACGGTGTCCTCATGGGCGCGGGCGACGGGCCATACCTTGCCTGGGCCATGCTGCTGACCCTGGCGGTCTTCACTCCTGCGGCGCTTCTCGTCCCGACGCTCGGCGGTGGGCTCACCGCCCTGTGGGCGGCCATGACGCTGATGATGGCGATGCGCCTGGTGACGCTGTGGCTGCGGACACGTTCGGGACGCTGGATCGTCACGGGTGCCACGCGCTGACTGTTTCACGTGAAACGCGACGTTCCACGTGAAACGTGGCTACCACCACGATTGGGCGCCCGGTCACGAAGAAGGGCCGCATTCCCTGACGGGAGATGCGGCCCTTCTCATCGCTTCAGCGAGAGCAGCGCTCAGGCAGCGACGACCTCGATGCTGACCTTGGCGTCAACCTCGGGGTGCAGACGCACGGACGTCTCGTGGGCGCCCAGGGTCTTGATGGGGGAGCCCAGCTCGATGCGGCGCTTGTCGACCTCGGGGCCACCGGCAGCCTTGATCGCCGAAGCGACGTCGGCCGGGGTGACGGAGCCGAAGAGACGACCGGCGTCGCCGGAGCGAACGGCCAGACGGACCTTCACACCCTCGAGCTGGGCCTTCACCTGGTTGGCCTGCTCGATGGTCTGGATCTCGTGGATCTTGCGAGCACGACGGATCTGCTCGACGTCCTTCTCGCCACCCTTGGTCCAGCGGATCGCGAACTTCCGCGGGATCAGGTAGTTGCGAGCGTAACCGTCCTTGACGTCGACGACGTCGCCCGCGGCACCGAGGCCGGAGACCTCGTGGGTGAGGATGATCTTCATGTTTCGGTCACCCTTCCCTTATCGCGCGGTGGAGGTGTAGGGCAGCAGCGCCATCTCACGGCTGTTCTTCACGGCCGTGGCGACGTCACGCTGGTGCTGGGTGCAGTTGCCGGTCACGCGGCGGGCACGGATCTTGCCGCGGTCGGAAATGAACTTCCGCAGCATGTTCGTGTCCTTGTAGTCCACGTACGTGACCTTGTCCTTGCAGAACGCGCAGACCTTCTTCTTCGGCTTGCGCACAGGCGGCTTAGCCATGATGTCTCTCCTGTGTGATCAAGAAGTGTGGGTAGAGCCCGTCCCCTTAGAAGGGGGGCTCGTCCGAGTAGCCGCCACCGCCGCCGGAGCCACCGCCCCAGCCGCCGCCACCCTGGCCGCCACCACCCTGCTGGCCACCGGCGGGAGCGCCGGTCGCCCAGGGGTCGTCGGCGGGAGCGCCGCCGCCCTGCTGGCCGCCACCGGGGCCGCCGCCCCAGCCGCCGCCACCCTGGCCGCCGCCACCACCGCCGTAGCCGCCCTGGCCACCGCGGCCCGAGGTCTTGGTGACCTTGGCCGTGGCGTTGCGGAGGCTGGCGCCGACCTCGTCGACGTCCAGCTCGTAGACCGTGCGCTTGACGCCCTCACGGTCCTCGTAGGACCGCTGCTTCAGCCGGCCCTGCACGATGACGCGCATGCCTCGCTGGAGCGACTCGGCGACGTTCTCCGCCGCCTGACGCCAGACCGAGCAGGTGAGGAAGAGGCTTTCGCCGTCCTTCCACTCGTTCGTCTGGCGGTCGAAGGTGCGGGGAGTCGACGCGACGCGGAACTTCGCGACGGCCGCACCGGACGGGGTGAAGCGCAGCTCGGGGTCGTCGACAAGATTGCCGACGACCGTGATGACGGTCTCGCCTGCCATGGGGAACCTCTCGGCGGGTTTGCTGCTCTGGCTGCTTGGTTGCTGCTACTCGGATCCCGGGATCAGCTGAGCGGGAAGGCTCAGTGGGTCTCGGGACGGAGGACCTTGGTCCGGAGGACCGACTCGTTCAGGTTCATCTGGCGGTCGAGCTCCTTGACGACCGCAGGCTCGGCCTGCAGGTCGATGACCGAGTAGATGCCCTCGGGCTTCTTCTTGATCTCGTACGAGAGACGACGACGGCCCCAGGTGTCGACCTTCTCGACCTTTCCGCCGCCGTCACGGACGACAGAGAGGAAGTTCTCGATCAGCGGGGAGACAGAGCGCTCCTCGAGATCGGGGTCGAGGATGACCATCACCTCGTAGTGACGCATGTGGAACCCACCTCCTTTGGACTCAGCGGCCACGGTCGTTCCGTGGCAGGAGGGTTGCGATGCGTCCGCACCGGCATCAACGAGTAAACCAGGACCCACTGACAATCGGGCCTCCTCCGAGGAGGTGGCCCGGTCGTGGCCGGCTGCAGACACCGGTGCGGAGGGTACAGCGTACCCGCCTGTCGCCTTGCGGTTGAAATCCGGCTCCGAGGGGACACAATCGGTAGTCAGGGATGTGAGGGCGAAAACACACTGCCTTCGGCAGGAGGTTCTCCATGGCACAGATCATGCGACCCGCCAAGCCCCGGACCGGCTTGCTGGCCACCGACGGCAGACCGCACCCCCTCCAGGACGCGCTGCTGGCCGTGACCCTGGTCCTCGGCGTGCTCGCCCTCGCCACCGCGAGCTTCCGGGGGCTGCACGTCCTCACCTCCTGGGCGGGCCTGCTCGGTGTACTGACCGGCGGATACGGCCAGTACGTGTCCGAGACGACACGGGAGCGCTTCGGCCTGGTGCTGGGACTCGGCGCCAGCGCACTCGGCCTGTTCTTCGGCATCTACCACGGCGGGCTCGTCGGCTGATCCCCGCCGCCCGGCCGCCCGCCGGGCAACCCCTTCCTGCCGTACGCCGGACGGGGCGCTCACAGGGCGCAGTAGGCTTCGCGCGAGAGCCGGAGCCCCTGTACCCATGGGGACACACCAGCCCGAGGAGCGCCCCGAATGAGCCTGACCCTGAGGACCATCAGCCGCGAGCAGCATCTGGCGTACATCCAGAGCCTGCCGGCGGCGAGTCACATGCAGGTCCCGGCATGGGCGGACGTCAAGGCGGAATGGCGCTCGGAGAACCTCGGCTGGTTCGACGACCGGACCGGTGAGCTGGTCGGCGTGGGTCTCGTCCTCTACCGGCAGCTGCCCAAGATCAAGCGTTATCTCGCCTATCTCCCCGAGGGCCCGGTCATCAACTGGTACGCGCCGAACCTCCAGGAGTGGATGGAGCCGATGCTGGCGCACCTCAAGCAGCAGGGCGCCTTCTCCGTGAAGATGGGCCCGCCGGTGATCATCCGGCGCTGGGACGCGACGTCCATCAAGAAGGGCATCCAGGACCCCGACGTCAAGCGCCTGCGGGACATAGAGGCGGACCACATCGAGCCGCGCGCCTTCGAGGTGGCCGACAAGCTGCGCCGCATGGGCTGGCAGCAGGGCGAGGACGGCGGCGCCGGCTTCGGTGACGTGCAGCCCCGCTACGTCTTCCAGGTGCCGCTGGCCAACCGCTCCCTGGAAGAGGTCCACAAGAACTTCAACCAGCTGTGGCGCCGCAACATCAAGAAGGCCGAGAAGGCCGGCGTCGAGGTCGTCCAGGGCGGCTACCACGACCTCGAGGAGTGGCAGCGCCTGTACGAGATCACGGCCGTGCGCGACCACTTCCGGCCGCGCCCCGTGTCGTACTTCCAGCGCATGTGGGCGGCCCTCAACAACGAGGACCCCAACCGCATGCGGCTGTACTTCGCCCGGCACAACGGGGTGAACCTGTCGGCGGCGACCATGCTGGTCGTCGGCGGGCACGTCTGGTACTCCTACGGTGCCTCCGACAACATCGGCCGCGAGGTCCGGCCGTCGAACGCCATGCAGTGGGCCATGCTCCGCGACTCCTACGCACTTGGCGCCACCGTGTACGACCTGCGCGGCATCTCCGACTCCCTGGACGAGAGCGACCACCTCTTCGGCCTGATCCAGTTCAAGGTGGGCACGGGCGGTCAGGCGGCCGAGTACCTCGGCGAGTGGGACTTCCCGCTGAACAAGCTGCTTCACAAGGCGCTCGACATCTACATGTCGCGCCGCTGACCGCACAGCCCCTCCCCGATCCGCACCTCTGACAGCCACGAGAAAGGTTCCAGGTCCGGCCATGGCGCTCACGCTCTACGTCGACACCGCGCGCTGGCGGGCGCACCACAAGCACGTGCAGGAGCAGTTCCCCGGGCTGGTCCCGGTCTGCAAGGGCAACGGCTACGGATTCGGTCACGAGCGGCTGGCGGAGGAGGCCACCCGGCTGGGCTCGGACGTACTGGCCGTCGGCACCACCTACGAGGCCGCCCGCATCAAGGACTTCTTCGGCGGTGACCTGCTGGTCCTCACGCCGTACCGGCGCGGTGAGGAGCCCGTGCCGCTGCCCGACCGGGTCGTGCGTTCGGTGTCGTCCATCGACGGCGTGTACGGCCTGGTGGGCGCGCGCGTGGTCATCGAGGTGATGTCCTCGATGAAGCGACACGGCATCAGCGAGCAGGACCTGCCGCAGCTGCACGCCGCCATAGAGAACGTCCGGCTCGAGGGCTTCGCCATTCACCTGCCGCTGGACCGCACCGACGGCTCGGACGCCGTCGAGGAGGTCATCGGCTGGATGGACCGGCTGCGCGCGGCCCGGCTGCCGCTGCACACCATGTTCGTCAGCCACCTCAAGGCCGACGAGCTGGCCCGCCTCCAGCAGCAGTTCCCGCAGACCCGTTTCCGAGCCCGGATCGGCACCCGGCTCTGGCTGGGCGACCACGAGGCCACCGAGTACCGCGGAGCGGTCCTGGACGTCGCCCGCGTCGCCAAGGGCGAGCGCTTCGGCTACCGGCAGCAGAAGGCCGCCTCCGACGGTTTCCTGGTGGTCGTGGCGGGCGGCACGTCGCACGGGGTGGGTCTGGAGGCGCCGAAGGCGCTGCACGGCGTCATGCCGCGCGCCAAGGGTGTCGCCCGGGCCGGTCTCGCCACGGTCAACCGGAACCTCTCGCCGTTCGTCTGGAGCGGCAAGCAGCGCTGGTTCGCGGAGCCGCCGCACATGCAGGTGTCGATCCTGTTCGTGCCCTCGGACGCGGCGGAGCCCAAGGTGGGTGACGAGCTGGTGGCCCATCTGCGGCACACCACCACGCAGTTCGACCGCATCCTCGACCGCTAGCGAGCGGGCCCTGACGGCGCGGAAGGCCGTACCCGACGTCGTGGTGATTCCCGCGATCGTCGTGTACGGCCTTCCGCGCGTTCGCTCAGAGCGAACCATCCGGCTGCCGGCTCTTGCCCCAGTGCACGGGTGGCCCATCGACGTGGGCCGCGGGCAGCTCGGTACGAGCCGCGGGGCCCAGGACGAAGACGTCCTGCGCGCCGTCCAGCACACCGCCCGACGGGTCGTCGTCGCCCGTCCGCCGGACCGGGTCCCGGTCCGGCATCAGGATGTCGCGCACGACCATGGCGCAGAAGAACAGCGTTCCCAGCAGGTGCAGGCCGATGGCCCAGTGGTAGCCGTCCGTCGGCAGCCCCTTGTGGGAGTCACCGCTGGTCGTGTACGCGAGGTACATCCAGATGCCGAGGAAATACGCCACCTCGCACGCTTGCCAGATGAGGAAGTCCCGCCATTTCGGCCGCGCCAGTGCGGCCAGCGGCACCAGCCAGAGCACGTACTGCGGTGAGTAGACCTTGTTGGTGAGGATGAACACCGCGACGATCAGGAAAGCGAGCTGGGCGAACCGCGGTCGCCGGGGGGCGGTCAGCGTGAGCGCCGCGACGGCACCGCAGCACAGCAGCATCAGAAGCGTGGCCAGGGTGTTGACCGTCTCGGTGCTGAGCGGGTTGTCGGAGTTCTGGGTCAGGATCAGCCAGAAGGACCCGAAGTCCACTCCCCGCTCCTGGCTGAACGTGTAGAACTTCGACCAGCCGTCGAAGGCCCAGAGCATCACCGGCAGGTTCACCACGAGCCAGGCGACGACCGCGCCGCCCAGTGCTGTTCCGAAAGCCCGCCATTTGCCCGCACGCCAGCACAGGACGAGGAGCGGACCGAGGATCAGGAAGGGGTAGAGCTTGGCGGCCGTTGCCAGGCCCAGCAGCACGCCGAAGGCCAGCGGACGCTGCCTGGACCACATCAGGAGGGCTGCGGCCATCAGGGCGACCGCCAGCAGGTCCCAGTTGACGGTGGCGGTCAGCGCGAAGGCAGGGGCCAGAGCGACCAGCAGGCCGTCCCAGGGACGCCGGGTGTGGGTGCGGGTCACGCAGACCGCGATGACGGCCGCACAGACCATGAGCATCCCGGCGTTGACCATCCAGTACCACTGCTCCTGGTCCTGGATGGTGCCGCCGCCCGGCGTGAGCCAGGACGCGACCTCCATGAAGAGGCCGGTCAGCACGGGGTACTCCAGGTACTCCATGTCGCCGGGGAGCTTGTCGAAGTACGGCACGAGCCCGTCGACGAACCCGCGCCCCTGGTAGAGATGCGGGATGTCCGAGTAGCACGCGTGGGTGTACTGGGAGCTGGCCCCGAAGAACCAGGCGCCGTTGTAGCAGGGGGCTTTCTGGACCAGTCCGAGGGCGAACATGCCGATCGCGACGAGTGCGATCACCCGCACAGGGGTCCACCAGGACCGGCCGAGCAGGGCACGTCGGCCCATCGGGCCGCCGATCAGCTCGCTGCCGGCCGCGGCGACCGTGTCCTGACTGGTCGGCCGCACGGGGTCCGGCTCGTGCACGCTTGCTGGCGTCGATTCTGCACTGGGCATGTGGCACATCCTGCCGTACGCACCCGGGGAAACGCCGGGGCCGCCGCACCCTGGTGGATGCGGCGGCCCCTGTTTCACGTGAAACTTGTGGGTGTTTCACGTGAAACACCCATGCTTGCGGCTCTATGGCTAGGCAGTTTCGTTTGGATCAGTCGGTCGTTGGTCCGGGTGTGCCGTTGACTGACGCGCAGTGGGCGCGGATCGAGCCGTTACTCCCGGACCGG
>NZ_JBIVPJ010000051.1:0-10440 GCF_044754585.1 Streptomyces sp. NPDC093065 | reverse complement strand
CCGCTGGAACAGGTCCCACAACTCGTCTGGCACCAGCCGCTCAACGATCTTCGACACACCACGAGTCTAACGAACCAAATGAGATGATCTCTAAGTCGACGCGTCTGCGCGGGGCTGACGGTGACCGGCGCGCGAGGCCGTCCTTCACAGTCGCAGGAGACCCTGCGACCTCTTTGCGGAGTCGGTGGGGCGTCAGGGGTGGGGCCGAGGGCCGGATTTGGAGGGGGGTGGACAAGACAACATCCTTCGTCAGTTGCCCTCGTCAGGGCGGTAGCAGTGGCCACACCGAGCGCAGCCTCAGCGCTGTTCCGCGGCGCGGAATCCTCATGCGCCTTGAATGCCTGAGGTAGAACGTTCAGTCTTAATCTAGAAGGCGTGAGCGGTTGTGTCAATACCGACCGTTCTGTCTCCTATGAGTCGGCCCTCAGTACGCGGATGTCCTGCCTGTCCTGTGTGGTCTCAGCAGACCAGGGCTGCCGCAGGCCGATCCGTCTGCCATGGTCGTGCTGGCGGCGGCTGAGCAGACATATGAGGCTCAGCGGGAGCGCGGACGACTTGGGTAGCCGCCTCGGTCGCTGATGAGGAAGGTTGTGGCTGTCACGCCTCCTGAGCGGGGGTCTGCCAACTCAGTCTTTTGCGGGGTCGGTTGTTGAGCCGGCGCTCGATGGAGCGGAGCTCGTCCGTGGTGTGCAGGGACAGATTTGTGCGCTTGGGCAGGTATTGCCGGATCAAGCCGTTCGTGTGCTCATTCGTCCCTCGCTCCCAGGGACTGGCGGGGCGTGCGAAGAAGATTCCGTCGGTGAAGTAGGGCGCGAGCCCGTGACGGCGGGCCGTCTCGGAGCCCTGGTCCCAGGCGAGGCTCCTGCGTGCCCGTTCGGGCAGCGGGACCAGGTGTGGATAGCGAGTTCGTCGGTCGACGAGGGTGGCGACGGCGGACTGGCTGCGGGCGCCGACGACGAGGTTGCCCTCCCAGTTGCCCAGTCGCCCAGTCGCTCGCGGAGCTCGATGACCGGTGGCCGGCGGTCGATAAGGACAGCGGGTGCAACGAACCTCGGCATGCGCCGGTCGGAGCGCTTCTGCATTGAGCTCGGGATCAGTGGACAGCTTGGAGCGCCCGCCCCGAACGCGAGATCTTTGGACGACCGTCCGGTTGCAGGCCACCGTTCTCCGCCCTCCACCGGTAGCCGGTCTTGCGCCCGATCCCAAGGGCGCCTGCACGCCTCGACACTGCCCACCCCGGCCGCCAGTACTCGGCCTTGAGCTCCAGCCTGCGCTTGCGTCTCGCCATCAACACTCCACAATGATCAAGGAATGTTGCGGCAAGCGTGAGAACCCAAGCGCCGCTACTGGGTCCACTCTTCAGCCGTCGCCGACACGTGATCAATAGAATCAGTGCCGAAGCTGTCACAGAACGGAGTACCTTCCGGCGCTCCAGAGCGATAGAACTCAGGGCAGCTCAGTATCTGCTCGATCACGACCGCTACGCCGTCGTCGTTGTTGGCGACCGTATGTTCTGAAGCGGCGGCGATCACGTCCGGGTGGGCGTTGCCCATTGCGTACGACCGTCCGGCCCAGTTGAGCATCTCAATGTCGTTCGGCATGTCGCCGAAGGCGACGACCTCCTCGGGTGAGATGCCGCGCTCGGAACAGTACAGTGCGAGCGTGGTGGCCTTGGAGACGCCCAGTCCGTTGATCTCCAGAAGGGCACTGGGGCTGGAGCGGGTGACATTGGCACGGTCTCCGACGGCGAGGCGGGCTAGCCTGAGGAAGCTGTCGGGCTCCAGATCGGGGTGGAAGGCGAGGATTTTGAGGACCGGTTCAACGACCCCTCGACCATCCGGCGCCAGTATCTCCTCGGCAGGCAGAAGACCGTCGGGGACCTCCATATGTATCTTCGGGAAGGCGGGTTCCCGGTAGAAACTGTAGGTGTGCTCGACCGCGTACGCCGTGCCGGGCGCGGCCTCACGCAGTAGCCGTACGGTGTCCAGTGCGTTCTCCCGAAGGAGTTCGCGGACCTTCACGAACCGGTGCGCCTGTGGGCCGCCGTGCAGATCGACGACGGCAGCGCCGTTTCCGCAGATGGCGAGGCCGTGTCCAGGAACGTGGGCGCTGACCACGTCCATCCAACGGGGATTGCGGCCCGTAACGAAGATGACCTCGATGCCCGCCTTTTCCGCTGCGGCCAGCGCGGCAACCGTCCGCGGGGAGAGTGACTTGTCGTCGCGCAGCAAGGTGCCGTCAAGGTCGGTGGCGATGAGCTGCGGACGGGTGGGGGCGACAGGGCGCGTGGGCTGACAAATGGTTGAGATCACATGATCATTATGATGGATGTATGTGCATGAAAAAATACAAATCCGTACATCTGTGAGATGTATCTCCATATTGCAACTCATGCTCGTCATCCGGCAAAGTGCTCCGCCCATGTCCTCGCACCTTCGACGGTTGCGGAGTCCCAAGAAGGTGATGCAAGTCTGAATGGCGATCTCAGGTTGAGGGGTGGACGACGGCCTTGAGGCAGTCGGGTGCACGGAGCGCCTGCAATGCCGTCGCGTACTCGTCGAGTCCGAATCGGTGGGTGATGATCCCGTCGGGGTTTACTTTCCGAGCCTTGAGAAGATCGATGGCACGTGCGAACTCGTAGGACTGGGCGAACGATCCCTTGATGGTGATCTCGCGCCGGAAGATCTCGAACGGATGAATGGTGATCGTCTCGGACTCACTTGCCATTCCGTAGACCATCAGTGTGCCGCCGGAGCGGACATGGGGAAGGACGTTCTGCAGGATCCCGACCGCACCTGTTGCCTCGATGACGACGTCGAACCCGTGGGGAGCGAGGTCACGAAGCCGGTCTGCAGCGGTAGTGAAGTCGGCGCGGTCCAGCAATACCGTCTCGTTGACGCCGTGGGTTTTGGCGAGGTCGAGCTTGAACTGGGTGGGGGCAGCCATCGTGACGAACGAGGCGCCGCCGTGCACCAGCAGCTGGGCAAGGATCTGGCTGGTGGGACCGGCACCAGTGACGAGGACGCTCTGCCCCGGTGTGAGGCCGAGGACATCCAGCCCGTGTACCACGCAAGCCGTGGGCTCGATCAGTGCAGCGGCGTCCAGGGACAGGTCCCCGATGGGGTAGATCTTTGCTGCGGCGGCGATGGTGTGCTCGGCGAATCCTCCGGCCACCTGCAGACCCAGCGCGATGCCGTTCTGGCAGAACCTGAAATCGCCGCGCCTGCAGTTCTCGCAATGCAGGCAGTAGACACTGTTGTCCACGGCAACACGGTCACCAACGGTTAGGCCCGTGACACTTTCGGCGACCTCGACGATCTCACCGACGATCTCATGGCCTGGAGTGAGCGGGTAACGGGCTCCGAACTCGCCCAGGTGCAGGTGCTGGTCGGTGCCGCAGACGCCGACAACGAGGTTCTTGATGCGTACCTCACCAGGCTGCAGGGCCCTGTCGGCGATCTCTCGGACGGTGAAACGCTCCGGCTCTGTGTACACGACTGCTCGCATCGGCTACTTCCTTGATCCTTGCGGCTGGTATGAACCGCTCCCCTGAACAGGTGGCCGAACTAACACCGTGTTCTACATGTTCAGTTGGCACCCTTGTCTGGTCCCGTGCGGGTGTCTGGGGGTCGGCTGCACCCAGAAGGTGCGGGAATTGCTCGACAGCCACGGCTTGTCTGGGGCGAACGCTCACGACAGCCTCGGGCTGAAGCCGGCGGTAGCCTATTTCCACGTAGGCGGTGTTAATTCTGACCCAATATGCGTTACCGGATCTGGTCATCCAATACGGAATTTCGTAGCCATTGTTGACCGAGCCGCTCGGTGGCCTCTCTGCGTGCGGCTTCTGCCCCTCTGTGGTCTCGGATCCGATCCCGTATCGTGATCGACTGCGTGAAATATTGCATGGCTGACTCGGCGCGACCGAGCTCGGCATCGACTCGGCCCAGGTCCATCAGCAGATATGTTTCACCCACCAGGTCCCCGCTGGCTCTGACCATCGCCAGAGCTTCGGACAGGGGTCGACGGGCATCCTCGAACTCCCGCTGCGCAACATTCAACTGGCCGATCCTTCGCAGCGCCATCGCTTCTCCTCGATCGAAGCCAGCCGAACGACTTATTCCGAGAGCTTTGTTGAGGTAGGAGCGAGCACTCGTATAATCCGAACGCTGCATCAGAATGTATGCTGCTTCACTGAGCACATGCGCCTCGCCGATAGCATCATCAGCCACGACGAAATTTTGCTCCGCCTGTCTATAGAGTTCCAGGGCTTTTTCATTTTCATTCCTGTACCTGTAGGCGAGCGCCTGGTCTCGCTGGCACAGGGCGCTGCCGGTAGCGTCCTCCATCCCTTGGAATAGTTCGAGAGCTGCAGAGATGTATGGAGTAGCGGCTTCGTATTCACCGCGGCGGAGGTGCAAGCTGCCTAGTGAGCGTAGAACTGCTGCCTGTCCGCGCTGATTACCGTCGGCGTTGACCGCCTGAAGCGCCGTTCTATGTGTGCTATCCCAAAGATCCGGGCACCCGCGTGCTTCGAACAGCGTTACGAGTAGAGTGCACAATTGCCAGCTTGCCTCGGAGAACCCAATTTCCGCGGCTAGGTCAACAGCTCTCGCAAGGTTGACATGTTCTTTCTCAAGCCATCCAACCGGGTCCTTTAGCTGGCGACTGATGTAAGCCGACGGCAGGTGCCACTGTTCCGCCTCACCTCGCACAATCGTGTACATACCTCCGTAGACTTGGCGGTGTGCGTATTCGGCAAGCGAAATCCAAGCCCCCAGCAGTCGTCGTATCGCGGCATCTCTGTCAGCGAGGGAGACTTCCGTGTTCATTTGATCGGCAGCGAAAATTTGCACCGTCTGCGGAAGAACGAGGCGGAAGTCACCGCTCGGTTCCAAGGCCCCGATTTCGACCAGTCGCATATCGATCAGCGGTTCCAGCGGCTCGGAGGGTTCCGGCCCGTGATCATCAGTCAATGCGGCGCCGACCCAGCTCGGCAGCTCTGCTCCGCTGGCTGCCGCGAGCAGGACCAGGGTGCGGCGATCACCTGGCGCAAGGCCCTGATAGCTGAGCGCCAAGCTCGCCCGGATCGACAACTCGCCATGTGCGAGTTCGTCCAGCCTTCGGTGCTCGTCCTCAAGGCGCCGTGCCATCGAGAGAAGCGACCAGTGAGGGCGAGCAGCCAATCGGGCCGCGATGATACGTAGCGCAAGCGGCAGACCTCCCACGAGCTGTACGAGCGCTCGGGCAGTGTCGACCTCGGCCGAGACCCGTGGCTCACCGATAACGCGGCCCAACAGTTCGATGCCCTTGTCCAAAGCCAGTGGCTGCAGGTCAAAGCGATGTGCACCGGGCAGCGCCGTCATCCGTCGGTTGCTCGTTACCAGTACGACACACTGTCCGTCTCCCGGGATCAACTGCCGTATCTGTGCCTCATCGCGTGCGTCGTCGAGTACGACCAAAAGCCGACGACCTGCCAGCATGCTGCGGTATAGCTCGACACGCTCGTCCAACGCTTCGGGGATGGCCTGGCCTGGCAGCCCCAGCGCTCGCAGGAAGCGTCCCAGTACATGCCCCGGTTCCGCCGCTGCACCACTGCCCCCATGCATGTCACAGTAAAGCTGTCCGTCAGGAAAGTACTCGGCCGCGAGCCGATGCGCGATGTGGACCGCCATCGTGCTTTTCCCAACCCCCGCAGACCCCAGAAATAGCACCGGGCCAAGTTGGGCCCGTTGAGTCTGTATGACGACAGTCTTAATTTGATCAATAAGCGTAGCGTCTCCTACGAAGTCACTCACACCAGCAGGCAGTTGCCTCGGGACGATCACGGGCTCGCCAGCCGTTGCCGGCGTCGGGGCACCATCCTCGGCAGGGGGTGCCTGGACAGCAGACTGCTCGGTTTCAACGGCCTCGGGGAGGGATCGTTCGTCAGCGAGAATGGCTGCTTCCAGGTCCCGCAGTTCTTTGCCCGGATCGAGTCCAAGTTCCTCGGCGAATAGTTCACGGACCTGGCGGTAGGCTTCGAGAGCCTCGGCCTGACGCCCGGAGTGATGCAATGCCTTCATGAGAAAGACATGCAATCTCTCTCGCAAGGGATACTCAGTGATGAGTTGCCGCAGTTCCCCAACAACCCGGTTGTGTCCACCCAACTCCAGCTCAAAACCTAGACACATTTCCAGTGCTTCGATGCGCTCCTCATCCAGCTGAACTGCGGCACGAGAAAGCAAATCACTCGGCACCATGGCCATACACGGCCCCCGCCACAATTCGGCGGCCTGTCGCAACACCTTTACAGCCTGTGCTTTGTTGCGTTCTTGCGCAGCCGCCCGCGCTACCGCGACCAGGCGTCGAAACTCACCGACGTCGGTCGCGCCAGGAGCTATGTTCAACCGATAGCCGCGCCCTTGAGTCTCAATCGTGGCGTCGGTGTCCGAGAGTGCTTTACGCAGATTCGAAACGCAGGTTTGAACCTGCGCACGCGCAGTCTCTGGGGGACCCTGCGCCCAGATGAGGTCGACAAGGTAACTGGAGTCGAGGACTCGGCCAAAGTTCAGTACCAAGGCCGCAAGAACAATCTCTTGTCTGCCTGGCGGTATGCGAATCTCGCCTGAAACGCTGTGTACCTCTAGTGGACCCAGGATGCGGAACTGGCAAGACGACATCCTCGAATTTTCGGAAGTCATATTCTTGCGCCGATCCGCAGCAGCCTCACAGTTACCCCTGACATTTAACTCGGACCAATTCTGAGTGTCGACGTCTGCTGGTGCCTCGTAATTTCTTTGCTGTCATCCGAGTGAAATGTTACCCGGCCGCTGACCAGCAGTTCCCAATCGATCCGCGAGTCCTGGCTCAGCATCGAGGAGTCAATTTTCGGCAAACGCTCTGTTTCTTGATTTGCAGATAAATTAACCCTGAGGGTCCCGTTCTGTCAAGGTAGAACGTTCTATCTATGATGAGTGATGCGTCACCTGTGGCTGCCCGCCCGCCGAATCTCCGCCGCGGCGGACGGGCCCCTCACCGGACCGCGACCACCTCGCACGGAGGTCTATCCCTTCAGTGATCTTGGAATCGGCCCACCGGGTGCGGCGCGGAGGGGGTGCCAGATCACCCTGCCGTCGGCCAGGCGTACAACCAGCACGAACGTCGTCGGGCAATCAGGGGCAGTCCGGCCTGGCCCGGCCATACGCAGACGGCTGGCGAGGAGAGGGAAGCCGGCGCCTGCGGGCTTCCGGCTCGGATACGGCAGTACCCGATATGGCCGACTCCGCGCGTGAGATCGACTGGACCGGGTTGGCGGAGCTCACGACGTCGATCGAGGACGAACTTGTCACCCACTCCGGCTCCGGCGACGCCTCGCCTCCGATTAGCATCCTGCCTCGCCCTCTGCCGACGCACCGCGCGACGTCGTCATCCCCGCGCTCTTGGCCCACCCGCCTGCCGGGCCGCCACTTCCGACGATCCCACCCTCACACTCCACCTTGCACCAGCCGCCGCTCACTCACGGGAGGAATCTGCCCATGACCGCAACCACGGCGATCCGGCGCGCGTACGGTGAGGGGATGGCGGTCCGGCCGCAGGGCTCCTTCCAGCCTGGTCCGCTTGAGTCGCGTTCCGGGTGTCGGCCAACAGGCCGATTTTGACGCCGGTGCCCGTTTCTCCGGCGAAGAGCCGTGGACTTGCTCGACGATGGCGGCGGGATGCTGATCGCGGAGGGGTCGGGTGATGCGAAGTCTTCGACCGACGCGATCGGTGCGGCCCGCCGGTACTCCGTCTCCATCGGAGGCGTGGATCTGTGTCAGGTCGCGGTGCATCTGATCTTCGCCATGTCAGCCGAGCACTGCCTGATTGACCGTCGCCTGTACTTCACCAAGGAGTGGGTCGGTGACGGGGAGTCCCGTTTGTCGACGGGTGTTCCCGAGGAGTTGTGCCTCGCGACCAGGCCGCAACTCGAGGCGGTCATGGTTCACCACGCGGTCGGGGAGGGCGACATACGCGCCTCGTTCTTCCTGGGTGACGAGGTCTACGGAGGGCGGGAGTTTCGTACCGCCTGCCATGAGCTGGACCCGGGCTACGTGGTGGGAGTGCCCTTCCCATCACTAGGTCGCCGCTCTGGGCGTGAAGCTGAGCGTGGCCGGCTCGCCGTCCGGCTGCGGCGGCCGGCCTGGCCGCGAATGCGGGCCGGCGCGGGGCTCAAGGGCGTACACGACTGCTGGTGTTCTTTGCCGGAGAAGCTTCACGCCCGGGAGGGTGCAGTTCGTCAGCGTGTCGAGGAACTTGAGGCCGAGGCTGTGGAGTTGGCAGGTGAGGTTGTACCCGCCGTCGCAGACATGCCGCGGGACCTTTTGCGCGGAATGCAGTACAGGGCGCACACTTCTTGAAATGTAAAATTACCCGGTTCCTGATCGGTGCGATCCGGGACGAGTCCACCGTCAGGTATCAATTGCATGTTCGACATTGGATATGAATGCTTCTTTGAGATGCCTCAGGAACATGCGTCCGTCCTCGATGTCCAACTCAGCCGCACCGCAAATCAGACGAAACATGAAACCGCCCGTGGCGACAGGAATAATGAATAGCTCCAGGAAGTCCTGAGGTGCCTCAGTGAGCTGGTCGGCATAGTCGGATTCGCTAATTCCCTGCACCATGTCGGGAAAGCAGTTGAGGACCATCTGGCCTCGGCCGGCCAGTCTTCCCGTACCGGAGTTCCCCGTGAACAATTTTTCGAGGAACCCCAGTGGCGTGTCCTGGCGAGGCAGGATTTGCCGCCAGGAGTGCCGTGCCGCCGCCAGGGCTCCGTCGAAGGAACCTAGTGCCGCATGCTGAAGACGGAGCGGAATCGTGTTCGTGAGAAATCCGGACACTTCCGCTGAACCCGGCCCTCGGCCGGCCGTTTGCAGACGCAAGGTAAGATCCGTCGTGTCCGAGACTTCGGCCAGTGTACTGGTCACGGAGGCCAGATGCAGAACCAGCGGAGTCGCGCGTGCGCATTTGCAGGCAAGGGTCAGGCGTGGGGAGGATACCGGGACATGTTCACTGATGATCCATCCCTTTTCCGAGTGCTGGTCGCGTGGCCTTGTGACAAACGGTGCGAGCGGGATTGCGCGTTCGGGTGAGGTGTCGCCAAAATGCTGGTACCAGAACCGTTGGCTCTCCGAGTTTGCTTGAGTGATGTCGGTGAACTTGGCTCGCTGTTCGGAAACCCAGTCGCGGTACTTTCCGGCCCCCTTGAGTGGATTGGCTTCCCGGCCCGTGCACAGTTCCTGAACCATGAGAGCCATGCTCACCCTGTCAGTGATGAGGTGGTCGAATACCGCTAGCGCCGTTCGATGGTCGTTGCCGTCTTCTCCTTGGTAGTGGAGTATCTGGATATTCCAGTGGAGTGTTCCATCGGTGTCGAATTCGATCCTCTTGGAACGTGCGATAAAATCCCGGGCGCTCTGCTCGTCATCACACTCGGTGTGTGTTACTGGCGCGGAAATGGTGTGCGCGTATTCGACGCCGTCCATATTGATGGAGGTTGCCCGTAGACTGGGCTCGCGCTCTGTAATCCGGTGGAGAATGGTATGCAGATCCGTGTCGGTGACATGATCGGGAACGTCGAATGTTGTACTGACGATCACGCTGCCGGGGCGGTTCACCTTCTTTTCCAACATTACTTGCTGCAGGTGGGTGAGCAGCGACTCCTGCTGCCAACTCAGTAGCTCTCTTCCCGCGCGGTGCGCCATTAAGATGTCCCTCTCTTCGTACTGATCTCGGTATGGCAGGGCCCCCTCGGCGTCGGATCAGGGCAGGCTGAGTGTGTGTGCGGTGTGCGTCGCCTTGGTGGTCAGGTAGCGGACGTTCCACGGGGAGACATGTACGCCGGTGGGCACACGTTCAGCGATTCGCACTCCGTATGCCTCCAGTTGTGCGGCCTTGTCCGAGTTATTGCTGAGTAGCCGGATCCGGTCAGCGCCGAGTCCGATCAGCATTTGTGCCGCTGCAGCGTAGTCGCGTTCGTCCTCGCCTCGGCCCAGGGCGAGATTCGCCTCGTAGGTGTCCATTCCCGCCAGTTGCAATGCGACGGCGTCGAGTTTGGCGTAGAGACCGATCCCCCGGCCTTCCTGCCGCAAGTAGAGGAGCAGTCCGCCAGCTTCGTCCAGCCGTTCCACCGCTTCTCGCAGTTGCGGTCCGCAGTCGCAGTTCTGGCTACCGAACACATCGCCGGTCAGACACTCACTGTGCATGCGCACCAGAAGTGGCGAGCCGCCGGCAGTCGCTTGACGCAGGGACTCCCTCCACTCGCCGACGCCCACAGCGATGTGCTCCCGGCCGTCGAGCAGTCCTTCGAACGTCATCATCGTCGCCTCGGGGACTGTAAATCGTTCGGTGTAACTCCCGATCATGGAGGATGCATCGATGACCAGTGAGAACGTAGCTGAGCCCGGAGCTGTTGAGCTTTCG
>NZ_JBIVPJ010000050.1:0-12517 GCF_044754585.1 Streptomyces sp. NPDC093065 | reverse complement strand
GACCGATACCGCACCTTGTACGCGTGCGGGCACTTCGACCACCGCGACCGCGGATGCTCACACTCCTTGAAAAACGAACCCATCCCACGAACCAAGCCAGTGGCACTCACGGTTGCTGACCCCTCCAGGACCGATGACGACAGTTTGCTCACCGTCGTCGATCCGGAACACCGCTGACCTGCGCAAATGTGTGCAGGATTCGCTATGTTCTGGAACTGGATCGGGCGCTCCCAGGAGGAGATCGTACAGGCCCGCCGGGACTGGATGGAAGGGACACGGTTCGGCGAGGTCAAGGGCTACGACGGAGCCCCGCTGCCCGCCCCGGAGCTGCCGGCGGTGCCGTTGAAGCCGCGCGGAAGGGTGCGTTGACCTGCGGAAATGACGGACGCGTCGATGGCGGCCAGTCGACCGGGACGCCCTGCCTCGCGCCTCACTTGCCGCTGTACACGGGGAACGCGCTGTGCTCGCCGTAGTCCACGTCGCGCAGGTCCCGCAGGGCGTCCATGTCGTCGTCGGAGATCTCGAAGTCCACGTCGGCGTTGGAGCGCATGTGAGCGGGGTTCGCCGTCTTGGGCAGCGACACCGTGCGCAGCTGCAGGGTGTAGCGGATGCACAGCTGCGGGACGGACACGCCGTACTTCTCCGCCATCGTCTGGACTTCGGTGTTCCGCAGGATCGCGCCGTGTGCGATCGGCGAGTACGCCTCGACGCGGATCTGCCTGCCCTCGCAGTACTCCAGGAGCTGCGCAGGGGTGTTGCCGGCGTGGACCAGCAGCTGGTTCACGTGCGGTACGACGGCCGCGTCCTGGAGGATGTTCTCCAGGTCCTCCTGCTGGAAGTTGGACACCCCGATGGAGCGGATCCTGCCGGCCCGATGGGCTTCTTCGAGCGCGCGCCATGCCGCGCGGTTGCCCTCGGCGTAGTCGCCGCCACGGAAGTCGTCCCACGGCTGCGGGCTGTGGATGAGCATCAGGTCGATGTACTCGATGCCGAGCTTCTGCAGTGACCCGTCGATCGCGTCGACGGCCTGGTCGTAGTCCTTGATCTCTGCCGCGAGTTTGGTCGAGACGAACAGTTCTTCGCGGGGCACAACGGCGGTGCGCACGCCCTCCCCGACGCCGCGCTCGTTGCCGTAGGCCTGGGCGGTGTCGATGTTGCGGTAGCCGGTCTCCACGGCTGCGCGGACCGCCTCGGCCGCCCGGTCGTCGTCGATGAACCAGGTACCGAGCCCCAGCTTGGGGATCTCGACCCCGTTGGACAGGGTGTAGGTCTCGTCCAGGATGGTCATGCGTGCGCTCCGTTCTTCGGCAGCTGGCCGTACACCTCGCGCTGCCGCTGTGAGGGTGCCCTGTCAGTACGTCCTTCAACAGGGTCTCCCAAGTCAAGACCCGGCGCGTTTCCGGCCGCCCGGCCGAGGTGACCGGACGCGACGCCGCCAGGGCTCTCGCTCGAGTCGAGGCTTCGGTCGGGTGGCGCTACGGTGGCGGTGGGGGGGCTCACGAGAGACCGCCGCGTGCGGTGATCAGACCCGCGCGTCGGGAGCCCGGTCTCTACCTGCCAGACCCGCAGGAGGAGTCATGGCCAGTCCTGAGCAGGACCCCAACCAGCAAGAAGGCCCCGCGGACGGTGGTGCGGCGGGGACGCCCGGTGTGCATGACGGTGGGGCCGATGGTGGTGCGGAGGGTCCGGCGGACGGTGGTGCCGCGGGGACGCCCGGTGTGCATGACGGTGGGGCCGATGGTGGTGCGGAGGGTCCGGCGGACGGTGGTGCGGCCGGGACGCCCGGTGTGCACGACGGCGGCGCCGATGGAGGCGCGGACGATTCCTCCAGCGGCACTTGAACGCCCTCCCCGGCGGATCTCGGCACCGCGGCCCCGCGACACCGGGCGCCGGGGTGCTGGACCGCCTGACCGACCTGAGCCGGGAAGAATTCGCCCGTGACGTCTGGGCGCGGACGGCGCGGCACACACGGCGAGCGGACGACTTCTCCGATCTGTTCTCCGCGGACGCCGTCGACGAACTGGTCTCGCGCCGCGGGCTGCGTACACCGTTCCTCCGCATGGCCAAGGACGGCTCCGCGCTGCCCGAGACGTCGTTCACCTCGTCCGCCGGTGTCGGAGCCACCATTTCCGACCAGCTCGACGACACCGCCGTGTGGCGGGCGTTCCGCGACGGGGCCACGCTCGTGCTGCAGGCGCTCCAGCGCACCTGGCAGCCGGTCGGGGACTTCGTCGCGGGCCTCGGCTCGGAGCTCGGGCACCCCGTGCAGGCCAATGCGTACATCACCCCACCGCAGAGCCGAGGGTTCGACGACCACTACGACGTCCACGACGTCTTCGTCGTCCAGATCCAGGGAACCAAGCGCTGGCTGATCCACGAGCCCGTCCACCCGGACCCCCTGCGCGACCAGCCCTGGACCGACCGGCGTTCGGCCGTGGCCGAGGCCGCGAAGGGCGACGCCCGCATCGACACCGTCCTCGAACCGGGCGACACCCTCTACCTGCCGCGAGGGTGGCTGCACTCCGCCCGGGCGCAGGGCGCGGTCTCCATCCACCTGACCCTGGGCATCCACACCTGGACGCGGTACGCGCTGGCCGAACAGCTCACCCGGGCGGCCCTCGCGCTGCTGCGCGACGACCCCCGGATGCGCACCACCCTCGCCCTCGGAGTCGGAGAACCGCGCGACGAGATCGACCTCGTCCGGGGCCTCCTCGTCGCCGCCGTCGAGGAGGCGGACCCCGCACCGCTGTTCCACCGGGCCCGGCGCGGGCAGGGACGGCCCGCGCCGCTCGGGCCGCTGAGCCAGTTCGAGGCCGTCGAAGGACTCGGGCCCGACTCCGCGGTGCGGCTGCGTCCGGGGCTCCGGGCGAGCCTGGAGGGCCAGTGCCTGCGTACCCGCGTGGGCCGGCTCGAGTTCCCCCGGAGCGACACGGCGTCCGTGACCCGCCTGCTCGACGGTGGCGTACACACGGCCGGCGACCTCGGCGTCGCACTCGCCGGGAGGCTGCTGCGCGCGGGCGTACTGGTGCCCGCCGACCCGTGACGCCCGAGGCGGCTGCGACCGGCCCCTTCTTCTGCTCCGACGCCGCCCGCACCCGCGGCGACCCCGTCGGCGGCACGGCACCGTACGGCGGCGTCTGGATCCTCGTCGAACACCGGGGAGGCTGGCCGGCCAACGGATTCGACGGTCTCGACCTCCGGCCGGACGTCAAGACACGCGTGTACCGCGCCGCGCAGGCGGTACGGGCTCGGATCCTCCTGGTCAGGCGGCACGGGCGCCGCACGTCCTCGGGTGCCGCGCCGCACTGGGCCGTACTGCGCCACGAGCGTTCCGGGGCCCACCGACAGCGATGGGGCACCTGGCGCTCGGACGCGGACCTGGCCGAGGTCGCGGAGGCCCTCGACGCCCCGGGAGAAGCAGCTCTGCCGCCCGTCGTCCTCGTCTGCGCGCACGGTCAGCACGACCCCTGCTGCGCGGTGCGCGGACGGCCCGTGGCACGTGCGCTGAGCGAGCGGTGGCCGGACCTCGTGTGGGAGTGCACGCACGTCGGCGGCGACAGGTACGCCGCGAACGTCCTCGTCGCGCCCGACGGCGTCTACTACGGCGGCCTCGACGCCCGGTCGTCCGTCGAGGCGGTCGGGGAGCATCTGGCCGGCCGGATCCACGCCGAGCACCTGCGCGGGTACACGGACCTCTTCCCACCGCAGCAGGCCGCCGTCGCCGCCGTCCTCGAACTGGCCGGACCCGCGGGCCGGCAGGACTACGCGGTCACCGAGACCTCGCGCGACGGCGACCGCTGGAGGATCCGCGTCGCGGGCCGCCCGCCCCGCGAGGCACTGTTCGACGTCGAGGTCCGGTCGTACCGCACCCCACCGCACCGGTTGACGTGCCGCGGGGCGGCGAGGAGCTCGGCCGTGATCTACGAAGTCACCTCGATCCGTGCGGCGTGAGCGCGTCGCGCGCCCTGGACGGCGGAGTCCGTCGTCGTCGTTCGGCCACCCCGCTCCGGGATGCGGCATGTTCCTCGATGTCGCAAGAATCTGTGCATAGCCGTCGTTCATGGCCGACATCGCCGGGGTGGAGGTGCGGATCGGCTTCGCGGCATGGACCGCGGTGGCGGTCGCCGTGGTCAAGGCAGTCATCCAGCCCGAGAGGAAGCGCTCGGACACAGCCACACGAGAGGACGACAGGCATGGTTAGCGATCGCATCGCGGACATCTGGGGGCCGGGCACCCCGCACACCGCGGGTACGCCGTGGCCACGGCGCGTGGACCAGTACCTGATCGACGGGGTGGGCGAGGCCGACGTCGACACCTGGGTGCGCGGCGCCTGCCTGTTGTGCTCCAACGGCTGCGGCCTGGAGGTCGCCGTCCGGGACGGCCGCATGGTGGGTGTCCGGGGACGGGCCGAGGACCGGATCAACCACGACCGTCTGGGACCCAAGGGACTGTACGGGTGGCAGGGCGAGCAGCACGACCGCCTGACCGTGCCGCTGATCCGCGAGGGCGGGCGGCTGGTCGAGACGGACTGGGAGACCGCCATGAGCCGGGTGGTCGAGCGCTCACGTGCCCTGCTGGACGGCAAGGGCCCGCTCAGCCACGCGTTCTACACCTCGGGTCAGCTGACGATCGAGGAGTACTACACGCTGGCCGTGATCGGCAAAGCGGGCATCGGCACCCCGCACATGGACGGCAACACCCGGCTGTGCACGGCCACCGCGGCCTCCGCCTTCCAGGAGAGCTTCGGCTCGGACGGGCAGCCGGGCTCGTACACGGACGTCGACAGCTGCGACGCGCTGTTCCTGTTCGGGCACAACGTCGCCGAGACCCAGAGCGTGCTGTGGGCGCGGATGCTCGACCGGCTGGAGGCGGCGGACCCGCCGCGGCTGGTGTGCGTCGACCCCCGGCGGACCAAGGTCGCCGAACGGGCGAGTGTCCATCTGCCGATTCGCAACGGCACCAACCTCGCCCTGATGAACGCCCTGGTACACGAGCTGATCGCGCACGGCTGGGCCGACCGCGACTACATCGGCGCGCACACGGTGGGCTTCGAGCAGCTCGACGCGCTGACCCGCGGGGCGACACCGGAGTGGGCCGCCGGCATCTGCGGCGTACCCGCCGACGACATCCGCGCCGCCGCCGAGATCTTCGGCACCAGCGAACGGGTGGTCTCGACCTGCTCGATGGGCTACTACCAGTCCCACCAGGCCACCGCCGCCTCCTGCCAGGTCAACAACCTGCACCTGCTGCGTGGCATGCTCGGCCGTCCCGGAGCCGGAATCCTCCAGATGAACGGCCAGCCCTCCGCGGAGAACAACCGCGAGGCCGGGTGCGGTCCCGCCCTCCCCGGATTCCGCAACTGGGACAACCCCGAGCACGTGCGGGAGCTGGCCGAACTGTGGAACGTCGACCCCATGACCATCCCGCACTGGTCTCCTCCCACCAACGCCAACGAGATCTTCCGCTACGCCGAGCAGGGCTCCGTCGGCTTCCTGTGGATCGCCGGCACCAACCCGGCGGTGTCGATGCCCGACCTCGCCCGGATCCGCCGGATCCTCTCCGGCGACCAGTGCTTCGTCGTCGTCTCCGACGGGTACCGCACCGAGACCACCGAACTCGCCGACGTGGTGCTGCCCGCGGCGCTGTGGGCGGAGAAGACCGGCACGTTCACCAACGTCGACCGCACCGTCCACCTCCAGTCGACCGCACCGTCCACCTCCAGGAGAAGGCCGTCGAGCCTCCGGGCGAGGCCCGGGGCGACCAGGCTGTTTTCACCGACTACGCCCGTCGCCTCGGCCTCGCCGACAAGGACGGCCGCCCGCTGCCGGCCTGGGACACCCCGGAGGAGGCCTTCGAGGCGTGGAAGGCGGCGAGCTCCGGACGCCCCTGCGACTACAGCGGGCTGACCTACCGGAAGCTGCACGACGTCGGCGGCATCCAGTGGCCCTGTACCGAGCAGGCACCCGAGGGCACCGAACGGCTCTACACCGACGGCGTGTTCAACACCGACGCCGGCATGTGCGAGACCTACGGCCACGACCTGGCCACCGGCGCACCGGTCGGCGAAACCGCCTACCGGGCCCGTCGCGTCGACGGGCGCGCCATCCTGAAGACCACTGCCTACGAGCACGCCTTCGAGGAACCCGACGACGCCTACCCGCTGCGGCTGACCACCGGCCGGACCGTCTACCACTGGCACACCCGCACCAAGACCCGCCGCAGCAGGCAGCTCAACGACGCCGCTCCCTCGATGTGGGTCGAGCTCTCCGAACCCGACGCCCGGCGACTGGGCATCGGCGAGGGCGACCTGGTGCGCGTCACCTCCCGCCGGGGCTCCGTCGAGGCCCCGGCACGCATCTCGCACATCCGGGAGGGCGTCGTCTTCGCGCCGTGGCACTACGGAGACGGCGGCACCGCCGCCAACGAACTCACCCTCACCGGCTGGGACCCCGTCTCCAAACAACCCGAGCTCAAGGTCGCCGCCGTCTCGGTCGAACGGATCGCGGCCGGAGACGGGCCCGCGCCGGCGCCCGTCAACACGGCCTCCGCGCCGGTCCGCCCCCTCGACACGGTCCGCGACTGAAGGGCAGCACACCATGCACCTCGTGACCTACCTGGGCTTCCAGCACACCGGCGAAGCCACCCTGGGCAGCAGCTTCACGGTCGTCTCCGAGGGCCACACCGGTGACGCCGACGTCCACTGGGCCACCGCGCGCTTCGCCCGACAGTGCGCCGCCCACCGCGAAGCACTGGCCCCCGTCCTCGACCGCCTCGGCGCGGCCGACGAGCCCGCACCCGAACGCCTCCACGCCCAGGGCCTCACCACCGCCCGGACGGGGCCCGCGGGGCTCCTGCGCGACCTGCTGGACCTCTACCAACTCGTCAACCTCGTCGACATCACCTGGCACCTCGTCACCCAGGCGGGCAGCGCCCTGCGCGACCACGAACTCCTTGAGGCCGTCGACACCTGCTCGACCGAGACCACGGCCCAACTCGACTGGCTGCGCATGCGCATGAAGACGGCCGCGCCTCAGACACTGCTCGTGGCCACCTGACCCCGGCCGGCGGAATACCGGCGCGTGTCACCGCGGCCAGTGGTGACGCGCCCGGGCCATGTCCACCCGCGCCCCGAGCATCGGCGTTCCCTCGTCCCGCAGCAGCACCGGCGCCCGCCCACCGTGGCAGGAGGGCGGCGTCCCGTCCGCGTACACGACACGCCACCACGGCACGTTCTCGTCGAGCAGGCTCATGGCCCGCCCCGCCTGGCGGGCACCGACACCGACCCGCCGACCGATGTCACCGTAGGAGGCCACGGCGCCCGCGGGGATCGAGCACACCGCGTCCCGGACGTCGTCGACGAAGGTCACGGCACCTCCAAGTCGGTTGCCGGGCAGGTGAGGTGGCCGTCGCGGACCCGCGCGTGCTCGTCGCGGACCGCCGGCCGCTCCTACGTCCTCTTCAGTGCTCCAGCCTTGTGCATGGCGACATGATCGGTCTTGTCGCTCTTTATCTCGTATTGCGGGTCTTCCGGGGAACAGCGGCGCGTATGGCCTTTGAATCGCACATCGCGGGTGTGCTTCTCGACGATGACGCCTTCGACGTATCCGGCCTCGGAGTTCCAGCGCACGTGGTCTCCCACGGAGAATTCGTCCGGCATTCGTGGTCGCTCCTTTCCGTTCCGTCCGGTCCGCACGCCCCGTCCAGTGTGCTCGGCCAGTGACGAGCCCGGCAACGAGGTTGATGGCGGTTGCCAGGATGCTGCGGGTGGCGTACATCAGGCGGACGCGTCCATCGACCACAGCACGATCCATCCGGCCGGGGTGAAGACGAGCTCCGTCGCCGCGATCCCGGCCAGGGCCCCCAGCACCGCGCCGGTTCCCAGTCCCACCGCGACACCCACCACGACCCCGACGGCGAGGGCGCCGGACAGCCGCGGTACGGCGTCCAGGGGCAACCAGGTCGTCATGGCATCACGCTAGTGGCGTCCGACCGGTGCGTCCTGGTGAGCGTGGGTGCCCGGGCACCAGCGCTGCTTCTGCGATGCCGTGACGATGCCGTAGGTGACCAGGCCGTAGACCAGGTGCGGCACCACGTCCGACGCCCAGTCGCCTCTGCTCCAGGTACGCGGGTCGCTCACCCCGAGAAGGGCCATGGGGACGTCTGCGCAGGCCATCGCCGCCGCCCCGGTCAACGCGGCACCCAGCCGCAGGGACACGCGTGCCCCGGCTCCGTGCAGCAGCGACACCGCGATGCCGACACCGGTTCCCGTGGCGATGCCCGCCAGTGCCGCCAGCGCGGAGAGCCGGTTCTCGCGTCCCGTCATCTTCGGCACCGGGTGCCCCAGCCGTGTGGCGAGTCCGTCCACCACGGCTGCGGGGGCGTTGCTGGCCGCCCGCCGCCGCACCGCCATGTCGACGTAGCCGACGGCGTTCAGTGCGGTGGTGCCGGCAGCTCCCGCTGCGCAACCCCACCCGATGTTTCGGAGGATCATGCCGTCCTGAGTTCCCAGGACGGCGGCGGCGAACCGTTGGCGCGTCCCGGCCCCGGACGTGCACCTTCCCCGTCGGCTCTCGGATCCGTAGCGGCACACCGGCGCTGGTACATTCGTGTGCCACAACGGATCGCGTGTATACCGCTCGCCTTCGAGGCGTCTGCCGTGGACCCGGTGCCCGGTGGGGTTCCGACCGCCTCGCGCGGGAGGGCGCAGCCCCTCTCCGTCTCCGCCGGAGCTCGGCGCGGTCGCGGCTGTCCGGAGGTCGCAGGTGGTGGGGGCCGGGCGACCAGGCGGCCCCGTCTTTACGTCGAAAGGCTGAGTAATGACCACGTCGCAACAGACCGAGCCAAGCCCTCCCGGGGGTGGAGCTCGCGACAAGCTCGACAGCAAGGTCCTTCTCGTCGCCGGGGTGGTCGTGCTCGGCGGGATCATGTCGATCCTGGACATCACCGTGGTCTCGGTCGGGCTGCAGACGTTCCAGAAGGAGTTCGACGCGACCTCGGCCCAGGTGGCCTGGACGATGACCGGCTACACCCTGGCGCTGGCGAGCGTCATCCCGCTCACCGGCTGGGCCGCGGACAGGTTCGGAACCAAACGGCTCTACCTGCTCGCGATCACCTTGTTCGCGGCCGGGTCCGCATTGTGCGCGGCCGCCAACTCCCTGGAGATGCTGGTCGCGTTCCGGGTCGTCCAGGGCCTGGGCGGCGGCATGCTGATGCCGCTCGGCATGACGATCCTGACGCGCGCGGCAGGCCCCGAGAGGGTCGGCCGGGTGATGGCCGTACTCGGCATCCCCATGCTGCTCGGCCCGATCTTCGGCCCCATCCTGGGCGGCTGGCTGATCGACGTCGCCTCCTGGCACTGGATCTTCCTGATCAACGTGCCGATCGGTGCCATAGCCCTCGGCTACGCCGCTGTCGTCCTGCCCAAGGACAGCGTGGAGCCCTCCGAGACCTTCGACTGGCAGGGCATGCTCATGCTGTCGCCCGGACTGGCGACCTTCCTGTACGGCGTCTCGTCCATCCCGGAGACCGGCACGGTCTGGGCCGCCAAGGTCCTCGTGCCCGCCGCCATCGGTCTGGTTCTCCTCGCCGCGTTCGTCCCCTGGGCGCTGCGGCGGCGCAACATCCACCCGCTGATCGACCTGCGGCTCTTCCGCAACAGGGACATGAGCGTCGCCGTGATCGCGATGTCGCTGTTCGCCATGGCGTTCTTCGGCGCCAGCCTGCTGTTCCCGCTCTACTTCCAGCAGGTGCGCGGGGAGTCGGCACTCGACTCGGGAGTGCTTCTCGCTCCGCAGGGCATCGGCGCCATGATCACCATGCCGATCGCCGGGATGCTCGCCGACCGCATCGGCCCCGGCAAGATCGTACTGACCGGCATCGCGGTGATCACTGTCGGCATGGGCATGTTCACGCAGCTCACCGCCGACACCTCCTATGCGTACGTCGTCACCGCGCTCTTCGTGATGGGCCTCGGCATGGGTGCCGCGATGATGCCGATCATGGCGTCGGCGCTGGCCACCCTGAAGGAGCACACGGTCGCCCGTGGATCGACGCTGATGAACATCGTCCAGCAGGTGGCGGCCTCGATAGGCACCGCTCTGTTCTCGGTGCTCCTCACCAACGGACTCAAGGACATCACCGCGACCACTCCGGACGAGGTGCGTTCGCAGATGGGTGACGCGTTCGCCTCGGTGTTCCTGGTGGCGACCGTCCTCGTCGCCGTGTGCCTCGTCCCCGCCGCGCTGCTGCCCCGCAAGAAGGTCAAGGCCGCAGACCCCACCGCCATGATGGGGCACTGAGCCCGAAGCCCGCGCCACCGGCGCGGGCGCGGACCACCGGCTGTGCGCCGGGGACATGACCCCGGCCGGGTGGCTCACGGGCCGCCCGGCCGGGCCCGCGGAGGTCAGTCGTCGTACGACAGGCCGTGACCGGTGCGGAAGAGGACCCTGGTCGGGTCGTCGGCCCGCTGGACGGGCACGGGCAGCCTGCCGCGCGGTTCGACGCGGCCGGCGATCACCCGGGCGGCGGCGCGCAGTTCGATCTCGGTCCAGCAGTAGGAGGCCAGCGAGGCCGGGACGTCGCCGAGGTGGGCGATGTCGTAGGGATTGCGCACCGCGAGGTGGACGACGGGGACGCCCGTCGCGAGCAGCCGGGACACCAGGGTGCGCTGGGCGCTGGTGGCGCCGACGTTGTCGGTGGTGACCACCACCGCGTCCCGCCCCCGTGCGGCGGCCACGGCCTCGTCGATCTTCGCGGCGTCGGGCTCCCGGCCGGTCGCGAGGTGCGTGGTGCGGTAGCCCAGATCGTCGAACGCCTTGGCCAGCTCGGGCACCGTGGTACGGGTGTCGTCGGTCGGGAAGGCCGGGCTCGCGCCGACCACGAGCAGCTTCTGCTGTCTGCGGCGCAGCGGCAGCGCCCGGTGCCTGTTGACCAGCAGGGTGGTGGTGCGCTCGGCGATCCGCGCGGCGGCGAGCCGGTGGCCGCGGGCGCCGACGACCCGGTCGACCTGCCTCTGCGAGACGTACGGGCTGCCGTCGAAGAGACCGGCCTTGTCCTTGATCCGCAGGATGCGCAGGACGGACTCGTCGAGGCGGTCCTCGGTGATCTCTCCGCTGCGGACGGCAGCGAGGACACCGTGGTAGGCGACGTCGATGTCCGGCGGGAAGAGCAGTTGGTCGGCGCCGGCCTTGAGGGCGAGGACGGGTACGCGGTCGTCGCCGTACTTGGTGCGCACGCCTTGCATGTTGAGGGCGTCGGTGACGATCACTCCGTCGAAGCCGAGCTCGTCGCGCAGCACGCCCTGGAGGATCGCGGGCGACAGGGTGGCCGGTTCGTTGCTGGGGTCGAGCGCCGGGACCTGGAGGTGCGCGGTCATGATCGAGTCGACGCCGGCGGCGATCGCGGCCCTGAAGGGCGGGGCGTCGACGCGTTCCCACTCCTCGCGGGTGTGGGTGATCACGGGCAGTCCGGTGTGGCTGTCCTGCCCGGTGTCCCCGTGGCCCGGGAAGTGCTTGGCGCAGGCCACGACGCCGGCCTGCTGATAGCCCGTCACCTGCGCCGCGACCATGCGACCGACCTCGCGGGCGTCGGCGCCGAAGGAGCGGACGTTGATGATGGGGTTGGCCGGGTTGACGTTGACGTCGGCGACCGGGGCGAAGTTCTGGTGGATGCCCAGGGCGGCGAGTTCGGTGCCCGATATCCGTCCGGCGGTGCGGGCGTCCGAGAGCGATCGGCCCGCGCCGAGCGCCATCGCGCCCGGCAGCTGGGTGACGCCGCTGCCGATGCGGACGTTGGCGCCGTGCTCCTGGTCGATGGAGATCAGGGAGGGAACGGGGGTGGGCAGGGCGAGTGAGGCCCGCTGCACACCGTTGGCCAAGTCCGCGATCTGGCTGGGGTCCTGGATGTTGTTCGCCCAGCCGGAGAAGAAGATGACACCGCCGATGTGGTACTTGGCGATGAGCTCGGCCACGGTGCGGACGCCGAGTTCACTGAGATTGCGGTCCTGGTCGGACTGGCTGGGAGAAGTCGCCGACGTCCCGTAGAAGTACGGCACGAACAGCTGGCCGATCTTCGCCTCGACGCTCATCCTGGAGACGAGCTTCTTGAGGCGGTGGTCGCGCCCGTGCGCGGCCGCGGGGGTGGCCGCCCCGCCGACGACGCCCGTGGCGCTCGCGGCGACCACGGTCGCGGAGGCGAGAACGGTTCGTCTGGACAGACTCCGGTGCTGCATGCGGACATGCTCCTTCCAGCCTTGCCCATCAGGGGATTTGAGGGAAACGCGAAGGTCCCCGAACAGCGCGAAACGTAGCCCGCGAAGACGGGTGGGGCAAGAGGTCTAGACAAAATAGGTCTAGACAAATAGGCCGAAGGTTGTCCGGGCTCGGTGGAAGCGTGGGGGGGCCCGGCCCCGGGGGGGGGGGGGGGGGCGGGGGCCCCCGCCCCCCCCCGCCGCCGCGCCCGGGCCCCCGGGGGGGGGGGGGGGCCGCGCGGCCGCCCCCCCCCCCCCCGGGGCCGCCCG
>NZ_JBIVPJ010000049.1:0-13305 GCF_044754585.1 Streptomyces sp. NPDC093065 | reverse complement strand
GGGGGGGCGCGGGCGGGGGGGGGGGGGGGCCCCCCCCCCCCCCCCCCCCCCCCGGCGGCGGGGGGGGCGCCCGGGCCCCCCCCCCCCCCCCCCCCCCCTTCTCGCGTTCGGATGCCTCGCGGCCTCTCAGCCGGTCAGCTGAAGGAGTCGCCGCAGGCGCAGGAGCCCGTCGCGTTCGGGTTGTCGATCGTGAAGCCCTGCTTCTCGATCGTGTCCACGAAGTCGATGGTGGCACCGCCCAGGTACGGGGCGCTCATGCGGTCGGTGGTGACCTTGACGCCGCCGAAGTCCTTCACCACGTCGCCGTCGAGCGAGCGCTCGTCGAAGAAGAGCTGGTAACGCAGGCCGGAGCAGCCGCCGGGCTGGACGGCGACGCGCAGCGCGAGGTCGTCACGGCCTTCCTGGTCGAGCAGCGCCTTGACCTTCGACGCGGCGGCGTCGGTCAGGATGATGCCGTCGGTGACGGTGGTGGTCTCGTCCGATACGGACATCTACATCTCTCCCGGGTTGTACGGAGACTGCTTGCCGACGGTTTCAACCGACGGAGCCGCGGATTCATTCCGGGCGGGACCGAGTCTTTGTCCTCGGCGTTCCCCTTCATGCTCGCACACGCCCCCGCCGACGGTCAGCGGCTGTGGCACCGGGATTCACGTCACACCGACACTATGGACATCGTCAAAGTGACGTGAACCGGCTATGATATATAGCGTCAGTTCGACGAAAAGGGTCGACGAAAGTAGAAAGGGTGCGTGTCGTGACCACCGCCCAAACCCAGGAGCTCGACGTACAGCCGACGCCCCTCGCCCTGCTGCTCCTCGGCCGTGAGGCCGACCCGAGGAGCGAGCGCGGTGTGGAGTGCCCCGGCGACCTGCCCTCTCCCTCGGACCCGGACCTGGTCGCGCGCGCCCGTGCGGCCAAGGAGAAGCTCGGCGACAAGGTCTTCGTGCTCGGTCACCACTACCAGCGGGACGAGGTCATCCAGTTCGCCGACGTCACGGGCGACTCCTTCAAGCTGGCCAGGGACGCGGCGGCGCGCCCGGAGGCCGAGTACATCGTCTTCTGCGGTGTGCACTTCATGGCGGAGTCGGCCGACATCCTGACCTCGGACGACCAGAAGGTCGTCCTGCCCGACCTGGCCGCCGGCTGTTCCATGGCGGACATGGCCACCGCCGAGCAGGTCGCCGAGTGCTGGGACGTGCTGACCGAGGCGGGGATCGCCGAACAGGTCGTGCCCGTCTCGTACATGAACTCGTCCGCGGACATCAAGGCGTTCACCGGCAAGCACGGCGGCACCATCTGCACCTCCTCCAACGCCGAGCGCGCCCTGAACTGGGCCTTCGAGCAGGGTGAGAAGGTCCTCTTCCTGCCCGACCAGCACCTCGGCCGCAACACCGCGGTGCGGGACCTGGGCATGTCGCTGGAGGACTGCGTCGTCTACAACCCGCACCGGCCGAACGGCGGGCTGACGGCCGAGGAGCTGCGCGCCGCGAAGATGATCCTGTGGCGGGGTCACTGCTCGGTGCACGGCCGCTTCAGCCTCGACTCGGTCGACGACGTGCGGGAGCGCATACCGGGCGTGAACGTCCTGGTGCACCCCGAGTGCAGGCACGAGGTCGTCGCCGCCGCGGACTACGTCGGCTCGACCGAGTACATCATCAAGGCCCTGGAGGCGGCCCCGGCCGGTTCCAAGTGGGCCATCGGGACCGAGCTGAACCTGGTCCGCCGTCTGGCGAACCGTTTCGCCGCCGAGGACAAGGAGATCGTCTTCCTCGACAAGACGGTCTGCTTCTGCTCGACCATGAACCGCATCGACCTCCCGCACCTGGTCTGGGCGCTGGAGTCGCTGGCCGAGGGCACCCTGGTCAACCGCATCGAGGTGGACCAGGAGACCGAGGCCTTCGCGAAGCTGGCCCTGGAGCGGATGCTGGCGCTGCCGTAGGCGGTCGTTGCCGCGTGAAGCACTGAGGGTGTCCCCACCGGGCGGTGGGGACACCCTCGCGTTATGCCGCCGCCGTCAGACCTTCGCCGTCTCCGGCTCGTCCGACGCCTCGGGCTGCGACGGCAGGTCGCCGCCCTTCTTCGCCGCCCGCTTCTTCGCGCGCCGCTCCTTGCGGAGCTCCAGCATCGCGTAGAGGGTCGGGACCAGGAGGAGGGTCAGCAGGGTCGAGGTGATCAGACCGCCGATGACGACCACTGCCAGCGGCTGGGCGATGAAGCCGCCCTCGCCGGTGACGCCCAGCGCCATCGGCAGGAGGGCGAAGATCGTCGCCAGGGCCGTCATGAGGATGGGCCGCAGACGGTGTCGGCCGCCCTCGACGACGGCTTCGACGACGCCGTAGCCCTGCTTGCGGTACTGGTTGATCAGGTCGATCAGCACGATGGCGTTGGTGACCACGATGCCGATCAGCATCAGCATGCCGATCATCGCCGGGACACCCATCGGGGTGCCCGTGGCGATCAGCAGGCCGATCGCACCGGTCGCCGCGAACGGGATGGACACCAGCAGGATCAGCGGCTGGGCCAGCGACCGGAAGGTGCCGACCAGCAGCATGAACACGATGGCGATCGCGGCCAGCATGGCCAGGCCGAGGTTCTTGAACGCGTCGTCCTGGTCTGCGGTGACGCCGCCGATCTCGGCCGTGGCGCCGGACGGCAGGTCCAGACCGTTGATCTTCGACTGGAGGTCCGCGCTGACCGCGCCGGTGTTGTCGCCGGTCGGCTTGGCGGTGACGGTCGCCGCGCGCTGCCCGTCGATGCGGGTCATCGAGACGGGGCCGTCCACCAGCTGCACGGTGGCGATGTCACCGAGCTTCGCCGGACCCAGGTTCAGGGCCTTCAGCTCGGCCATCGTGGTGGCCGGCCGGGCCGACCTGATGACGACGTCGCGCTCGGTGTCGTCCAGCGTCGCCTTGGCCGCCGGGGTGCCGCGCACCGCCTGGGCGACGGCCGCGCCGAGGGTCTGGTCGGTGAAGCCCGCCTCGGCTGCCTTGGCGTTGGCCTTGACCGAGATGCGCGGGACGCTCTGCGCCAGGTCGCTGGTGACGTCGGTGACGTCGTCGAGTCCGGCGACGGTCTTGCGGACCTGCTCGGCGGCCTCGCGGAGCACCTGCGCGTCGGCCGCCTTGACGACGACGCTCAGATCCTGGCTGCCGAAGCCGTCACCGGCGGCGATCGTGGTGGTGCCGATGCCGTCGCCGAGCTTCGCCAGCCCGTCCTCGATGTGGTCCTGGACGTCCTCGTAGGACGCGGAGTCCTCCAGCATGATCTGGTACGAGGCCTGGTTGGTGTCCGTGCCGCCGCCGAAGGCGGCCATGAAACCGGACGAGCCGATGGTGACCTGGTAGTCCTTGACGCCCTCGGTGTCGCCGAGCAGCTTCTCGACCTTCCTGGCCTGCTCGTCGGTGGCGCCGAGGCTGGTGCCGGGCTTCAGCTCCTGCTTGACGCTGAGGACCTTCTGCTCGCCCTGGTCGAAGAAGTTGGTCTTCAGCAGCGGCGCCATGCCGAAGGTGCCGACCAGGACGACGACCGCGATGGCCACGCTGGTCAGGCGGCGGCGGGTGGCGAAGCGCAGGACGGGGACGTAGAAGCGCTGCAGGCGGCTCCTGGCCTCCTTCTCCTCCGCGAGGCGACGGGCCTCGGCCGCGTCCTCGGGGGTGCCCTTCGGGGCCCGCAGGAACCAGTACGACAGCACCGGGACCACCGTCAGCGACACCAGCAGCGACGCGAGCAGGGCCGCGGTGACGGTGAGGCTGAAGGAGCCGAACAGCTCGCCGACCATGCCGCCGACCAGACCGATCGGCAGGAACACGGCGACCGTGGTGAGCGTGGACGAGGTGACCGCTCCGGCGACCTCGCGGACGGCGCCCAGGATGGCGTCCTTGCGCTCCTCGCCGTAGCCGAGGTGCCGCTTGATGTTCTCCAGGACCACGATCGAGTCGTCGACGACGCGGCCGATGGCGATGGTCAGCGCGCCCAGCGTCAGCATGTTGAGCGACAGGTCGCGCGTCCACAGGACGATCAGCGCCAGCACCACCGACAGCGGGATGGAGACCGCGGTGACCAGGGTGGAGCGGATCGACGCCAGGAAGACCAGGATGACCAGGACGGCGAAGAGCAGACCGAGCCCGCCCTCCGTGGTCAGGCCCGAGATGGCCTTGGAGACGGCCGGGCCCTGGTCGCTGACGACGGTGAGGGTCGCGCCGGAGCCGAGCTGCTCGCGCAGGCCGGGGAGCTTGTCCTCGACGGCGTCGGAGATGGAGACCGCGCTGCCGTCGTGGTCCATCGTCACGGCGACCGCGAGGGACGGCTTGCCGTTGGTGCGGGTGAGGGAGTCGGCCTTGGCCTCCTCCTCCTTGACGGTGGCGACGTCGCCGAGACGGACCGGCTTGTCGACGCCCTCGCCGGTGACCATGAGGTCCTGGATCTGCTGGACCGAGGTGAAGCCGCCGCCGACCTGGACGGTGCGGTTGGCGCCCGCCTCGTCGAAGGAACCGGCGGGAACGGTCGCGCCGCCCGCCTGGAGGGACTGGGCGAGCGCCTGCGGGCTCACCTCGGCCGCGGCCAGCTTCGCCTGGTCCGGCGTGACCGTGACCTGGACGTCGCGGACGCCGTCGACCACGACCTGGGCGACGCCGTCGATGCCCTTCAGCTCGGAGACGACCGTCTTGTCGAGCTGGTCGGCCAGCGCCTGCTGGTCCTTGTCCGAGGTGACGGCGAGGACGACGGTCGGGATGTCGTCCGTCGAGCCGGAGATGACCTGCGGGTCCACGGTGTCCGGAAGCTGGGCGCGGGCCCGGTTCACGGCCTGCTGGACGTCGGCGACGAGCTGCTGGGTGCCCGGGCCGTAGTCGAAGGACGCCATGATGACGGCGTTGCCCTCACTGGCCGTGGAGGTGACGCCCGAGATCCCGTCGACGGCTTCGAGGCTGTCCTCGATGGGCTCGACGACCTGCTTCTCGACCACGTCGGGCGAGGCACCCTGGTACGGGGCGAGCACCGACACCATGGGCAGTTCGATGGTGGGCAGCAGCTGCTGCTTGAGCTGGGGGATCGCGATCGCCCCGAAGACGAGCGCGACGATCGACATCAGCCCTATCAGGGCCCGTTGCGCGAGGCTGAATCTCGACAGCCAGGACATGGGTCAGGGTCTCTCTTCTGTGGCCGAGCGGGGGACGGGGCACATGGCAGCGCCGGGCGCGGGCGGCACAGGTGAGCGCCCACTCCAACACCCTGAGCCATGCGCGGCCCCGGTTTCCTAGGCCCCAGGTCCATTTCCTTATGCGGCGCATACTCCCGCCGCAGTACACGCGGGTAGCGGTCACTCCACCCTTGGACGTACCAGCCCGGATTCGTACGCGATGACGACCAGCTGGGCGCGGTCGCGGGCACCCAGCTTGGCCATGGCCCGGTTGACGTGGGTCTTGACGGTGAGCGGGCTGACCTCGAGCCGCTCGGCGATCTCGTCGTTGGAGCGCCCGCCGGCCACCTGGACCAGCACTTCGCGCTCGCGCACGGTCAGCGACTCGAGGCGCTCGGCGCGGGCCGGGTCGCGCTCCTCGTCGTCCGTGCCCTGCTGGGCGAGGAAGCGGGAGATCAGTCCCTTGGTGGCGGTCGGCGACAGCAGCGCCTCGCCGCCGGCCGCGACGCGGATCGCGCTGAGCAGCTCCTCGGGCTCCGATCCCTTGCCGAGGAAGCCGGAGGCACCGGCCCGCAGCGACTGCACCACGTAGTCGTCGACCTCGAAGGTGGTCAGTATGACCACGCGGACCTGGGCCAGGGACGGGTCGGCGCTGATCATGCGGGTGGCGGCGAGGCCGTCGGTGCCGGGCATCCGGATGTCCATCAGCACCACGTCGGCCCGCCGCTCGGCGGCCAGCCGGGCCGCCTCCGCGCCGTCGGACGCCTCCCCCACCACCTCCATGTCGGGCTCGGAGTCGACCAGCACCCGGAAGGCGCTGCGCAGTAGCGCCTGGTCGTCGGCGAGCAGGACACGGATCGTCATACGGGGTCCTTGGCGTCGGTGGTGGCGTCGGTGCGGCTCTTGACCGGAAGGATCGCATGCACGCGGAACCCGCCTCCGTAGCGGGGACCGGTGGTGAGGGTGCCGCGTACGGCGGTGACGCGCTCGCGCATGCCGAGCAGCCCGTGCCCGCCGCCCTCGGCGGGAGCGTCGGGGGCCTCACCTTCGCCGGTGCCGTCGTCGAGCACGGTCACCTCGATGTTCGGCCCGACCCGTACGACGCTGACCTCGGCCTTCGACTGCCGCCCCGCGTGCTTCTGCACGTTGGTCAGCGCCTCCTGGATGATGCGGTACGCGGCCAGGTCGACGGCGGCGGGCAGCTCGGTGCCCTGGTCGGTGCGGGCCATCTCGACCCGCAGTCCGGCGTGGTGGAAGGTGCCCACGAGTTCGTCGAGGCGGGCCAGGCCCGGAGCGGGTTCGGTCGGTGCCTCCGGGTCGCCGGACTGGCGGAGCAGGCCGACGGTGGCCCGCAGTTCGTCCAGTGCGGAGCGGCTGGCCTCCCGTACGTGGGCGAGCGCCTCCTTGGCCTGGTCGGGCCGCCTGTCCATGACGTGCGAGGCGACCCCGGCCTGCACGTTGACCAGGGCGATGTGGTGGGCGACCACGTCGTGCAGGTCGCGGGCGATGCGCAGCCGCTCCTCGGCGACGCGTCGACGGGCCTCCTCCTCGCGGGTGCGCTCGGCCTTCTCCGCCCGGTCGCGGATGGCCTGTACGAAGGCACGGCGGCTGCGGACGGCGTCTCCGGCGGTGGCGCCGATGCCGGTCCAGGCGAAGACGGCGAGGTTCTCCTGCGCGTACCAGGGCGGGGGGCCGGCCAGCATGGCGGCGCCGGTGAGCACGGTCATGGTGAGCAGGCCGACCCGCCAGGTGGTGGGCCGGTCGGTGGAGGCGGCGACGGTGTAGAGGGCGATGACGGCGGACATGACGACGGGGGCGCGCGGGTCGCCGGTGACGCTCTCGACGACGGAGACGCAGCCGGTGACGGCGAGGACCGTCATCGGCGCCCGGCGGCGGAAGGCGAGCGCGGCGGCGCCGGCGGTCATGAGCGCGAGACTGAGCGCGTCGGGGGTGCGCAGGCCCCAGTCGACGCCCTGAGGGCCGTGCGGGTCCACGAAGGAGCCGGCGACCATGCAGACCAGGACGGCCGCGGCGAGGGCGGCGTCCAGGGCGGAGGGGTGGGCGCCGATGGTGCAGCGGGCGCGGGCGAGGGTGCTCACGGTTTTTTACGGTAGCCGGACTGGGCGTGTCTGATGAGTGGGCCCGCGTGCAGTGGGCGTTGGCTGGGGGCTGCGCCCCCAGACCCCCCGTTTCGGCCTGAACGGCCTCGTCCTCAAACGCCGGACGGGCTGTGATTGACGGCCGACGTCGGCAGGCACCGGACGTGCCGGGAGTCACGGGCCCGCGTCAGCAGGCACCGGACGGGCCGGGAGTCACGGGTCCGTGTCGGCAGGCACCGAGCGGGCTGGGTGCAGTCGGCCGGTGTTCGTCAGGTGCCGCCCGGGATCAGCCCGTCGTCGCTCAGCAGCTCCCGTACGTCCTCCAAGGTGGCGTCCGGGGACGGGAGGATGAGGTCGGAGGGCTCCAGGGCGTCGTCCGGGAGGGACTCGCCCAGTTCGCGGACCTTGGCCAGGAGGGCCTGGAGGGTCGCGCGGAAGCCGGGGCCGTCGCCGTTCTCCATCTCGGCCAGGAGTTCGTCGTCCAGCTCGTTCAGCTGCGTGAGCCGGCCGTCGGCCAGCTTCAGCTGTCCCTCCCCCATGATCCGTACGATCATGTCGGCCCTCCTAGGCGTGGGCTACTGCTTGTCGAAGCGCGGCGTGTCCTGCGGCTGCTGCTGGGGCTGCGACGAGCTCTGGTCCTGACCCTGGCCGCCTTCGATGGCCTGGCGGTCGGAAGTGGAGCCCCCGGCCAGCTCGGCCTTCATGCGCTGCAGTTCCAGCTCTACATCCGTACCACCGGAGAGCCGGTCCAGCTCGGCCTGGATGTCGTCCTTGTGCATGCCGGACTGGTCGTCGAGGGCGCCGGAGGCGAGCAGCTCGTCGATGGCGCCGGCCCGGGCCTGGAGCTGGGCCGTCTTGTCCTCGGCCCGCTGGATGGCCAGGCCGACGTCGCCCATCTCCTCGGAGATGCCGGAGAACGCCTCGCCGATGCGGGTCTGCGCCTGGGCCGCCGTGTAGGTGGCCTTGATGGTCTCCTTCTTGGTGCGGAAGGCGTCCACCTTGGCCTGGAGGCGCTGGGCCGCAAGGGTGAGCTTCTCCTCCTCGCCCTGCAGCGTGGCGTGCTGTGTCTCCAGGTCGGTGACCTGCTGTTGGAGCGCGGCGCGCCGGGAGAGCGCCTCGCGGGCCAGGTCCTCGCGGCCCAGCGCCAGCGCCTTGCGGCCCTGGTCCTCCAGCTTGCCCGACTGGGACTGGAGCTGGTTGAGCTGGAGCTCCAGGCGCTTGCGGCTGGTGGCCACGTCGGCGACGCCGCGGCGCACCTTCTGCAGCAGCTCCAGCTGTTTCTGGTACGAGTAATCGAGGGTCTCGCGCGGGTCCTCGGCCCGGTCAAGGGCCTTGTTGGCCTTCGCGCGGAAGATCATCCCCATACGCTTCATGACACCGCTCATGGGCTTCGCGCGCCCCCTTCTGACCGAGTCCGGCTCCAGCTACTGCAACAGAACCCACAGTACGGGCCCTGCATCCATTACCGCACTGTTCGGGGACGGATGCGCTCATCCCCAAGGACGACTGCGCACGTTCCCCGTCCGGCGCAGGGAGTAGGTGCTCCCCGGGGTTGTCCGGAAAGTCCCGGTGTCCTGGGCCGTACGCACCATCCGCTCCGTACTTCCGCTCTGTCCCCTTACAGACGTACGGCGTTGCCGGATCGTTCCCCACCGGACTGGGGTCCACACCCCGGCACCCCGTACCCTTGGGTTTTGTGTTCCGTAGCCGTGCCAAGGATGAGAAGGCCCAGAGCGCCGTCAGTGCGCAGGTGACCGACTCCAAGCAGCCCCGTGACCCGCAGGCCCCGAAGGGAAGGCCCACGCCCAAGCGCAGTGCGGCCCAGTCCCAGCGCCGCAGCGTCGCCAATACGCCGATGACGCGCAAGGACGCCGCCAAGCGGCAGCGCGAGGAGCGCCGGACCGCGATGGCGCGGCAGCGCGAGGCGCTGGCGAAGGGCGACGAGCGGTACCTGCCGGCCCGTGACAAGGGCCCGGTCCGCAAGTTCGCGCGCGACTTCGTCGACTCCCGGTTCAACATCGCGGAGTACTTCCTGCCGATGGCCGTGATCATCCTCGTGCTGAGCATGATCCGGGTGGCCTCGCTGCAGAACATCGCGCTGCTGCTGTGGCTGGTCGTCATCGTGCTGATCGTGCTGGACTCGATCGTCACCGGCTTCCGGCTGAAGAAGCGGCTCGCCGAGCGCTTCCCGGACGAGCGCAGGCGCGGCGCGGTCGCCTACGCGCTGATGCGTTCCCTCCAGATGCGCCGTCTCCGGCTGCCGAAGCCGCAGGTCAAGCGCGGGGAGCGGCCCTGAGCACGACGCCGTTCGCCGAGGGCGCGGCCAAGGCCCGGGCAGCGGGGCTGTCCGGGCTTCGGGACGTCGTACGGCAGGAGATGGTCGCCCGGCAGCTGGACGAGCAGATAGCCGGGCGCTTCGCCGTGGGCAGGCGGCTGCGCGTGCTCGACGTCGGGATGGGCCAGGGCACCCAGGCGCTGCGCCTGGCCCGTGCCGGGCACCAGGTGACCGGCGTGGAGCGGGACGCGACGATGATCGCCGCGGCGCGCGAGGCGCTGGCCGGCCAGCCGGAGGGCATCCGGGAGCGGATGCGGATCGTCGAGGGCGACGGCCGGGACACCGGGGTGCACTTCCTGCCGGGCAGCTTCGACGTGGTGCTCTGCCACGGCGTGCTCATGTACGTCGAGGAGCCCGATCCGCTGCTCGCGGGTCTGGCCCGGATGCTCGCGCCCGGCGGCCTGCTGTCGCTCGTCGTGCGCAACGGGGACGCGCTCGCGCTGCGCCCCGGTCTGCACGGCGACTGGGCGGGCGCGCTGGCCGCCTTCGACACCACGAACTACCGCAACCGCCTGGGCCTCGACGTCCGCGCGGACCGGCTGGCGACGCTGACTGCGAGGCTCGCGGGCATCGGCGCGCCGCTGCACACCTGGTACGGCGTACGGATCTTCACGGACACGGCACCCGACGGAGCCGCGCCGCCCGACGACCTCGAGACCCTGCTGGCCGCCGAGGAACGGGCCGGACGGACGGACCCGTACCGTTCGGTCGCCGCGCTGCTGCATCTGTGCGGGGTGCGCGGCTAGGGCCTGTCCAACGCCCGTTCGGGTGTTCACCGGGGGCCGGTCGGCGGGGGCGCCGTGAGACTCGGGCCATGGACACTTCCCGCCCCCGTCTGCCGCTCCTGTCCCGCCTGCTCGCCCCGTTGGCCGTTTCGGCCTGCTCCCTGCTGCTCGCGACCGGCTGTTCCGACGCCGGTTCGGAGACCGGCCGGGGCTCGGGCAGCGCACGGGAGGGCGACACGGCGCAGGCCGCGGCGCCGCGCGCGGCCAGTGAGCTGCAGGCCGACTACGAGCGGGTGATCAAGGACGTACTGCCGTCGGTGGTGCAGATCCAGGCGGGCGACTCGCTGGGGTCGGGGATCGTGTACGACGACAAGGGACACGTCGTCACCAACGCGCACGTCGTCGGGGACGACAAGTCCTTCCGGGTGACGACGGCCCGCAACGAGGGCGCCCTGACCGCGAAGCTGGTCTCCTCCTACCCGGAGCAGGACCTGGCGGTCATCAAGCTGGACAAGGTGCCCGACGGCGCGAAGGCGGCCCGCTTCGGGGACTCGGCGAAGGTCGAGGTCGGGCAGATCGTGCTGGCGATGGGTTCGCCGCTCGGCCTGTCCTCCAGCGTGACGCAGGGCATCGTGTCGGCGACGGGGCGGACCGTCACCGAGGGCAGCAGCGGGGGCGGCACGGGCGCGACCATCGCCAACATGGTGCAGACGTCGGCGGCCATCAACCCGGGCAACAGCGGGGGCGCCCTGGTGAACCTGGACGGGCGGGTGATCGGCATCCCGACGCTGGCGGCGACCGACCCCGCGCTCGGCGACAGCGCGGCGCCCGGCATCGGGTTCGCGATCCCGGCGTCGATGGTGACGACGGTGGCCGGTCAGATCGTCAAGGACGGCAAGGTCACCGACTCGGGCCGGGCCGCGCTGGGCATCACCGCCCGGACCGTCGTCGACGGCAGCTACCGGCCGGCCGGGGTGGCCGTCGTCGAGGTGAGCGACGGCGGGGCCGCCGCCGAGGCGGGACTGCGGTCGGGGGACGTCGTCGTGAGGCTCGGGGACACGGACATCACCACCATCACCTCGCTGTCCGAGGCGCTGGCGTCGATGCGGCCGGGCGACCGGACGAAGGTGACGTACACCCGCGACGGGGACGAGCACACCGCCGAGGTGACGCTGGGCGAGCAGTGACGGGGAGCGAACCGCCCCCGCCCGCCCCGGAGTCCCGCCCTCAGGCCTCGGACTCGGCCTCGGACTCCGTCTCCTCGGCGTGCAGGCTCATCGGGCCGTAGATCTCCGTGGAGTCCTCGAAGAGCCGCACCTGGTCGGTGCCGCCCTCCTGGAGGTCCTTCCAGTGCTCCCCGATCCAGGACTCGGCGTCCCCTTGCGTGGTGAACTCCTCGGGCTGCACCGCGGGCTGGACCTCCGTCCCGCCGGCCGTCTCGAACCGCCACGTCCATGCCGCCATGTACGCCTCCAAGATGTGAGCACATGCAGAGCGGAAGCCGGATCTTGGTCCGGCCCCCGCCCGCAGCCTATGCGCTGAGCCGGGCACACCGTAGAAGGCCCGGGGACAAGCCGGGGACGAGAAGACGAGAAGGGGACGAGAAGGGCCCGGAGACGGGACAGGGACGGGGCCCGGTGGACGGGGACGGGCCCGGTCGCACGCCCGTCGGGGGACTCGGACGCGCAAGTCGCGGGGCGACCGGTGAAAATCGGTGCGTGGACGTGACTCTGCTCGGCACCGGTGCCCCCGCGGGACTGCCCCGCCCCGACTGTCCCTGCGCGGCCTGTGCCGCGGCGCAGGGCGAGCACGCGCGCGCGGCGACCGCGCTGCTGGTGGACGGGGCGCTGCTGCTCGACCTGACGCCGGGCGCCGCGTTCGCCGCGGCCCGGGCCGGGCACTCCCTGGCCGGTGTGCGGCAGGTGCTGCTCTCCCACCCGCACGACGGCCCCGCCGTGGAGGTGCCGGCCGGGCTGCCGCAGCCGGGCCGGGTGCCGGACGGGCGGGAGCTGGCGCTGCTGACCGGGCACCGGGTGCGGGCGGTGGCGCTGGACGCGCCGGGCACCGGGTACGCGGTGACGGGACCGGACGGCGGGCGGGTCCTGTACCTGCCGCCGGGCGGCGCCCCGGCCGGTCTGGAGGCGCCTGCGGAGCCGTACGACCTGATCCTCGCGGACGTCGTGGGGCGGCCGGACGCGCTGGCGAGGCTGCGGGCGGTGGGCGCGGCGGGCCCGACGACGGACGTCGTCGCCGTCCACCTGGACCACGACGTCCCGCCGGGACGGGAGCCGGCGCGGCGGCTTGCCGCGGCCGGCGCACGGGCGGTGCGGGACGGCACGACGCTGACGGTGGGCTCGTACGAGGACGTGCCCGACGTACCGCGGCGCACCCTGGTCCTGGGCGGCGCCCGGTCGGGCAAGTCGGTGGAGGCGGAACGCCGGCTCGAGTCCTTCCCCGACGTGCTCTACGTGGCCACCGGCGGCTCCCGAAGCGGCGACACCGAATGGGCGGCCCGGGTGGGCGCGCACCGGGAGCGGCGCCCGGACTCGTGGCGGACCGCCGAGACCTGCGACCTGGTCCCCCTGCTGACGGAGGAGGGCCCGCCCCTCCTGATCGACTGCCTGTCCCTGTGGCTGACGGACGCGATGGACGCGGTCGGCGCGTGGGACGACGCGGAGTGGGCCGACGGCGGCGAACGGGCGCTCAGGGACCGGGTGCGGGAGCTGACGGAGGCGGTCCGCGCCACCCGGCGCACGCTGGTGGCGGTGTCGAACGAGGTCGGTTCCGGCATCGTCCCGGCCACGGCGTCCGGCCGCCGTTACCGCGACGAACTCGGCCGTCTGAACGCGGCGTTCGCGGGCGAGTGCGAGCAGGTACTGCTGGTGGTGGCGGGCCAGGCGCTGGTGCTGCGGGGCTAGGGTCTGTCTCTTGGATCAGTCTGACTCCGTCTTGGCGCTGGCGTCTGTGTGAGCGGGCCGATGGACCGCACCACACCCTTAGGCTCGTCCC
>NZ_JBIVPJ010000048.1:0-14358 GCF_044754585.1 Streptomyces sp. NPDC093065 | reverse complement strand
GTGTCGTCGGTGTCGGGTGAGGTGGTGGGGGCTGGGGTGATGTCGTCGCCGGGGTATTGGGTGGGGCAGATTTCGTCGGCGGTGCGGTTCGCGGATGCGGTGCGGGCGGTGGAGGCGGCGGGTGTGGTGTCGTTCGTGGAGGTGGGGCCGGGGTCGGCATTGTCGGGGATGGTGGCCGATTCGGTGGGTGAGGGTTCGGCCGCGGTGGGCGTGCCGTTGCTGCGCAAGGGCCGGGACGAGGTGCTCTCACTGGTCGAGGGTGTGGGCCGGCTCCACGAACGCGGCGTCACGGTGGACTGGGAAGCCTTCTTCGCCGGCCAGGGCGCCGAGCGGATCGACCTGCCCACCTACGCCTTCCAGCGCCGCCTCTACTGGCTGACGCCTGAGGCCCCGTCCCAGGTGGAGGCCGCGGGACTGGTGTCCCCCGGCCACCCTCTGCTCGGAGCGGCCGTGGTCGCCCCGGAGACGGGCGGAATCACCCTGACGGGGCGCCTGGCCCTGGGCACCGCACCCTGGCTGGCCGACCATCAAATACTGGGCAGCGTCGTGCTGCCCGGCACCGCGTTCGTGGAACTGACCATCCAGGCCGGAGACCGCGTGGGCCTTCCCGTGCTGGAGGAACTGACGCTGGCGGCCCCGCTCACCCTCGCCACGGACACGGCTGTCGCTCTCCAGGTCGTCGTCGGGGAGCGGGACGAGAGCGGACGACGACCCGTCACGGTCTACTCCCGTACCGAGGGCGTACCGGGCGACGCGCCTTGGGACCGGCATGCGACCGGAGTCCTCACCGCGGAGGTCGACGGGACGGAGACGGAGCCCGGGGGACTCACCGTCTGGCCGCCGGAGAAGGCGGCACCCGTCGACATCGACGGTGCCTACGAGCGGCTCGCGGCCCTCGGGTACGACTACGGACCGGTGTTCGCCGGCCTGCGTGCGGTCTGGCACCGCGGCGAAGAACTGTTCGCCGAGGTGTCCCTTCCGGAGGACGGACCGGCCGGCACGGATGCGTTCGCCCTGCACCCCGCCCTGCTCGATGCGGCGCTGCACGCCCAGCTCCTCGGCACGGGCACCGACACGGCCGACACCGACACCGACACCGGACGGACACTGCTGCCGTTCGCCTGGAACGGTGTGACCCTGCACGCCGTCGGCGCCACCTCGCTGCGCGTGCGCATAGCGCCCACCGGTGCGGACAACGGAGCCGTGTCCGTGACGCTTGCCGATGCCGACGGTGAGCCCGTGGCCTCCGTGCGGTCCCTCGCCGTACGACCTGTGTCGCCGGAGCAGCTCGGCACCGGCCGGGGCGCGGCCGTCGGCGAGTCGCTGTTCCGGCTCGACTGGAGCGTCGCCGCGACGACGGATGAGCCGTCCGACACGGCGGGCTGGGTCACGGTCGGACCGGCGGACGGCGCGGTCGGCACGTTCCTCGGCGGCGGCGAGGGGACGGCGCGCCGTTACGACGACCTCGCCGCGCTCGTCCTGGATCTCGCGGACGGAGCCCCCGCTCCCGAGGTGCTGATCGTCGCTGCGGACGACGGCACGCCGACACCTCGCACGTCGGCGTCCTGCCCTCCCGGCATGCCGACCGGCACACCGGCCGACGTCCGGGCCCGCACCCTGGGGGTGCTGGCACGGCTCCGGTCCTGGCTGGCCGACGAGCGGCTCGCCGCGACCCGGCTGGTCGTGCTGACCCGGGGCGCCGTCGAAGCGGGCGACACCACGGTGGACCCGGCGGAAGCCGCGGTGTGGGGCCTGGTGCGCGCCGCGCAGGCCGAGCACCCCGGACGCGTCGTGATCGCGGACATCGATCACGACGAGGCCTCCCGGCGGTCACTCACGGCAGCCATCGCCTCGGGAGAGCCCGAGCTGGCCCTGCGGGCGGGGAAGATCCTCGTGCCTCGTCTGGTTCCCGCCGGTGCCACGGCGCCCTCCGAGTCCGGCGTCTGGAACCCCTCCGGCACCGTACTGATCACCGGTGGCACCGGTGGCCTCGGTGCCCTGCTCGCCCGGCACCTCGTCGGTGAACACGGCGTACGCCACCTGGTGCTGGCCGGCCGCAGCGGCATGGAGGCGGCGGGCGCACGCGAACTGGTGGCGGACCTGACGGCACTGGCCCCGGTAGACGTCCGCGTGGCCGCCTGCGACGTCGCCGACCGCGAGGCGCTGGCCGCGCTGCTGGACTCGATCCCGGCAGCGCACCCGCTCACCGCGGTCGTGCACGCGGCAGGCGTCGTCGACAACGCCCTCGTCGGCTCACTGACCGACGAACAGGTCGAGACGGTGCTGCGGCCCAAGGCCGACGGCGCCCACCACCTGCACGAACTGACGGCGGGCATGGACCTGTCGGCGTTCGTTCTCTTCTCCTCCGCCGCCGGTTACCTCATCGGCGGCGGACAAGGGGGCTACGCCGCGGCGAACACGTTCCTCGACGGTCTGGCTCAGCACCGCAGCGCTCAGGGACTGCCCGCGTTGTCCCTGGCCTGGGGCCTCTGGGCGGAGAGCGACGGGATGGCGGCCCGCCTCGACAGGGCGGGACGCGAACGCCTCGACCGGCTCGGCCTGCCGCCGCTGGCCACGGCAGACGCCCTCGCACTGTTCGACGCGGCCCTCGCCGCCGACGCGGCCACGCTGGTGCCCGTACGGCTCGATGTGCCGGTCCTGCGGGCCCGAGGTGGTCAACTGCCTCCGGTGCTGCGGGGCTTCGCCCGAGGTCCTGCCGTCCGGCGCTCCGCGGGGACGGCCGGGCGGGCGCAGGAGGGCCCGGACCTCGCCGAGAGGCTGTCCGGGCTGTCCCCCGCCGAGCAGGACAGGACCCTCACGGAACTCGTCGGACGGCACGTCGCGGAGGTCCTCGGGTACGGGTCGGCCGACGCCATGGAACCCGGCAGGTCCTTCACAGACCTCGGCTTCGACTCGCTGGCAGCGGTCGAACTGCGCAACGCGCTCGCGACGGCGACCGGCCTCAAACTGCCGGCCACCCTCGTCTTCGACCACCCTGACGCGGAAGCCCTGGTCCGCCATCTGCGGGCCGAGCTGATATCCGCACCACTGGGACCGGTCGAGGCGGTCCTCGCCGAGGCCGACCAACTGGAGGCCGCGCTCCTCGCGCTGTCCGCCCAGAACAGCGCACCCCGCGGTGACGGTACGAGTGGCCCGGCGGCGGACCCGGCCGCCCTCGCGCGGATCACGTCCCGCCTGGAGGCACTGCAACGCAAATGGCACACGGTCCAGGGACCGGAGCCGGACCACGAGGCGGAGCAGGACCTCGACATCGTCACCGACGACGAGCTCTTCGCGGCGCTGGACCGGGAGTTGGGCCCGCACACCGACGGGCCGTCCGACGCCGCCGACCGCACGCGATCAGCACCAGAGACAGGGCCGGGGACGGCTTCGGAACGGGGGGACCGCCGATGACGGGCGAGGAACGGCTGCGGGACTATCTCAAGCGCGCCACCGCCGACCTGCGGCACACCAAGCAGCGCCTGCGGGACGTGGAGGCGCGGGCCCACGAGCCCGTCGCCATCGTCGCCATGGGCTGCCGGTACCCCGGCGATGTGTGGACCCCGGAGGACCTGTGGCGTCTGGTCGCCGACGGCACCGACGCCATCAGCGGGTTCCCCGTCGACCGCGGCTGGGACACCGAGGGGATCTACGACCCCGCCCCCGGCCGCCCGGGCAAGACCTACGTGCGGCACGGCGGATTCCTGCACGACGCCGCCGAGTTCGACGCCGCCTTCTTCGGGATCAGCCCACGCGAGGCCCTGCGGGCGGACCCGCAGGAACGGCTCCTCCTCGAAGTGGCGTGGGAGACGATCGAGCGCGCCGGCATCGACCCGGGCAGCCTGAAAGGCACCGCCACGGGGGTGTTCGCCGGCCTCATGTACCACGACTACGCCGGCGGCAGCCCCGGCGGCGCCTTCGCCTCCGGGCACATCGCCTACACGCTCGGTCTCGAGGGCCCCGCCTACACCGTGGACACGGCGTGCTCGTCGTCCCTGGTCGCCCTGCACCTGGCCTGCCAGTCGCTGCGCAAGGGCGAGAGCGACCTCGCTCTCGCCGGCGGGGCCGCCGTGATGGGCACGCCCGAGATGTTCGTGGACTTCAGCCGCCAGCGGGGCCTGGCGCCCGACGGCCGGGCCAAGTCGTTCGCCGAAGCGGCGGACGGCACCAACTGGTCCGAAGGCGTCGGCCTGCTCCTGCTGGAACGGCTCTCCGACGCCGTGCGCAACGGCCATCCCGTGCTGGCCGTCGTGCGGGGCTCCGCGGTCAGCCAGGACGGCGCCAGCAACGGCATCTCGGCGCCCAACGGGCCCGCGCAGCAGCGGGTGATCCGGCTGGCTCTCGCGGACGCCGGGCTCGACACCGCGGACGTTGACGCGGTGGAGGCACACGGCACGGGAACCGCGCTCGGCGACCCCATCGAGGCGCAGGCACTCATCGCCACGTACGGGCAGGGACGCACCGGGGACCGGCCGCTGTGGCTCGGTTCCGTCAAGTCCAACATCGGCCACCCGCAGGCCGCGGCCGGAGCGGCGGCCGTCATCAAGATGGTGATGGCCACCCGGCACGGAATCCTGCCGAAGACCCTGCACGTGGACGAACCGACGCGGCACGTCGACTGGTCCGCCGGGCAGGTGCGGCTGCTCACGGAGCCGGTCCACTGGCCCGGCACCGGACGGCCGCGGCGCTCCGCCGTGTCCTCCTTCGGCATCAGCGGCACCAACGTGCACGTCGTCATCGAGCAGGCGCCCCAGGACGCCCACCCGCAGACACCGGACGACCAGACACCGGACGACCGGGCGCCGGACGACCGGGCGTCCGCCGGTACGGCCGTCGCCTGGCCCCTGTCGGCGAAGACCCCGGACGCGCTGACCGCCCAGGCCGACCGCCTCGCGACGTATCTGGAGGAGAACCCGGGGCGGTCGCCCGCAGGCGTCGCGCGGACCCTGGCCACCGGCCGTTCGCCCTTCGTCCACCGGGCCGTCGTCGTCGGCGGCGACCGGGACGAGCTGGTCGCCGGTCTGCGTGCCCTGGCAGCCGGGACGCCCCCGGCGTCGGTGCCCACCGGCCGTGCCGACGTGCGCGGCAGGACCGTGTTCGTCTTCCCCGGACAGGGCTCGCAGTGGACGGGGATGGCCACGGAACTGCTGGCCGGCGCACCGGCCTTCGCCCAGCGGTTCACGGACTGCGAGAAGGCGCTCGCCCCCTACCTGGACTGGTCGCCGAACGAGGCGCTGCGCGGTGCGCCGGACAGCCCCGCGATGGACCGCGTCGACGTCGTACAGCCCCTGCTGTGGGCGGTGATGGTGTCCCTCGCGACGCTGTGGCAGGAGTACGACGTCCACCCCGACGCCGTCGTCGGCCACTCGCAGGGCGAGATCGCCGCCGCCTGTGTCAGCGGCGCACTGTCACTCGAGGACGGCGCACGCGTGGTCGCACTGCGCAGCCGGGCCATCGCCCGGGGGCTGGCAGGACCCGGCGGCATGGCCTCGGTGGCGCTGCCCGCCGCCGAACTGCGCGCACGCCTCGCCCAGCGGCCGGACGAGCTGTCCGTCGCCGCCGTCAACGGTGCCTGCTCCACGGCCGTCTCCGGGGACGCGGACGCGCTCGACGCGCTGCTCGACGAACTCCGCGCCGAGAAGGTGCGGGCCCGCCGGATACCCGTGGACTACGCCTCGCACTCCGCGCAGGTCGCCCGGATCGAGGAGCAGCTGCTGCGCGACCTGGCCCCGCTGACACCCGGCCGGGGCACGGTCCCCATGCTGTCCACCGTGACCGGCGAGTTCGTGGCCGACGGCGAACTCGACGCCGCCTACTGGTACGCCAACCTGCGCCACACCGTCGAATTCGCCTCCGCGGTGGACCAGTTGGCCGCGCAGGGGCACACCACGTACATCGAGGTCAGCCCCCATCCCGTACTGACCATGAGCGTGCAGGAGACCCTGGACGCGGTCGCGGACCGGGCGGAAGCGGCGACCCCGGCGGACACCGTCGTCGTGGGCACCCTGCGCCGGGACGAAGGCGGGCTGCCCAGGATGCTCACCGCGCTCGGCGAGCTCCACGTGCGGGGCGTGCCCCAGCGCTGGCCCGATCTGCACCCCCAGGCCGCACCGGTCGACCTGCCCACCTACGCCTTCCAGCGCCGTCGCTACTGGGCGCAGGCCCCCGACACCGACCGCGCCGCGGCGGTCACGCCGGACACCTCACCGGACGCGGCGTTCTGGCACGAGGTGGAGTCCGGCGACGCGGACTCGCTGGCCCGGCTGATCGAGACCGACGCCGCACCGCTTCGGGACGTGATGCCCGCGTTCGCCGCGTGGCGCCGTGCCCGCCTCGCCGCCGCCACCGTCGACTCCTGGCGCTACCGCATGACCTGGCAGCCGGTCACGGCCCCTGGCGACGGCACCCCGTCCGGCACCTGGCTCGCCGTCGTGCCGGCACTACCCGCGGACGACTCCGGTCCTCACACGGGCTTGTCGCGCACCGTCCTCGACGGACTGCGCGCCCACGGTCCCCGGCTCGTCACCGTCCAGGTGCCCGACGACGCGAACCGGGCCGACCTCGCCGAGCGGATACGCGCCGCGCTGCCGGGCGAGCCGCCCGACCGTGTCGTGTCCCTGCTGTCGCTGGAGACCCGCACGCACCCCGTACACCCCGCGCTCGCGCGGGCCACCACCGCCACGGTCACCCTCGTGCAGGCACTCGCAGATCTCGGGCACACCGCCCCCCTGTGGTGCCTGACCAGCGGTGCCGTCGCCGTCGACAGCCACGACGAGCCGCCCGTGCCCGAGCGCGCGGCCGTCTGGGGCCTGGGCACCGTCCTGGCTCTCGACCACCCGCTGACCTGGGGCGGCATCGCCGACCTGCCGGCCGACGCCGACGTGCGCACGGTGCGGCTGCTCTGCTCCCGCCTGGAGGCTTCCGGGACCCGGGGCGAGGACCAACTGGCCTTCCGTCCCTCCGGCGTCTACGCCCGGCGCCTGACACGCGCACCGCTCGGCGACCGGGAGCCGGTACGTGCGTGGAGGCCGCGTGGCACCGTGCTCGTCACCGGCGGCACCGGCGCGATCGGCGGACACGTGGCACGGTGGCTCGCCCGGTCCGGCGCCGCCCATGTCGTCCTCGCCGGACGGCGCGGACGGACGGCCGACGGCATCGCCGACCTGGAAGCCGAACTCACCGCGCTGGGCACCGAGGTCACGGTCGCGGCCTGTGACGCCGCCGACCGGGACGACCTCGCCCGGCTCCTCGACAGCCTGCCCGCCGAGGAGCCGCTCACCGCCGTCGTGCACGCCGCGGGAGTACTGGGGGAGGGCAAGCCTGTCACCGAGACCACGCTCGAGGAGTTCGCCGCGATCACCCGCGCCAAGACCGCGGGCGCCGAACACCTCGACGCGCTGCTCGCCGACCGTCCGCTGGACGCGTTCGTCCTGTTCTCCTCGGGTGCCGCAGTCTGGGGCACGTCCGGGCAGGCCGCGTACGCCAGTGCCAACGCCCACCTCGACGCCCTGGCCCAGAGCCGCCGCGCCCGTGGGCTGACCGCGACCTCGGTGGCCTGGGGACCCTGGGGCGGGGGCGGCATGGTCGGTGACGACGCGGCCGGACACCTCCGTTCGCTCGGCCTGCCGCAACTGCCGCCGCCCCTCGCGATCGAGGCGCTGCAGAAGGCCCTCGACCACGACGAGAGCGGCCTCGTCGTCGCCGACATCGAATGGGGGCGCTTCCTGCCCGTCTACACCCTCGCCAGGCGGCGTCCGCTTCTGGACGCGCTGCCCGAGCTGCAGACGCTCCCCGACCCGGCCGCCGCGACACTGGCCGACGACCCGGACGGCACCGACGGCCACGGACTCGCCGCCGAGCTGGCGGCGCTGACCCCGCCGGAGAGGTACCGCTCCCTGCTCGCACTGGTACGCCGGCAGGTGGCCGCACTGCTCGGGTTCGACGGGCCCGCCGCGGTCGATGCCCGGCTCGCCTTCAAGGAACTCGGCTTCGAGTCGGTCACCGCCGTCGACCTGCGCAACCGGCTCGGCGCGGCCACCGGTCTGAACCTGCCCGCCACGCTCGTCTTCGACCACTCCACGCCGCAGGCGCTCGCCCAGCACCTCTGCGACGAACTCGTCGGCCACGCCCAGGCGACGGAGCCGGACGAGCCGGTACTGGCGCAGGTGGCCCGCCTGGAGGCGGCGGTGGCCGCGCTGCCGCCGGACGACACGGCCCGTGTCGGCGTCACGGCCCGGCTGCGCGCACTGCTGAACACGCTCGACCACACCGTTCCCGGTCCACGGGGGACACCGGATGTGGAAGTCGCCGAACAGCTTCACACGGCAACCGTGGACGACGTCTTCGCCTTCATCGACAGAGAATTCGGGGGATCCTGATGGGAGTCCGAGACAGCCGGACGGGACACGGGGCCGACGATGCCCGCGACGAGGGCGCGGGCCGTACCGGCCAGGCCGATCGGGACAGGCTCCTCGGCTATCTCAAGCGGGTCACCGCCGAACTCCACCAGACCCGGCGGCGACTGCACGAGGCAGGCGAGGACGAGCGGGAACCCGTCGCCATCGTCGCCATGAGCTGTCGCTACCCCGGCGGCGTGACTTCCCCCGAAGACCTGTGGCGCCTCGTCGCCAACGGCACCGACGCCATCGGGCCCGCTCCCACGGACCGTGGCTGGGACCTCGGTGCCCTGCTCGACACCGGCCCGGACGGCACCGGCTTCACCGGCGAAGGCGGCTTCGTCCACGACGCCGGCGCGTTCGACGCCGGACTGTTCGGCATGTCACCGCGCGAGGCCCTGGCCACCGACCCGCAACAGCGGATCCTGCTCGAACTGGCCTGGGAGACCTTCGAACGCGCGGGCCTCGCCCCCGACGCGCTGCGCGGACGCGACGTCGGCGTCTTCGTCGGCACCGGCGGCCAGGACTACTACGACGACCTCGACGCGGACGCCGTCTCCGACGTCGTGGACGGATACCTCAGCACCGGCACATCGGCCGCCGTGCTCTCGGGCCGGCTGTCCTACACGTTCGGCCTCGAGGGCCCCGCCCTCAGTGTCGACACCGCCTGCTCCTCCTCCCTGGTCGCCACCCACCTCGCCGCGCAGGCCCTGCGCCGCAAGGAGTGCTCGCTGGCCCTCGCGGGCGGCGCCATGGTGATGTCCACGCCCACGCCGTTCGTCGCGTTCGGCAAGCAGCGCGGTCTGGCCCCCGACGGCCGCTGCAAGCCCTTCGCCGAGCAGGCCGACGGCACCGGCTGGGCCGAGGGCGCGGGCCTCCTGCTTCTGGAACGCCTCTCCGACGCCCGGCGCCACGGACACCGCGTGCTCGCAGTCATCCGCGGCACCGCCGTCAACCAGGACGGAGCGTCGAACGGTCTGTCGGCCCCCAGCGGCCCCGCCCAGCAGCGGGTCATCCGCCAAGCCCTGGCCGCCGCCGGGCTGTCCGCCTCCGAAGTGGACGCCGTGGAGGCACACGGCACCGGAACCACGCTGGGCGACCCCATCGAGGCGCACGCTCTCCTCGCCACCTACGGGCAGGACCGGCCCGCTGACCGGCCGCTGTGGCTCGGCTCCATCAAGTCGAACATCGGACACGCCCAGTCGGCCGCCGGTGTCAGCGGCATCATCAAGATGGTCCAGGCCCTGCGGCACGACACCCTCCCGCGCACCCTCCACGCCGCCGAGCCCTCTTCGCACATCGACTGGTCCGCGGGCCGGGTGCGGCTCCTCGACGAGGCGCGGCCGTGGCCCCGGTCCGCGACACCGCGCCGCGCCGGCGTGTCCTCGTTCGGGATCAGCGGCACCAACGTCCACCTGATCCTGGAAGAGGCACCCGCCCCGGACCCGGAACCCGCCACCGGCGACGGCCCGGACCGGGAACGGGCCGGCGCACCGGACGGCGTCCCCGTGCCGCTGGTCGTCTCCGGACGCGGCGCCGAGGCACTGCGCGCCCAGGCGGCGCGTCTGCTCGAGCACGCCGAGCACGGCATGCACGACGGGGGCGACGACACCGCGCTCGTCGACACCGCCTTCTCGCTGGCGACCGGCCGCGCCTCCCTCGACCACCGTGCCGTCGTCCTCGCCACGGACCGTACGACGGCGCTGCGCGGCCTCGCGGCCCTCTCCGCGGACGAGACCGTTCCGAACACCTTCACCGGCACCGCGACGAACGGACTCACCGCCTTCCTCTTCACCGGCCAGGGCTCCCAGCGGCCCGGCATGGGAGAGGAGCTGTACTCGGCGTTCCCCGCGTATGCCGAAGCCCTCGACACGGTGTGCGAGGCGTTCGACGGACTGCTCGGACGGCCGCTGCGCGAGGTACTGACCGCTCGCGCCGGGACCCCCGAGGCGGCGCTCCTCGACGAGACCGAGTACACCCAGGCGGCGCTGTTCGCCGTCGAGGTCGCGCTCTTCCGGCTGCTGGAATCGTGGTCGCTGTTGCCGGACTTCGTGGCCGGTCACTCGATCGGCGAGCTGGCGGCCGCGCACGTCGCCGGAGTGTTCTCGCTCGCAGACGCCTGCACCCTGGTGGCCGCCAGAGGCCGGCTCATGCAGGCGCTGCCCGCGGGCGGAGCCATGGTGGCGGTCCGGGCCACCGAGGAGGAGGCCGTCACGCTGCTGCACGGCAGGACGGACGTCGCGGTCGCCGCGGTCAACGGGCCCCGGTCCGTGGTGATCTCCGGCGCCGAAGAAGCGGTCCTGGAGGTGGCCGCACTCCTGGAGCAGCGGGGCGGCAGCACCCGACGGCTGCGGGTCTCGCACGCCTTCCACTCACCGCTGATGGACGCGATGACGGCCGACTTCCGCAAGGTCGCGGACTCGGTGGAGTACCGGGCGCCGCACATTGCGCTCGTATCGACACTGACCGGCCGCCGGGCCACGGCCGCCGAACTGTGCTCCGCCGACTACTGGGTCCGCCACGCCCGCGAGACCGTGCGCCACCACGACGCCGTGCGCAGCCTCGCCGACGAGGAGGTCACCAGGTTCGTCGAGCTGGGCCCCGACGGCGTACTCAGCGCCATGGCGGACGAGACCGACACGAACGGGCCCGCGCACGAATCTCCCGCCACCGGTCCCGCCGTGCTCCGGGTTCCGCTGCTGCGCGCCGGACGGCCCGGGACCGCCACCCTCCTCAGCGCGCTCGCGCGGATGTACGTCAGCGGCCTCACGCCCGACTGGGAGGCGGTGTTCGCCGGCCTCGGCGCCCGTCGGACCGATCTGCCCACCTACGCCTTCCGACACCGCCGTTACTGGCTGGACGAGCGGGCCGCGGGCCGGGGCCCGGCAGCTGTCGGGCTCGACCCCGCCGACCACCCGCTGCTCGGGGCGCTCACCGTGCTCGCGGACGAGGGCGGAGCGGTACTGACCGGACGTCTGTCCACCACGACACGCGGCTGGCTGGCCGACCACCTGGTCCACGGCGCTGCGGTGCTCCCGGGGACGGCCTTCGTGGACCTGGCGCTGTGGGCCGGCGAGCAGGTGGGCCACCCACACGTCGACGAGCTGACACTGCTCGCCCCCCTGCCGGTGCCGGCCGGTAACGGCATACGTATCCAGGTCGTCGTGGGTGCCGACGACGACGCGGGCGCCCGATCGTTCGGCGTCTACTCCCGCGCGGACGACGCCCCGTGCCAGGAGTCCGGGACCCCGGAGTGGACGCACCACGCCTCCGGTGTGCTCACCGGCCCTCGCGAGGACCACGCCCGACTCGATCTGGCACCGTGGCCCCCGTCCGGCGCGCGGCCGGTAGCCCTCGACGACCTGTACCCCCGGCTGGCGGCCGCGGGTCTGGACTACGGTCCGTCCTTCCACGGCCTGCGGGCGGTCTGGCGGCACGGGGAGGACATCCTCGCCGAGGTGGCACTGCCCGCGCAGGCCGGGCACGACAGTGCCCGGCACGCTCTGCATCCGGCGGCGCTCGACGCCGCGACCCACGCGCTCGCCGCCTCCCTCGGGGCCGACACCACCTCTCCCGGTTCCGCGGGCACCCGGACGGGCGCTGCCGCACCCGGGCGGCTGCCTTTCACCTGGTCCGGCGTCTCGCTGTACTCCCGGGGCGCCTCGATGCTGCGGGTGCGGTTCACGCCGACCACCGTCGACGCGTACACGGCCGACATCTCGGACAGCACCGGATCCCCGGTGGCCCGGATCGACTCCGTCACCTTCCGGGCGGCCGGAACCGACGAAGCGCTGCCGGTCTTCCGCATGGACTGGGTCCCCGCCGCGGCACAGGACAGCGCGGGGCGTGACACCGCCGTGTCCGCCGGAGGGCTGGACCACACGGTACGGATACTGCCCGCGGGCGGCCCTCCGGCGGACGGACAGGACACCTTCGAGGCCGTACGCGCGACCCTGCACACGACGCTCGCCGCTCTGCAGGAACACCTCAACGCGCCCTCCGGGGAACAGACCCGGCTCGTCGTGGTGACCACCGGCGCGACGGCGGACGACGCGGCGACGGAGATCGACCTGGCCGGTGCGGCCGTGCACGGCCTGGTGCGCTCCGCCCAGACCGAACACCCCGGCCGGCTGGTCCTGCTGGACCTGGAGAGCGGCACCGATGCCGCTGACGCCGCCGCGTTCCTCCCCGCACTGCTGGACTCCGGCGAACCGCAGGCCGCCGTTCGCGAGGGCACACTCCACGTCGCGCGGCTCAGCCGGGTGAGCACCGGATCCGAGGACTCCGGCACTGCGTTCCCGCCGCACGGAACCGTCCTGGTCACCGGCGCTTCCGGCGCCCTCGGCGGCGCTGTCGCCCGCCACCTGGTGACCACACACGGCGTACGCAGCCTGCTCCTGCTCAGCCGCACCGGTGAGGCGGACCCCCGGATGGCCGCGCTGGCGACGCGACTGCGCGGACTCGGCGCCGTGGTGACCACCGCCGCCTGCGACGTCGCCGACCGCGACCAGCTCGCCGCCGCCCTCGCGACCGTGCCTGCCGACCGGCCCCTGACCGGAGTCGTCCACGCCGCGGGTGTGCTGGACGACGGCGTCGTGTCGTCCCTGACCCCGGAGCGGGTCGACACCGTACTGCCGCCGAAGGTGGCCGGCGCACTGCACCTGGACGAGCTGACCCGCGACGCGGACCTCACCGCCTTCGTACTGTTCTCCTCCGTCTCCGGCATCCTCGGCGCCCCCGGGCAGGCCAACTACGCGGCCGCGAACACCTTCCTGGATGCTCTCGCCGCGCGCCGCCGCGCCCACGGGCGGCCCGCGCTCTCGCTCGCCTGGGGTCCCTGGCTCGCCGACGCGGCATCCGTCGGGGAGGGCGACGGCACGACGGCCGTGCACGGCATGACCGCGGGACTCGGCGACTCCTATCGCGCCCGGATGACGCGCAGCGGCGTGCGCCCGCTGCCCCCTGCCGAGGCCCTGAGCCTCTTCGACGCCGCGCTCCGCGCGACGGAACTCACGGTGATACCCGCCGGCCTGGGCGCCGCACATCTCCGCGGCCCCGCGCCCAGCGGCGCCCGCCGCCAGGTGAAGGGCGGGACCGCCTCGACCGGTTCGACGCCGGGCGTGCGGTACGCGGACCGGCTGCGCGGACTGCCCGAGTCTGAGCAGCGCACCATGCTGCTCGACCTCGTCCGGGGGCACGTGGCGGCGGTCCTCGGTCACGAATCCCCGCTGGCCGTCGACCCCGACCGCGGCTTCCACGAGCTGGGCTTCGACTCCTTGACGGCCGTGGAACTGCGCAACGGCCTCGCGGCCGCCACCGGTGTCAGGCTGCCCGCCACTCTCGTCTTCGACCATCCGACCGTCACGGCTCTCGTCCGTCACCTGCGGGAGGAACTCGTCGGGACCACCGAGGGGCCGGTCTCCTCGATGCCCTCGTCCACGGCCACCCAGGACGAGCCCATCGCGATCGTCGGCATGGGCTGCCGCTTCCCCGGCGGGGTCGACTCGCCCGAGGGCTTGTGGCAACTGGTCTCCGAAGGCACGGACGCCATCGGGGAGTTCCCCGAGGACCGCGGCTGGGACATCGACGCCTTGTACGACCCCGAGGGCGTGCGCCCCGGGTCGACCTACGTACGCCACGGCGGATTCCTGAAGGACGCGTCCGACTTCGACGCGGAATTCTTCGGCATCAGTCCGAACGAGGCCCTGACGATGGATCCGCAGCAGCGGTTGTTGTTGGAGTCGTCGTGGGAGGCGTTGGAGCGGGCGGGGATTGTTCCGGGTTCGTTGCGGGGGAGCGCGACGGGCGTCTTCGCCGGCGTTCAGTACCACGACTACGTGGGCAGCAACAGCACCGGCGCGGTCGTCTCGGGGCGGGTGGCGTATGCGTTGGGGTTGGAGGGGCCGGCGGTGAGTGTGGATACGGCGTGTTCGTCGTCGTTGGTGGGGTTGCATTTGGCGGT
>NZ_JBIVPJ010000047.1:0-14921 GCF_044754585.1 Streptomyces sp. NPDC093065 | reverse complement strand
CACTGAACGCCTTCGACATCGCCTTCGACGGCCGCCTGACGGCGGCCCGCCAGTAACCCCAACCACCCTGGTTACACCGCTCGTTTGACAGACCCTGTTCTGCATTAGGGACGAGCACGGCCCCGACGAGAAGATCCTCTGCGTGCCGGCCCACGATCCCCGCTACAGGGGCGCCCATGACATCGCCGACATCTCCGAGTTCGACCGGCTGGAGATCACCCACTTCTTCGAGGTGTACAAGGACCTCGAACCCGGCAAGAGCGTCGAAGGCTCCCACTGGGAGGGCCGGGACGCGGCGTACGCGGAGATCGAGGCGTCCCGCACCCGCGCCACCGAGACCGGTCAGGAATGACGCCGACGAGAGGCGGCACGCTGATCCTGCTGCGGCACGGGCAGAGCGAAGCCAACGCCGCCGGAGTCTTCGGCGGCTGGGCCGACTATGCGCTGACACCCGACGGCGAAGAACAGGCGACGGACGCGGCCCGGCTGATCGCCCGGGCAGGACTGCTGCCCGACCTCGTCCACACCTCCGTCCTGCGCCGGTCCATCCACACCGCCGACATCGCGCTCGACCACCTGGGGCGCTGCTGGATTCCGGTGCAGCGCACCTGGCGACTCAACGAACGCCAGTACGGGGCGCTCACCGGCCGGAGCAAGCGCCGCACGCGGATCGAGGCCGGCCCGGAGCTGTACGAACAGTGGCGCCGATCCCTGCACGCCAGCCCGCCGCCGCTGCCCGAGGACCGGCTGGCCCTTCTGCGCGCGAACCCCCGCTACGCCTCCCTGCCCGGCGAGGGCGTGCCGGCGGTGGAGACGTTCGCCGACGTGATCGCTCGCGTCCTTCCGTACTGGAGCGACCTCCTGGCACCCGCCCTCACGCACGGCGCCACCGTGCTGGTCGCCGCGCACGGCAACTCCCTGCGCGCCCTCGTCGCCCTGCTCGGCCACCTCGACGAACCCGGCATCCACGACCTGAACATCCCCCCGGCCGAACCCCTCGTCCACACCATCACCCCCGACCTGCGACCGGCCCCCTCCGGCGGCAGGTACCTCGCCCCCGACCGGGCACGCGCCGCCGCACGGGCAGTCGCGGCCGAAGGACACCACTGACACCACCGCCGGCACCGAAAGGACGCACCGACCATGCTGCGTATCTCCCGCCTGCACGCCGTCGAGATCCTCGACTCCCGCGCACGCCCCACCCTCGCCGTCACCCTGGAGACCGCCGACGGACTGCGCGTACGCGCCGGAGTGCCCTCCGGAGCCTCCACCGGCACCCGGGAGGCCGTCGAACTGCGCGACGCCGACCCCGACCGCTTCGGCGGCCAGGGCGTCACCAGGGCGGTCGCCCATGTCAACGGCGAGATCGCCGACGCGCTGACCGGCCGCTCCTACGCGACTTTCGCCGAGGTGGACGCCGAACTGATTCGGCTGGACGGCACAGCCACCAAGTCCCGCCTGGGAGCGAATGCCCTCGTCGGCGTCTCGCTCGCCGCCGCCCGCGCCCAGGCCGCCTCGGCCGGTCAGGAGCCGTGGCAGTACCTCGCCGAGATCGCCGGGGTCGCTCCGCTGCTGCCGGTCCCGCACTTCAACGTCGTCAACGGCGGCGCACATGCCGCCAACGCACTCGATTTCCAGGAGTTCATGCTCGCCCCCCTCGGTGCTCCCAGCCTGCCCGAGGCCGTTCGGGCGGGCGCCGAGGTGTATGCCAGGCTCAAAGCCCGCCTCGCCGAGGAGGGGCACCCGACCGGCCTGGGCGACGAGGGTGGCTTCGCTCCGGACCTCGCGCGTCCCGAGGACGTACTCATCCTGCTCGTCGAGGCGATCTCGAACGCCGGATACACGCCGGGACGGGACGGCGTCGCCATTGCCCTGGATCCGGCCGCCAGCGAGTTCCGCGACGCGTCGGACGGCCGCTATCGCGTCGCGGGAGACGTCCTGACCAGCGATCAGCTCATCGACCGCTACGAGGAGATGATCGACCGCTTCCCCGTCTGGTCGATCGAGGACGGCCTCGGCGAGGACGACTGGGACGGCTGGACCCGTCTGACCGAACGCCTGGGCCACCGCGTCCAGCTCGTCGGCGACGACAATTTCGTCACCAACCCGTCGATCATCGCCGAAGCCGTCGAAAGGAAGATCGCCAACGCATCCCTCATCAAGGTCAACCAAATCGGCACCGTCACCGAGACCCTGGAAGCCATCCGGGTCAGCCGCGACGCCGGCTACGCGCAAATGATCTCCCACCGCTCCGGCGAGACCGAGGACGCGTTCATCGCCGACCTCGCCGTGGGTGCGGCCTGCGGGCAGATCAAATCCGGCGCCCCGGCCCGCGGCGAACGCGTCGCCAAGTACAACCGGCTCATCGAGATCGCCACGACGGCCCCCTCCCTGCCGTACGGACTGCGCCACTGACACCGCTTCCTGCTGATCACGGCCAGTACCCCCGACGCTCCTCGGCAACCTGCGGACAGGTCCAGCGCAGGTTGCGGCACCGCACGCCCGCTCACTGGCTCTGCTCACTTCAAGCGGTTCTGCCTCAGATTCTGCGACGCGGCCCCCTGAGTGACATCCGCGCACCTTCAAGCCGAGCGCGAAGTCGCGTCCGACAATGGGCCGTGTGCAGGAAAGCTGGTCCCTGCCCTCACCCTCCACACCCTCGCTCTGACGCCGCCGGCATCGACCGCGACCTCGACGCGGTCACCGCCGGACTCACTCTGCCCTGGAGTTCAGGTGCGGTCGAAGGCCATGCCGATGGCGTGACGGAAGGCCGCCGCGTCAAGGACGACGAGCCAGAGTCTTGGAGTCGAACAGGACCGATGAGGGTCAGGCGTCGGCGCATTCGCCGATGACGGCGCAGGCGAGGCGAATGCCGCCCAGGTAGGTTGAGATGCCGTCGTCGCCATGCATGTGGGGCGCGTCCTGGAGCCACTGCCGCCACAGGCCGCCCTCCTGGGAGGAAATGGCCGGCGCGGTCGCGGCGCGGGACGGAGTCGGTGTGTGCCAGGGCACCCATGGTTGTCCGCTGGTCGTCGGCGAGGTCGGGCCGTTGCAGGTGGCGATCCAGGTGAGCGTTGGGAGGTCACCCGAAACCCCGTGGGGTGAGTAGGGTTTCGACAGCACACAGCGTCACTGCTCCACAGAACCCGAGCCAGAACCACCGTCGTGCACATCCCCGGTCGCCGGAGCCACGAGATGACACCCGAACCGACGGACAAGCGCTGCCGCTACAGGCGAACGAAGCCAGCAGCCGGGTGCCCGGCATCCATGGCGGCCCGCTGTCGGTGCGCGGGCGGCCAATGCGCCGTATCCGCCGTCGATCCTCGGAACGGCACCGGTGACGTAGGAAGCCTGCGGGCCGGCGAGGAAGACGACTCCTGCGGCGATCTCCTCCGGTCTGCCGTACCGGAACTCGGATCGGACGACGTCGACCGCGTCATCGACGACGTCGGCCTCGCCCGCCTGCACGGTGAGGGCGACGTGAACCCTATCCGGGCCCGTGGTCCTTCCGGGTCTCGTCGTTGTCCGTGGTCAGAACCGGCACTTGCTCCTGCACCCACGACATGATCTGTTCGCAGTCCAGCCCTGGGGTCCACGCGTCGGCCTGCCCGCTGCCACCTTCAGGCAGGGGGCCCACGCCCAGTACCCGCAAGCCCGCGCGCGACGCCGACTCCACTCCTGTGAGGGAGTCCTCGATTGCGAGTGCGGCTCGTGGCGCGACCCCGCACAGGTGGGCGGCCCTGCTGTAGACATCGGGCCATGGTTTCGGCCGTACTGCCTGCTCCGTTCGGTCGCCCGGTGCCTCTTCCGGTCCGTTGAAGTCTCGCTGCACGGTGGGCACGACGATGTGGCGGAAGTACCGGCGCAGCCCGGCGCGAAGAAGGCTTTCGTCCACGACCTCCAACGGGCAGTTGCTGGCGACGGCCAGGGGAAGCCGGCGCCAGCACAGCCGAACGAACTCGGAGGCGCCTGGCATGGTCAGCGGATCCTCGGCGACGAGCGACATGAAGTGTGCGAGCAGGGATGTGGAGAGGTCGGAGGCCAGGTCGGGCTTGTTCGTCTCCTGCGCCATCAGGCGGCCGCAGTCGAGGTAGTGCACTCCTTTGGCCCGCTCGGCGAAGCCAGGCGGAGCCGACAGCCCGAAGTCACGGAATGCCCGTGTGCGGGCGTCCTGCCAGTGCCGCTCGGTGTCCATCAGGGTTCCGTCACAGTCGAAGACGATGGCCTCGGGTGACCAGTTCGACAGGATGCGTGGGATTGGCGTCACTGTGGCCTCCTAGAGGGTCTGCTCGTTGCAGGACCACGAATGCGGTGATGCCGGCGTGACGTGCCGCCAGGGCCGTCTCGGTTCCCTTCCGGTTCCGTTGATCAGAAGGGTTCGCATTCAGGGCATCAGCCGCAAAAGGAAAACATTGCGACGGCTACGTTATTTCCGTCACGAAACGTAGTGCAATCACCACTTCGAGTGCTCGCCCATCGAGCGTTCATGGTGTATGTGCTACTGAGTGGTGAGGCGGTTCAGTGCGCCTGACTGACCGTCATGAGAAGTGTGCGTAACATGACTTGACGACACCTGCGGGGTGAGGTCCTGTCTGTGGGGATGTGACGGCGGCGCGGTGCGGGCGGCCAAGAAGGACACCCGGTAGGGTCACGAATCACCCGCACGCGTGCATCTTCGAAAAATAGATGCAACAACCGCGCACAGTTGACGCCGGAGGCGCCAGGCGTACGCGGGCGCACTAGATTTTCCGTCGTTCATTCACGACGAGCGGAAAGTGCGGAACTGTGCAGGAACGGGCCAGAGAAACCCGCAGATCACTCCTCGAGGCGGCCGCCTGCCTCTTCGCCGAGCACGGATACGCGGGAACCAGCGTCAATGACATAAGCGCCCGGTCCGGACGAACCAGCGGATCCATCTACTTCCACTACACCAACAAAGAGGGCATCGCCCTCGCCGTCGTCCGAGACGGCTTCGCCACGTGGTCCGGCCTCGCCCCGTGCTACGCCGACCGCACCGTGCCGCCACTGGAGCGCCTCGTCGTATTGAGTCACAAGATCGCCCAGGCGCTTGCCGAAGACGCCCTGACGCGCGCGGGCGCCCGTCTCTGGGCGGAGCGCGACGCCATTAACGCGCGTCTTCCCGACCCCTTCGTACTCTGGACGACGGCCGTGACACGGCTGCTGGCCCAGGCTCGGAGCAGCGGTCAGCTGGCCGCCCACGTCCGGCCCGCTGCCACTGCCCCGACCCTGGTCCGTGCGTTTTTCGGCTTCTGTACGCTCACCGAGGCACTGGACGGGCCTCGGGCACTCGGCGTTCGTGTCTCGGACTGGTGGCAACTGACCCTGCCCGCACTCCTGACGGGCACGAACTCGGTGCCGGCCCGGGGCTGGCATGCAGCTCCGACGGGGATCGCAGGGGCGTGCGGCGCCTGCGAAACGGTTACGCCGAGGCCCGGCAGCCCCGGACCTGCGTTTCCTCCGGCCCGCGACGCACAGCCACATGGGTAGGCCGATCCCACCCGCACCGCACGGGCGTCCGCGGAGGACGCGGCCTGCTCAAGTCATGCGGCGACAGTGAACCATCCTTGTCGTGAATGTACGTGCGTCATCAGGATGTGGGTGGCTGCGACCGCCGTGCCGATGGAGCGGGTGAAGCAGCGGGGCACCGCCGGTCCGCTCGGCCTTGTCGTCCGGTGTTGGCCGAAGGTCCCTGGACAAGGGAGGTGCAGAAGCCGGCCGGTACGTATGTACGCCGGAGATCAAGCCGGCCGCACGGCCCATCACCGTTCTCGCGCCTCCTACTCCACGAAGTAGGAGTCGTGCTTGTCGAAGAACGCGGTGCGCTCCTCCTCCGTGGCATGTCCCAACTGCGACACCTGTTCGAAGTACTCCTCTCGGGGCGCCCCGGGGGTGAACAGCAGGAGCATGTCCGCCGGGGCGTCGGAGTCGTTGCGGAAGGCGTGCAGACCGCCCTGCGGCACGTGCAGGAAGTCACCCTCGCGGGCGTCGACCCATTGCACGCCGTCGAAGACGCGCACCGTGCCGTCCAGGATGTAGAAGGACTCCGAGATCCGCTTGTGGAAGTGCGTCTTCGGCCCGCCCGCTCGGGGTGCCATCTTCACCCGGTACAGGCCGAACTCGCCGCGCGTGGTCTCCGTGGTCGCCAGATAGTGCGTGGAGTTCTTCCCGCTGCCGCTCTCGCCGAGGTCCGGCGATGTGGTGGCCGGTCGGAAGACGGCGCTCGCCTCACCGTCCTCCCCCCAGTACTTCTGCTCCGGATACGGGTACGACATGGTGGGTCCCTTCCTGGGGCGGGCCCGCCGTTGCGTGTCGGCGCGGATCACCGAAGGGCGGGTCCATGTACAACGTGACCGGTGAGCGTGCGCCGGTGTGACAGATCCGTCAGGCGCGGGATGGACGCCCGACGCCCATGCCTACCGAGACCGCGAGGTCGTCGGTGATGCGGCCGGCGGCGGAGGAAGAGCATCGGCAGCCCCCTGCCGTGAACGGTCAGCCGGGCATTACGGTGGCAGACGGAGACCTCCGTGCGGTGCAGTCCCAGACGGCTTCACCACACCGGAGGTCTTCGCCATGATCGAGCCGCGCCGGCGTCGGCAACGCTCGTGATCAACACACCTGGAGCCCGCGCACGGCGGCTCCCGCACCGGTCAGGTGCGGCGGGCGCGGATCACGATGGTCGCGCCCGCCGCGACGGCGAGCGCGGCGCCGCCGCCCAGGATCGCGTTCCGGCCGCTGGTGCCGGTCTCGGCGAGGCTCGGCCGGGCATCGCCTGCGGCCTGCAGGATCAGGTCGGTCACGTCGTCCGGGTTGGTCTCCATGACGGCGTGCGGTGCGTCGACCTCGACGGTGGTGGCGCCCGCCCGCTCTGCCATGAAGCGCAGGTTGTCCGTGCCGATGGTGCGGTCGTCGGTCGGCACAAGCGCCCAGGACGGGATGTCCTTCCACGCGACGCCCTTCGTCGGCCCGTTGCCGGAGGCGACGGTCGCGCCCCGCTGAGTGGCGGCCAGCACCCGGGCGCGGCTCGCGTCGACCCGGTCGCTGAGGAAGACGCTGCGGAACTTCTCGGGCTTGAGGTACAGATCAACGTTCGTGGCGTCACCGCCGAGCGGTACGGCGTTCAGAGCGGTCGGCACCGGGGCGGCCGGGTCGTCCGACAGTTGGCTGCCCGGGAACTTGGTCGCGAGCTGGAAGGCGGTCTCCCCCTTGTCGGGCGCGAACCCGGCGATGTAGACGAGGGACTCGATGTTCGGGTTGCCGGCCGCCGCATTGGTGATGACGGCTCCGCCGTAGGAGTGTCCGACGAGGACGATGGGGCCCTCGATCGTCTTGAGCCGCGCAGCGAGGTAGTCGGCGTCGCCGGAGAGGCTGCGCAGCGGGTTCGCCGTGGCCACCACGGGATAGCCCCGGTCCTGCAGGCTCTCGACGGTCCGGTCCCAGCCGGAGGCGTCCGCCCAGTACCCGTGCACCAGCACGACCGTCGGCTTCGCGCCCCCTGACGTGCCGCCGGAGGGCGTGGCGCTGCCACCGCTCCCCGACGCCGACGAAGGTGCCGCGGCCATCAGCGCGGCGGCTGGAAGGAGGACGGCCAGGGGAAGTGCCCGCCGTGAGGCGGCGCGTCGTATGTGCTCCATGACCATTCTTTCTCTGAAGGGAGAGACTGCTGACCACACTGCGTTCAGGTGACAGTTGCGGCACCAGGTACTGGCCATCAGAGTGAAGATCGGCCACGGAGCAAAGCAGCGCGCCCACGTCGGCTCCGGCGGCCGGTTCCGGCATCGAGACGCCTCGACCCGGCCGTCCGCGACCCGCTGGAGGACAACACCCCGGTCAGGGCGCCGGGCTTCTCGCGGGCGGGGGGCGGCCGCGAGGACGGCCGGACCCAGGGCACCCGTTCCCGGGTGCACCGGTGTGCCGGGCGACTAGCGCAACGTCGCCGGCCGGGGCGGTGCCTTCGTCCTCGTGCCCTGGCAGCTCCACACCACCTACGGTGACGGACACGCTCAGTGTCGCGGAGGACTCCGGCGACCTGCCGCACCGTAGGCCCCCCGGATCTCCCAAGCGTGCTCGTACGCCGTCTTCGCCCGCTCGGTGTACCGCTTCACCACCGACGCGTCCTCGATCCCCAACTGCGCCGCCAGGTGCGCAATGACCGACCATGGGACGCTCCTCCATGAAGCGTCGGTATGCCGCCGCCGGCTCATCTGTCAGCAATTTCCACCGGCACCCGGCGGACGGTAGCCACCATGATCGATCTCAGCGCCAACCACGGTTCGATTGATACCCGGGGCCGACTTCGTCGTGCGCCGAACGAACGCATCGGCGAAGCGCGACGGTCAGCTCCGGGGTACGGCCGCTCAAGGCAGTACACAACATGACAGCACACTGTTATGACCGTCCGGTTTGCTGTCACATTCGTGCCTTCCATCCGGTCTTCCCTTCCGCACGGTCGTGCACCCTGCGGCCCCGCACCACCCCGGAGGAACCATGCTCAGTGAATCGGAGACCGCAGGCGCGGCAGCGGCTGTCCTGGGGAGCGCCGCCCTGGTGGACGCGATGGGCCGCGTCCACGGTCACCGGGCGCACGTACTGTTTCTGGAAAGCCCCGACCCGGCCCGCCCGCTGTTCGGGCGAGCCGTGACCGTGTCCTACATGCCGTGGCGCGAGGACGTGGAGCAGGCGTCGAAGACGTTCGCGGACTTCTTCTACGATGCTGTCGGCGACGACCCGGCGAACAAGGTCCTGGTGCTGTCCAGCGGCGGCGGTTCCATCAGCAGGCCGAACGAGGCCGCGCCCCGGTCCGTCCGCGCGACCACCGCGCCCGCTCCGGGTGCGCCGCCCTCGCCCAACGCGCCCGGCACACGGGCCGGCCGTCACAGGCGGACGACCACTACTGCCGTGTCATCGGTGCCGTCGCTGAGCTTGGCGAGTGTCGAGGCCAGCTCGTCGGGGTCGTCGGTGTGGTGGTCCGAGAGAAGCGAGGCGAGCCGCTGAAGGCCCACGTCGATGTCCTCTCCTCGGCGCTCGACCAGTCCATCCGTGTAGAGGACCAGAACGGAACCCGCGGCGTAACTGATCGTGGCTTGCGGGCGCGGCATGTGTTCGAGGCTTGCTCCGAGCGGCGGGTCCGTCGCACCGTCCAGGAACTGCACGGTGCCGCCAGGACGGACCAGGGCCGGAGGCGGATGGCCGGCACTGCTGTAGCTGAGACGGCGTCTTCTCCAGTCGATGAACGTCTGGACGGTGGTGGTCGACAGTGCTCCGTCGATGGAGCGCGCGTACAGGTCGAGGCCGTCGAGTGCGGTTGCCGGATCCTTCACGACGCGGGTGGCGGCGCTCAAGGCGCTGCGCAGTTGGCCCATGACGCCTGCCGCCGCGAGTCCGTGCCCGACGACGTCTCCGACGGCGACGGCATAGTCTCCGCTCGACAGTTGGGTGACCTCGTACCAGTCGCCGCAGACGTTCAAGGCGTCGAGAGCCGGGCGGTAGCGGACCGCGGATTCGTGGTGGGCGAGTCGCTGCGGTGCGGGCAGCATGGCGTCCTGCAGCGCGAGGGCGACGCGCCGCTCATGGGCGTTCGCCTGCCGGAGTCGTTCATTGACCTCCTGGAGCTCGCGAGACCGCGCATAGAGTTCGAACTCCATCTGCTGGCGCCGACCGGAGTCGGAACGGTTGGCTCGGACGAGGTCGGTGATCTCCTCCAGGCGGTGCACGACCAACGCGATGTTCCCCTCGGCGTCCATGACTGGGGCGTTGACCGGACTCCACCAGCGTTCCGTGAAGACGCCCGGCCGGTCCGGTTCCTCCACGTCGTACCGGATCGGTCCTTCGACATCCTGCTTTCCGGTCTCCAGTACTCGGCGAACCGATGCTGTCAGGTGGTCGTCCAGGGCGTCGCGGTCCTGAGGGAAGGCGTCGAAGATGTAACGGCCCTGCAGTTGGCGGCGATCGCGGCCGACCAGAGTCTGATACGACGCATTCGCGTCCAGAATGATCAGATCCGAGGTGAGGACCAACATCGCGCTGGGCGACGCGTCGAATATGCCCCGATAATCTATCCCTTGACCGTCCATGGAAAGCTTCACAGCCTCTACCAGTAGCTATTTGGGGTCAGGATCTCGCGGATGGGCGCCCCGGAATCCAGCGTCCACCTCCGGGATGCGCGGCTTTCCCGGGCGCAGGTGCCATGGACCTCTTTGCCCATTCTTCCGCACCGAGAGGTGCACCGCACCACGCGCGGCCCTGCGGAAGCGTCGACCACCTGTTCGGTGCCGCCCGCGTCACCGGCGGCATGTCGTCGATCCCAGTGGTCCGCACGACCGAGACGAAGCTGAGTGCGGTGTTCAGCCCCCCAGTGCCGGGCGACAGCGCCGCCCGGCCCCCGCATCGATGCGCCTCTCCTGTGGGTGAAACGGCTTACGCGGCGTGCCAAAGCTCTCGTAGTGGATCACACCGGTTGAAACTGTCTGGGGTCAGCCGAGGCCACAGCCTCGCACCCGGTCGACGGCTTCCCGGTCCGGACGTGGGCAGCGAGCACCCGGGGTCAGCATCGCGCCTCGCGCCGAACGGAGACGAGTGGTGGAAGAGATGGACAACGAGAGCCGACCGTCGACCGAGCGGGAGCACGAGTCCACGGGCGAGAGGTTCGTGCAGTGGATGGACGGCCGCCTGGGGCACCGGCGACTCACCCGCTCCGCACGGCGGCTCGTCTTTCCCGATCACTGGTCCTTCATGCTCGGGGAGATCGCGCTCTACAGCTTCGTCGTCCTGCTGATCACCGGCGTCTTCCTCAGCTTCTTCTTCCACCCGTCGTCCGACCCGGTGATGTACCAGGGCAGCTACGCCCCGCTTCGGGGACGTCTGGTCTCGGAGGCGTTCGACTCGACCCTGCACATCTCCTTCGACGTGCGCGGCGGGCTGCTCATGCGGCAGGCACACCATTGGGCTGCCCTGCTCCTAGTGGCCTCGATCTTCGTGCACATGATGCGGGTGTTCTTCACGGGAGCGTTCCGCAAGCCCAGGGAACTGAACTGGCTCTTCGGGTTCCTGCTGCTGGTCATCGCCATGTTCGGCGGCCTGACGGGGTACGACCTGCCCGACGACCTGTTGTCCGGGACGGGTCTCCAGATCGTCAACGGCACGATCCTCTCGATCCCGGTGGTCGGCACGTACCTGTCGTTCTTCCTCTTCGGCGGAGAGTTCCCGGGCGACGACCTGATCGCCCGATTCAACACCATCCACATCCTGATCATCCCCGGCCTGATGGTGGCCCTGATCGTCATGCATCTCCTTCTCGCCGTGCGTCACCGGCACACGCAGTACGCCGGGCCGGGCCGTACGAACGGCAACCTCGTGGGCATGCCGCTGCGGGTGTACGCGGTCAAGGCCGGGGCCTACTCCCTCCTCGTGTGCGGTGTGATCTTCCTCCTCGCCGGCATCGCCCAGATCAACCCCGTCTGGGCCTACGGCCCCTTCCGCCCCGACCAGGTCTCCGCAGGCTCGCAACCCGACTGGTACATGGGCGTCGCCGACGGCTTCCTGAGAGTGATGCCCGGCTGGGAGATCTCCTTCCTGGGACACACCCTGGCCCTGGACAACTTCCTTCCGCTGCTGGTGGGCGTGCTGCTCTTCCTCGCGATGGGCGGCTATCCCTTCCTGGAGGCATGGGTGACCGACGACGACCGGGACCAGCACCTCCTGGACCGCCCGCGCAACCGCCCGGTCCGGACCGCTCTCGGCGTGGCGTGGCTCAGCGTCTATCTGGTGGCGCTGATCGGCGCGTCCAACGACCTGATCGCCACCCACCTGCACGTCTCCGTCAACGCCGTCACCTGGACGGTGCGCATCTCCCTGTTCGTCATGCCGGTGTTGGCATTCGTGGTCACCAAACGGTTGGCACTGGGGCTGCAGCGCCGCGACCGCGACACGGTCCTGCACGGCCGCGAGACCGGCGTGGTCAAACGTCTCGAGCACGGCGACTACGTCGAGGTGCACGAGCCGCTCAGCCAAGCGCGCCTGTACGCCCTGACCGCCCACGAGCAGTACCGGCCGCTGACCGCGGGAGCGGCACGAGAGGGCGAGAGCGCGACGGCGGGCAGTCTGCGGAGGCTGCGGGCCCGCCTCAGCCGCGGTTTCTACGGCCCGGCCACGCAGATCCCCAAGCCGACGGAGGACGAGTACCGACAGATCGCAGAGCGGCACCGGACCTGAAGCATGACGTGGCCGGCCGTGCTCACCCGGGCGGAGTCGTGCACTGCCCGCACGGCCGTCGCCGACTGCATTCCGGGCGTTCGCGGTGATCGGTGGCGGATCGGCCGGGGCCGAGGCGGCTCGGGCGCGAGGGGAGCCCCGGAGACCGTGCAACACCAGGGCCGGTCCGCCTGCTCCCTGAGCGCGTGCGGAGTGTCCTGGTGCGGCGTACCGTGGTGCTTGGTGCGACGTCCGACCAGGTGCGGCCGTCGGCCGCTACGGGTCCCGAGCCGCAGTCCGAGAGCCCGTCCACATGCCGCCGGGACGTCCGTGGCCCCATGACCTCGATGTGCGCAGGGACGGATCCACGATGAGCACGGTGACGACCGAAGACGGCACGACCATCTTCTACAAGGACTGGGGGCCGCGCGACGGACAGCCGATCGTCTTCCACCACGGCTGGCCGCTGAGCGGCGACGACTGGGACAACCAGATGCTGTACTTCGCCCAGCAGGGATATCGCGTGATCGCACACGACCGCCGGGGGCACGGACGGTCCAGCCAGACGGCAGACGGCCACGACATGGACACCTACGCCGCCGACGTGGCAGCGCTCACCGACGCCCTCGACCTGCGGAACGCCATCCACATCGGCCATTCCACGGGGGGCGGCGAGGTCGCCCGCTACGTCGCCCGCGCCAAGGCCGGCCGGGTCGCGAAGGCTGCGCTCATCAGCGCCGTGCCTCCGATCATGGTGCAGACGGACGCCAACCCCGAGGGCCTGCCGCTCAGTGTCTTCGACGAACTGCGCGCCACGCTGGCAGCCAACCGGGCCCAGTTCTACGCCGACTTCGCCTCCGGACCGTTCTACGGCTTCAACCGGCCGGGCGCCAAGGTGTCCCAGGGCGTGATCGACAACTGGTGGCGGCAGGGAATGATGGGCGCGGCCAACGCCCACTACCTCTGCATCAAGGCGTTCTCCGAGACGGACTTCACCGAAGATCTCAAGCAGATCGAGGTTCCGACTCTGGTCGCGCACGGAACCGACGACCAGATCGTTCCCTACGGGGACGCCGCACCGAAGTCGGTGAAACTCCTCAAGAACGGCACGCTGCGCTCGTACGAGGGGTACCCGCACGGGATGCTGGCGACCAACGCGGATCAACTCAACCCTGACATCCTGGCCTTCTTCAAGGGCTGAGCACCACTGGCCGCCGAGAGTTCAGCTGTACGGCTCCCACCGGCGCCCCAGGCTGTCGTACACGTACCGGGGCAGGCCCTCCACGGCACTGGTGCGGAACGGGTAGCCGTCGTCGATGCGTTCGGTGCCCTCCGGCCCTGTGTAGGACCAGCCCGACTCGAGGTTCAGGTCCGCTGCGGAGTACCGGGGAGTGTCGAGCCACCGCAGCGCCGCGTCCTGCAATCGAGTCTCCATGCCTGGGCGTTGACGGATCAGGTGAACGGCGGCCCGGCGGACCGCTCGGGCCGGCCGAGGACCCGCGTAGCTGAGGTGCCCTGGCCTCGGCCGTACCGGAGGTCGGCGCGCCCTCAACCCGGGCAGGACCGTCGCAGGAGCTGACGTCGCCGTGTCCTTCGGCGGAGGCACTACCGTGGTCGTTCGCCGACAGCGCGGCAACGGGTAGGAACCCCGCGCAAGCCAGGGCCGGTCAGCCGGTCGGACGCGGGGCGCGCAGGTGGGCACGCTCCTTCAGCTCCGCCTCGTCGACCAGCTCCAGCATGGGCTTGCCGGGGGCGCACATCATGGTCACGACGAACTCGGTCCGCTCGTCGGCCAGGGCGTTGCCGTCCTGGTAGTGAATGGAGTCGCCGCCCGGCTCCCAGAAGGTACCGCCGGCTTCGACGACGCGCTCGGGTTCGCCCTCCAGCTCGAAGCGGACGGCGCCCTTGATGACATAGCCGAACGCCGGGCCGGAGTGGCGGTGCGGCGGGGTGCCGGGGTCGCCGGGCTTCCACTCGACGTGGATCGTCATCGCCGATGCACCCTCGGGAATGGTGATCGGTGAGGCGTCCTGGAGCATCTTCGCCGCTCGGGTCCAGCTCGGACCGTCGTCGCCGCCTCCGTGACCGTGTCCGCTGTGGTCGTGATGGTTGTGCTGTGAGTTGTCCGACACTGAGCCGCACCTTCCATGGTTCCGCCGTGTCCGCACGGCACCTGATCCTCAGTCACGGTCGCTCCGGTCCTGGAGACCGCTCGGACACTGTGACCGGATACCCCAAGGATCTGTGACGCAGTGCCCGGCCGGCGACGTGGTGTACGCATCGAATCCACCCGTACCGGACGGCAAGCAAGTGCGCCCTGGGACGGCGGACACCGTCGTAGGCTCCAACCGCATCGGCACAGACACTACGCGCGGGGCGAGGGTCGGAGGACCCGTACCCTCCTGCGTACTTCATCGGTGGAGCCCTCGGCCGTGAAGCGGCAGCCCAGCGGCCGGTGAGAGAGGTCTCGACCATGTTCCGTCGCCGGCAAAGCAGTTGTGCGAGCGACATGACCACTGGTGCGCACCGGAGAGGCCGTCACCTTCGCGACCGGGACCTTCGCGCGATCACACTTCCGCGGGTGAGGGGACCCCACCGGTGCCCGCGAGGTGGGAGGCCCTAGGCAGTTTCGTTTGGATCACCGGGCGGACCAGAGGAAGATGCCCGCGATGTGGAGTCCGGCCAGATAGATGGTGGCGGTCTTCTCGTAGCGG
>NZ_JBIVPJ010000046.1:0-16363 GCF_044754585.1 Streptomyces sp. NPDC093065 | reverse complement strand
GGTGGGGGGGGGCCGCGGGCGCGGCGGTCGCCGGGGCCGGCGCCCCCCCCCCCCCCCCCGCCCCCCAACCCCCCCCCCCCCCCCCCCCCCCCCCCCCCGGCCGGGGGGGGGGGGCCCCCCCCCCCCCCCCCCCCCCCCCCACCGCCGTATCGCGTCGTACCGCCCCGCTCAGACCGTGCCGTCCGGCCGCCGGCGGGCCGACAGCAGGTCCTCCAGCTGTTCCTCTCGGGCCTGCGCGGCGACGAAGAGCAGTTCGTCGCCGGCCTCCAGGGAGTCCTCCAGGGACGGCGTCAGCACCCGGGTGCCGCGGATGATCGTCACCAGCGAGGTGTCCTCGGGCCACTGGACGTCACCGACCTGGGTGCCGGCCAGGGCCGACTCCTCGGGCAGCGTCAGCTCGACGAGGTTGGCGTCGCCGTGGCTGAAGCGCAGCAGCCGGACCAGGTCGCCGACGCTCACCGCCTCCTCCACCAGGGCCGACATCAGCCGCGGGGTGGAGACGGCGACGTCCACGCCCCAGGACTCGTTGAACAGCCACTCGTTCTTCGGGTTGTTCACCCGGGCGACGACGCGCGGAACGCCGTACTCCGTCTTGGCCAGCAGGGACACGACCAGGTTGACCTTGTCGTCGCCCGTCGCGGCGATGACGACGTTGCAGCGCTGGAGCGCCGCCTCGTCCAGGGACGTGATCTCGCACGCGTCGGCGAGCAGCCACTCCGCCATCGGGACGCGCTCGACCGAGATGGCGGTCGGCGCCTTGTCGATGAGCAGGACCTCGTGGCCGTTCTCCAGCAGCTCGCCCGCGATCGAACGGCCGACCGCGCCGGCTCCGGCAATGGCGACCCTCATCAGTGACCGCCCTCCTCTTCGGGACCCTTGGCGAACGCCGCCTCGACCTTGTGGACCTCGTCGGTGCGCATCATCACGTGCACGAGGTCGCCCTCCTGCAGGACGGTCTGCGAGGAGGGCAGGATCGCCTCCCCGAGCCGGGTGACGAACGCCACCCGCACGCCGGTCTCCTCCTGGAGACGGCTGATCTTGTGACCGACCCAGGCCGATGAGGTGTGCACCTCGGCGAGCTGGACGCCTCCGGTGGGGTCGCGCCACAGCGGCTCGGCACCCGAGGGCAGCAGCCGGCGCAGCATCTGGTCGGCCGTCCAGCGGACGGTGGCCACGGTGGGGATGCCCAGGCGCTGGTAGACCTCGGCGCGGCGCGGGTCGTAGATGCGGGCGGCGACGTTCTCCACGCCGAACATCTCGCGCGCCACGCGGGCGGCGATGATGTTCGAGTTGTCCCCGCTGGAGACGGCGGCGAAGGCGCCGGCGTCCTCGATGCCCGCCTCACGCAGGGTGTCCTGGTCGAAGCCGATGCCGGTGACCCGCCGGCCGCCGAACGAGGAACCGAGGCGTCGGAAGGCGGTGGGGTCCCGGTCGATCACGGCGACCGTGTGCCCCTGCTGCTCCAGGGTCTGGGCGAGCGCGGAGCCCACCCGCCCGCAGCCCATGATGACAATGTGCACGGCTCACACCACTCTTCTTCTCAGCCCTCTTACCGGGGTGAACATCCCGTTCATCTTCCTCTTTCGGCTCGACGGGCAAACACCTGCGCCCCGCTGAGGGCCGCGGTCACCATCATGCCGGTCCGGCGGGACGGAGACTCGCCCGGGTGGCCGGGGCTTGCTACGGCCGATCTTCCAGGCGTGGCGAACGGGAAAGAGCCAGCAGACCGTCGGTCCACCCGGAAGAGTGCGGCGCGCGCCTTTGCCGCTGTGAGTTCGCCTTCCGGAGCGGGCGACGCCACGAGAACGGCGTCGGGTGCCGGCCGAACAGGGCACCTAAGCACCATGGACATGTTAAGCCTGGCCATGAGTGCCGGCAGCCGCGCCGAGGCGCCGCTGAGGGTCGGACAAGACCGCTGAGGGACGGAGAGGAGAGAGCGAGAGATGTACGGCGGACACGACGTGTCGACCGGCCCCAAGACGCTGGTGACCACCTTCAACACCGTCGCCGTGGCCGGCGCCGTCTGGTTCCTCTTCGGCGGCGCGGACACCGTGGCCGGCTGGTTCGACACCGACACCGACACCGACACCGGCACCGGCACCGGCTTCGACGAGGCGGCGGCCCTGCGCCGGGCCCTGCTGGCGGCGTTGTCGGTGCTCTACCTGCTGCGCTTCGTCGCCACGAACTTCGTGATGCTCCAGCGGAAGATGGAGTGGTCCGAGGCGTTCACCATCGGCATCTGGGTCCTGGTGATCCACGGCACGATGGCGTACTCCGGCGGCACCAACGAGGCCGGCGTGAGCGTCTTCACCTGGCTGGGCGTCGTGCTGTACCTCCTCGGCTCCTACCTGAACACGGGGTCGGAGTACCAGCGCAGGCTCTGGAAGAAGCGCCCGGAGAACAAGGGCAAGCTCTACACCGAAGGCCTGTTCAAGCACTCGATGCACGTCAACTACTTCGGTGACGCCGTGCTCTTCTCCGGGTTCGCGCTGGTGACCGGCACCGTGTGGGCGTTCGCCGTCCCGCTCGTCATGATCTGCATGTTCGTCTTCCTGAACATCCCCATGCTCGACAAGCACCTCGGCGAGCACTACGGCGAGGCGTTCGACGAGTACGCGGCACGGACGGCGAAGTTCGTCCCCTATGTGTACTGACGTGTACTGACGCCACCCACCCGCCACACGGGTACGGCGGCAAAGGGGCCGAGGCGTCCCTGACCGCCGAGGTGCTGTGCGGGGGAGTACTCCTGCTCGCCGGCCACTCCGGCACCCTGCCGCCGGACGCCCTGGATCCCCGATCACCCCGACGTTCCCGCTGGGGCCGCGACTCCCTGTTCTCCCGAGGTTCCTCCGAGGTTCTTGCGAGCCCGCCTCAGCCCTCCGCCGACGACCCCCGCCGCCCGATGCTGCGGATACTCGCGAAGGCCAGGATGCCGAGGCCGACGAGCGTGACGACGCCGCCGATCAGCTCCGCGGACAGATGCATGGGATCTCCCTCACAGGGCGACGGGCGGTGTTGGTCATATAGCCATGCGAACCCCGCCGGCCGACCCATCCGCAGCCGCAGCGCCCCGCGAATTCACCCGTAGAGCAGACGGCGGGCGCAACGGGGGTGGCGGTTGGGCGGCCGCCCGTTCGAACGCTTACGATCCTCTGTTGTGTCCAAACTGACCGACGTGCCCAAACGGATCCTGATCGGGCGCGCACTGCGCAGCGACCGGCTGGGTGAAACGCTCCTGCCGAAGCGGATCGCCCTGCCCGTCTTCGCGTCCGACCCGCTGTCCTCGGTGGCGTACGCGCCCGGCGAGGTGCTGCTCGTCCTGTCCATTGCGGGCGTGTCGGCGTACCACTTCAGTCCCTGGATCGCGGTCGCGGTCGTCGTCCTCATGTTCACCGTGGTCGCCTCCTACCGGCAGAACGTGCACGCCTACCCGAGCGGCGGCGGCGACTACGAGGTGGCCACCACCAACCTGGGCCCGAAGGCCGGTCTGACCGTGGCCAGCGCCCTGCTGGTGGACTACGTCCTGACGGTCGCGGTCTCCATCTCCTCGGGCATCGAGAACCTCGGCTCGGCGATCCCGTTCGTCGTGGAGCACAAGGTCCTGTGCGCCGTCGCCGTCATCCTGCTGCTGACACTGATGAACCTGCGCGGGGTGAGGGAGTCGGGCACCCTGTTCGCGATCCCGACGTACGTGTTCGTCACGGGCGTCTTCATCATGATCGTGTGGGGCGCGTTCCGCGGCCTGGTCCTCGGCGACACCATGCGCGCCCCGACCGCGGACTACGAGATCAAACCGGAGCACGGCGGCCTGGCCGGCTTCGCCCTGGTCTTCCTCCTCCTGCGCGCCTTCTCCTCCGGCTGCGCCGCCCTCACCGGCGTCGAGGCGATCTCCAACGGCGTCCCGGCCTTCCGCAGGCCCAAGGCGAAGAACGCGGGCAACACCCTCGCGATGATGGGCCTGCTCGCCGTCACCATGTTCTGCGGCATCATCGCGCTGGCCTCGGCCACCGACGTCCGTATGTCCGAGAACCCGGCCACCGACCTCTTCCACAACGGCGTCGCCGTCGGCGCGGACTACGTCCAGCACCCCGTGATCTCCCAGGTGGCCGGGGCCGTCTTCGGCGAGGGCAGCTTCCTGTTCGTCGTGCTCGCCGCCGCCACCGCACTGGTCCTCTTCCTCGCCGCGAACACCGCCTACAACGGCTTCCCGCTGCTCGGCTCGATCCTCGCCCAGGACCGCTACCTGCCGCGCCAGCTGCACACCCGCGGCGACCGTCTGGCCTTCTCCAACGGCATCGTGCTCCTCGCCGGCGCCGCCATGCTCCTGGTCGTCGTCTACGGCGCCGACTCGACCCGCCTGATCCAGCTCTACATCGTCGGCGTCTTCGTCTCCTTCACGCTGAGCCAGATCGGCATGGTCCGCCACTGGAACCGCAACCTGGCCACCGAACGCGACCAGTCCCGGCGCCGCCACATGATCCGCTCCCGCGTGATCAACGCCTTCGGCGCCTTCTTCACCGGACTCGTGCTGGTCGTGGTCCTGGCCACCAAGTTCACCCACGGCGCCTGGGTCGCACTGCTCGGCATGTGCATCTTCTTCGCGACGATGACGGCGATCCGCAAACACTACGACCGCGTAGCCGAGGAGATCGCGGCCCCCGAGGACCCCGAGGAGGCACAGAGCGACGACATGGTGCGCCCCTCCCGCGTCCACTCGGTGGTCCTCATCTCCAAGATCCACCGCCCAACGCTGCGCGCCCTCGCCTACGCCAAGCTCATGCGCTCCGACAGCCTGGAGGCGCTCAGCGTCAACGTCGACCCGGCCGAGACGAAGGCGCTGCGCGAGGAGTGGGAGCGCCGCGGTATCGCCGTACCCCTCAAGGTCCTCGACTCGCCGTACCGCGAGATCACGCGGCCCGTCATCGAGTACGTCAAGGGCCTGCGCAAGGAGTCCCCGCGCGACGCGGTCTCGGTCATCATCCCCGAGTACGTCGTCGGCCACTGGTACGAGCACCTGCTGCACAACCAGAGCGCGCTGCGCCTCAAGGGCCGCCTGCTGTTCACGCCGGGCGTCATGGTCACGTCGGTGCCCTACCAGCTGGAGTCCTCCGAGGCCGCCAGGCGCCGGGCCCGCAAGCGCCAGGACTGGAACGCCCCCGGCGCGGTGCGGCGCGGGCCGGCCCACCACCGCCACCAGGACCGTCCGAAGGACTCCTCCTCGTCCACGTAGACTGGACGGCTGTTGTCCTTTGTCGTCCCCGTTCTCTGGAGTCACCCCGCCATGCAGGCAGAACCGAAGAAGTCGCAGGCGGAGACGCGAGCGGTGGCACAGCCCGACGCACGGCCGGCCTCGCTGGTCGGCGAGGAGTACGAGGTCGAGGTCGGCCCCGTCGCCCACGGCGGCCACTGCATCGCCCGCACGTCCGAGGGCCAGGTGCTGTTCGTCCGGCACACGCTGCCCGGCGAGCGGGTCGTGGCCCGGGTGACGGAGGGCGAGGAGGGCGCCCGCTTCCTGCGCGCGGACGCCGTCGAGATCCTGGACGCCTCCAAGGACCGCATCGAGGCCCCCTGTCCCTTCTCGGGCCCCGGCCGCTGCGGCGGCTGCGACTGGCAGCACGCCAAGCCGGGTGCGCAGCGCCGCCTGAAGGGCGAGGTCGTCGCCGAACAGCTCCAGCGCCTGGCGGGCCTCACCCCCGAGGAGGCCGGCTGGGACGGCACGGTGATGCCGGCCGAGGGCGACAAGGTGCCCGCCGGCCAGGTCCCGTCGTGGCGCACCCGCGTGCAGTACGCCGTGGACGCGGAGGGCCGCGCGGGCCTGCGCAAGCACCGCTCCCACGAGGTCGAACCGATCGATCACTGCATGATCGCGGCGGAGGGCGTCGGCGAACTGGGCGTCGAGCGCCGTGACTGGCCCGGCATGTCGACGGTCGAGGCGATCGCGGCGACGGGCTCCCAGGACCGCCAGGTCATCCTGACCCCGCGCCCCGGCGCCCGCCTGCCCATCGTCGAACTGGACCGCCCGGTCTCGGTCATGCGCGTCGGGGAGAAGGACGGCGGCGTCCACCGCGTCCACGGCCGCCCCTTCGTCCGCGAGCGCGCCGACGGCCGCACCTACCGGGTCGGCTCCGGCGGCTTCTGGCAGGTCCACCCGAAGGCCGCCGACACCCTGGTGAAGGCGGTCATGCAGGGCCTGCTGCCCCGCAAGGGTGACATGGCCCTCGACCTCTACTGCGGCGTCGGCCTCTTCGCCGGCGCCCTGGCCGACCGCGTCGGCGACCAGGGCGCGGTTCTCGGCATCGAGTCCGGCAAGCGCGCCGTCGAGGACGCCCGCCACAACCTCGCCGGCTTCGACCGGGTGAGGATCGAGCAGGGCAAGGTCGAAGCGGTCCTGCCGCGCACGGGCATCGACGAGGCCGACCTCATCGTCCTCGACCCGCCCCGCGCGGGCGCCGGCCGCAAGACGGTCCAGCACCTCTCCTCCCTGGGCGCCCGCAGAATCGCCTACGTGGCCTGCGACCCGGCCGCACTGGCCCGGGACCTGGGGTACTTCCGGGACGGGGGGTACCGGGTGCGGATGCTGAGGGTGTTCGATCTGTTTCCGATGACGCATCATGTGGAGTGCGTGGCGATCCTCGAACCGACCCAGAAGGGCTCCTGACCTGCGGTTTTGCGCGTGCGCATTATGTGCAGTGTGGGCGTTACGGGCGATATCTTGACGCTGAAATGACGCTCGTGACGCTCATTTGACGCTCGATCTGATGGGGTGTCAGGATGTCTGCTGGACAGGTCAGACCCCGTCTGGATGGCGAGTGTCGATGCGGCCTCGAGGGCGGGCGACGCTCAGGGCGGAGCTGCTGCTTCCTGCTCGTCAGATGTCCCGGAAGAGACCAGCCGACGCTGTGACCTGCGGGGTCTTACTGTCGTAGGTCGTTGACCTGCATGAATGCCCTTTCGGTTGTTTCACGCTCGTGCAGCCTGATGCGGCCGGAAGTCCCAGGAAAGTCCCAGAGAACTCCCACGGGCAGGAGCCATTCTTTCGGCTCTGTACAGGGCATACGGGTGCGCTGTGGCCTGGTGCTTGTGGATCGACGGTCTGGCCCGAATGAACGGCAACGCGCGCTGCTTGAACGGCTCGCGGCCGGTGAGGAGCATCCCGCACCCTGGGCGCCGGGGGAGTGGCGGTCGGCTTATGCATTGCGTGATCGAGGGCTGTTAAGGATCAACCGGGGCGGCGGGGAAGCACTCGTGGAGGTCACCGAGGATGGTCGCTACTACCTTCGACACGGTCGTCGCCCTGAAGAGCCGACGTCGGCTGAAGGGGGCGACCAGACGGCATCCGCCGGACCTGCTGGGCGCGGGCGCAGCTCCGTCTCCTACGCCGAACGGCCCGTCGCTCGTGCGCGACGAGCCAAGGCGACCGAGTTGGTCGAGCGGCTGCTCACCGAGGGGCGTGTCCGTGTCGCCGACGAAGACCGGGTCGATGAGTGGCGGAAGATCATCGACTATGCGAAGCGGTACGGACTGGAACCTCCCGGCAAACGGATCGAGAAGGTCCGGCTCGGGGTAGGCGGTTGGGAGCTGTACCTCAGAGAGGGGCCACATCCCAACTCACGGAGCCGGAAGTCGGCGGGCGACGCCTCGGTGGTTCCGGTTCCCACGCGGCTGACTTCTCCTCATCCGGTCGTGGCCGCGCTCAGAGACGTGGAGGAGCGGCTCGTGATGTCTCCTGCGCTTCGGCGCCGGGCACTCCTGCTCCTGCAGGCGCTGGCAGCCGAGGCGGTACGGCGAGGCTACGCCGTACAGGAAATCCGGGCGTACTACTCGGCGAGGGAGGGTGGTGTGAGCGTTGTCGTCGACGGCTTCGCCTGCAGCGTCACCGTCAAGCAGGAGTTCCCGCAGTCCAACAACCCGGAGCGTGCCGCACGCCTCGTCGTAGAGCTTGATCACGGCCACACCAGTCGTCCCGGCCGCTGGCGCGATCGGAAGAGCGGGACCTTGGAGGAGTCCCTGGGCGTGATCCTTGGGGAGATCGAGGTGCGGGCGGTGCACGAGGCCCAGCGTCGGGCAGGTGAGGAGCGAGCCCAAGGCGGAACGCCAGATCCGTTGGCAGGCAGCCATGGAGGAGGCCAGGAAGCAAGCAGTGCAGGATCAACTGGCCGAGGTGCTTCGGGAGGAAGCCGGACGATGGCGCGAGGCCGCTGCGCTGAGGCAGTACTGCGACGCTATGGAACGTCGCCTTGGTGACCTGGGCGGTGGCGCGGACGAATCGGCTCTGGATTCCGCCCGACGCTGGCTGGCATGGGCGCGCTCCTATGTGCGGACGACGGACCCTTTGACCCGGCTGGCGACGATGCCGGATACACGTGAGCCGACGAGGGAGGAGCTCAAGCCCTATCTGAACGGGTGAACCCCTTCTGGGCCGTTGCGATGGGCTGAGCGGTAATGGGGGTGGGAGCTGTCCGCCACAGGTTCGGAAACCGGCGCTGTCAGTGCCCCGGCATAGAGTCGGTCCATGGCATCAAGCAGCCGCAAGGAGATTCCGGCGCCGGTTACCAACCGCCTGTTCGCACTGTCCGGCAACCAGTGTGCGTTCCCGGGGTGTTCGAGCCCCGTGACGTATCAGGAGGCTTCCGGTGAGAGACCTGTAACGCTGGCTCAGCGTGCGCATCTCGTCGGTGTCGGAAGGCAGGGGCCGCGCTCAAGAGAGGCGCCCCTCTCGGAGGACCCGGATGCGGTGGAGAACCTCACCCTCTTCTGCGGGAACCACCATGCGATCGTGGACGGCAACCCGAGGGTCTACTCGGTCGAGGTGCTCGCCAAGTACAAGGCGGACCACGAGGCGAGGATGGCGGCGAAGGATCTCCGTGTACCGCCCGCACCGTTCGAGACGGACTCGGTGGATGTGTCATTGCTGCCCGTCTCGGAACTTCCGGGCTCGGTCTGGAGGGCAGAGTCACGGTTCAGGACTTCCATGGAAGTCATCGAACGGCTGCCCCGGCCAATACGCGGTCAGGTTCTTCCCTTCGTTCTGGCCAATGGTCAGGTATGGGGGTTTCACGACCTTGCTGATGTACGTGGGCCGTTCAAACAGGTCGTTAAGCCCGAAAGTGCTCAATGCCTGGATGCGGCGGAGCTGCTGGGGTCGCAGAACCGGAACCTCTACGTGTGGCTGCTGAACTCGGCGCTTCGTATGGCCCTGCGGAAGCGGGGCATACAGTACGACCGCGATCACGGACGCTACTACTTTCTGGCGGACCATGAGACGGTCACCCGGAGAGTGGAGGCCAAGACCAAGACAGGCAGGAACCAGTCCGCCAAGAAGGTCGTACGCCAGGAAGGCGAGCGTGCCGGAAACCCGCGCGATGTGTGGTGGCATCTCGCGGCGCAGCTTCGCTTCGAGGAGTTCGCCACGGGAATGTGGGGCCTGACCATCCGGCCCGAGTTTCATCTCACAAAGGACGGGAAAGAGCCGCTGGACCCGCGCAGGGTGGGCCGCAAGGTGACGAAGCGTAAATCCCGCATGTACAACGAAGGTTACTTCGACGCCGTCCACTTCTTCCGCTACTTCCTGCTTGATGGCCGCGCGAGGGTCGTCTTCGAGGTCGGCCGTCAACGGATCGCGATCGACGGCGACTTCCCACAGATCGATGCCAAGTGGCCGCTGATCGACGACAACCGCTTCAACCCCGTCACCATGCTCGACAGTGGGGACGAAGACGACGTCATCGACGCTCTCGCCAGTGCGTGGGAAGTTGACGACGCGGAGTGGGACTGGGGTGCCGAGCACAAGGAGGACGACCGATGAGCCTCGCGCTCAAGCCGCTCAATCTGGGCGTTGAATGGATCGGCGAGCCGGCACTCGCCTTCGCCGACGGATTGACACACATCGACCCCAAGGTCGGCATCCCCGCGGCAGGCCCCTGGTCACGCGACCAGCCGAACCATCCCGCTGCGGTGACCGCTGGATTCATCGGCACCGCCGAATCCATCGCCAAGGCCCGGACGTGGTTGTCGCGGGCGGCCGAGGGGGTCGACGGCGACAACGAGCATCACCCTTTCTGCGGCTTCCAACCGGATGGTCCGTTCGCCTCTCGGCTGCGTACCGACGGCCCGGAAGCAAAGATCACCGCTGCTGAGATCCGCGTCGTGACCGCGGACCGACTCAGAAAGCTCGAAGGTTTCAACCAGCTCCTGGAAATCATCGACGACCGGCTGGGCAAGCTTGCCGGCCTCGATGCCCCTCCCGCGGTCGTGTTCATCACGCTGCCGTCCGAGATCACCAGGCGGTACTGGGCGGTGCACCAGCGAAACCGTGGGGTGCAGACGGTGTGGAATCTGCGTGCCGGAATCAAGGCCCGGGCGATGCAACGGGGCCTACGCACGCAGTTGCTCCAGCAGGAGACGGTCGAGTCGGATCTGAACGCGCATACCTCCGACCTCGAACACCCAGCCGACCTCGCGTGGAACCTGTTCACCGCGATCTACTTCAAGGCCGGCGGTTTCCCCTGGACCCCGGTGGGCCTGGCCGAGGGGACGTGCCATCTGGGAGTCACGTTCTATCGCCCTCATGGCGAGAGATCCACGATGCGTACGAGCGTTGCCCAAGCGTTTGCTGAGAACGGAGAGGCGTTCGTGCTGCGGGGCAGCCCGTTTGAGTGGAAGGGTAGGTGGCCCCACCTGCCTGCGGATGAGGCGTCGCGGTTGATCTCCGACGTCATGGGTCGCTACAAACAGACCATGGGACGTACTCCGCGGCGCATCGTCATCCACAAGCAGTCGCGGTTTTTCCCTGCGGAACGCGCGGGCTTTGAGGACGCACTCAGCGGCTACGAGTACGACTTGGTGGCCCTGGCGCCTTCCACCGGCGTACGGATGATGCGCCACGGCGAATATCCTCCGCCTCGCGGCACGTGCGTCAGCCTCGGTGACCGTCGCTACCTTTACACCACGGGCTACGTGCCATCGCTCGGCCGGTACCCGCACGGTCATGTGCCGGCGCCCGTCCAGATCACCGACCACGTAGGCGACTCCAGTGCACGGGACCTGCTCCGCGAGGTCCTGCTGCTGACGAAGATGAACTGGAACTCCGCCCGCTTCGCCGAACGTCTACCAGTCACGGTTCGGTTCGCCGGCGAAGTCGGCACCATCCTCCGCGATCTTCCGGATACCTACGAACCTGAAGCCCGGTACGCCTTCTACATGTAGATGGATCGCGTCCCGCGAGGTGGTACAAGCGATCATGCTCTTCGGCGTCTGGTATTCGGCTTGCGATGGTCTCTCCGTCGGCGCGGCACGCGCAGCGGCCCGGTCAGGCGCTGGGAGCGCCCCACTCGGTCGAGCCGCGCAACGGTGCTCCAACAGTTGGCGATCTGACCGGGATCTCGGGGATATTCTGTGCCCCCAGCGTCGGTCGTCTCGACTGGCGCAGCGCTAAGGGGGAGGCAGGGTGGGTGCGCCGGAGTCGAATGCCGGAGACGATTTCCACTTCTGGTGGGCGGCGAGCCGGTCGCTGAAACTGGTCGAGCCGGGCACCATTCTCCGGCGTGTCACACTCGAAGGTCTTGCCCGCGTCGATGATCCAGACGACGAGTACGAGACGGTGGACGTTGCCGAGTACCTGGGGGCGATGATGCAGATTCGGCAGACGCTCTTGTCCTGTCGCAGCTGAAGTACAGCTCGCGTCACCCGGACACCGAATGGACAACGGCAAGGCTCTGTAAGAAGAGTGTGCGGTACCGCGCCAACGGCACTACGACGCCAGCACGATCCGTCATCGCGGATCTGGCGGCTGCCTATCGACGGCTTGTGGACGAACATGGGGTTGATGTCGCGTCCAAGACCCGTATCGCGTTGGTCAGCAACCAGTCGGCGCCCGCGGCCGTGGTGGCCGTGGAACTCATAGAACCCGCTGACAACAGACAACGCGTGGTTGATCGTTCGAGGCGCGTACCCCGGGCCGAGACTCGCCTTACCGGTGCGGACGTTCACCGTTCCCGCCACGCCGCTCTGCGGCGAGCGACGGCGTCGCTGAGGATTGCGTGCCGTACGCAGCCACCCCGCAAGCACGGCGACCTCCCCCTCCGTGGCCTTGTCCCAGGCTGTGCCGAGCAGCCACAGCAGTCGGAACCAGCGCAACAGCCCGTACGCGTAGTTCCGCCCGGTCAGCGGGCTGCAATCGCCCAATGCCAGGTCGCACAAGTACGCGGTCACCGGTTCCACTTCGCTGCCGAAGCCATTGAGCCTTTTCCAACCTCAGGTTGAGGCGTGACGAAGGGCGGGGATGGTCTTCACGATGGCGGTGAATCGGTTGGTGCTACAGCGGAGTTTCCGCGGGAGGCGCCAGCCCTTCAGAGCGGCCATGGCTTGCTCGCCGAGGCAACGGATCCGGGCGTGGGTGCTGTTGTGCCGACGTTGCCGCAGCTTGATACGCAGGCCGCGGAAGGGCGCCCGGGTGGTGCCGCCGGCGCCTTGATACGCCTTGTCCGTCCAGCACTCCACCTCCGCGCCGACAGCACCGGCGTGGTGGCGAGCGCCGGGAACGGTGGGTGAGGCCGCCAGCAGTCGACCTGCCGCATCGGCGATGGCCTGCCACGCCGGGCTCGTCGGCATGGCGGCGCTGACCCGGTTGGGAGCTACAGGGGAGCTGCGCACCGACCGGTGAGCGGTCGGTGCGGGCTCGGTCTACCGGTTCGCGGCTTCGCGAGAGGCGGTCCGGTTTGTGCGAACGACCGCGCGGCCCACGGCGTTGCGCACTGCGAGGCCCGGCCGGGTGCGGGGCACCATGAGCCTGGAGAGCAGACCGACGCGTCGTTGCCGCGGGCCTACCTCACGGCGGAGCCGCGACTCGTAGGCGGTGAAGGCGCGGGCGTGGTCACCGGGATGGGCGGCGAGCTCTTCTGCGAGGGCGTACGCGCCCGCCATCGCCATGCTGGACCCGTCGCCCAGCAGGGCTGTCGCCGCCGCCGCGTCCCCGAGCAGTACGACCCGTCCGCGGGACCACGAGGGCACCCGGACGGTGGTCAGGGGGTCGAAGAACGGAGCCGGGTGGTCGAGGAACGCCGCCACGAGTTCCGGTGCCCGCCACCGCACGTCGGCGTAGGCGTCGGCCACGGTCTGCTTGTGAAGGGCGATGTTCTTGCGGTCGTGGGGCGCTGGCTGTGCGGCCCGGAAGGTGAAGATCGCGAGCGGGGTGGTCCGCGAGGGGTGGAGGACCAGCATCCGGTTCGGCACGGTCAGCATCGTCATCTCGGTCGGGTCCTCGATGGCGTCGGGTTCCAGGGGGACGGTCGCGCCGTACAGGCCCAGGTCGCTCGTGAACTGCCGCTTGGGTCCGAATACCAGGCGCCGTACGGTGGAGTGCATCCCGTCGGCACCGACTACCAAGTCGAAGCGTCGTGGCGCGGACCGCCTAAAGGTGACGTCCACCCCGTCTTCGTCCTGGTCGAGAGCGGTGACCGTGTCGTCGAACAAGAACTCGGCCTCGGTCTGCGCCGACCGGTGGAGCACCTCGGAGAGGTCGGCTCGGGTCACTTCGACCGTCGGAGTCTTGTCCGAGGTGAGCGGGAGTTGCAGGATTCGCCTGCCGCCGGGGTCTAGCAGGGTCAGCGACCGGTTGCGGGTGGCGAGTCCGTGGAGCTGGGGGAGGATGCCCATGCGGTCGGCGACCGGGATCGCGGGCCCCTTCACGACGATCGCGCTGCCACCGGAGCGCAGCTGCCGGGCGTGTTCGACGACCGTTGGCCGGTATCCATTGCGGGAGAGCCAGTAGGCGAGTGCGGGCCCTGCGATTCCGGCACCGACTATCAGCACCTCGGGTTTCTTCATGACGATGACCTCTCGGAGTGTCGATGACCAGGTCCCCGGTGAGTGCCGGGGCTGGGGCTCAGGGCGCGGCGGCACGGGGCAGCGCAACCCGGGCAAGGTACGAAAGATTTCGTACCTCAGTGGAGCACGTCCTTCAGGTACGATGCAAGTCATACCTGAAGGAGGTGCGGCGTGGCCGGGAGGAACCTGGTCGGCCCGGAGGCCGATGCGCTCGATCTGGGTGCGGTGTTTCGCGCCCTCGCCGACGAGCACCGTCGTTCGGTGATGACGGAGTTGGCCGCCGACCGCAGCGACAGCGAGCGGGGCTGCAACTCGTTCGATCTTCCGATCTCGAAGCAGACCCAGACCCACCACTTCCGGGTCTTGCGCCAGGCAGGTCTCATTGACGAGATCGACTACGGCAACCGCAAGGGCATCCGACTACGACGCGCGGACATCGAGAAGAGATTCCCCGGGCTGCTCACGCTCCTGGGTGCAGAGTTCCCGGGCAGTACTGCTCCTCGCTGAGCAACAGCTGAGCGCACCGGAGGGGAGTCTGAGTCGTCCCTGAGCCGCAAAGCTCGACCGGATCCAGCTCGCGCCGCTCGCAGGTAGCCGAGCACGACGCGGGCACGAATGGGATTGGTGTCGCTTCGACCACCGTCCCGCGCTCGTGATCGGCGCCGAGCTCTTCCGCACACTCCCTCACGCCCACACCCGCTGAGGTTTCCGCAACCTGCGCGCAGAGCAGGGCCGCTGGGGGTGAGGGCGGGGCGGGGTCCGGGCGTAGAGAAGCTCCTGGTAGACGGGTGCGTGTCGAGTCCAAGCCATCCTGCCAGGAGCTTCCGCATGCTCGTCTACCCGGCCGGGGTCGATCTGTCCACCTCCGCTCTGCGCTTCCTCGCCCGTGAGTTGACCGCACGTCGTCTTGCGCAAGGGACACGATGGCGCCGGCTGACCGCCGGACGGCAGGCGCTGCTCGTGCTGGCTCATCTACGATGCGGCCATACCTACGCTCAGCTCGCCGCCGGATTCGGTGTGGGCACCACCACCGCCTACCGGTACATCGCCGAGGCCGTCGACATCCTGGCCGCTCTGGCTCCAACCCTCGCCGAGGCGGTGAGGACAGCCTCCGGCAAAGCGTTCGTGATCCTGGACGGCACGCTGTTGTCGATCGACCGGATCGCTGCCGACAGACCCTTCTACTCCGGGAAACATAAGAAGCACGGCATGAACGTGCAGGTGATCGCCGACCCGGCGGGACGATTGCTGTGGGCGTCGCCCGCGCTGCCGGGATCCGTCCACGACATCAAGGCCGCGCGAACCCACGGCATCATCGGTGCCTTGGCGGGAGCCGGGGTGGAATGCTGGGCCGACAAGGGCTACCGGGGCGCCGGCGGCACCGTGCGAGTTCCCTACTGGGGGCGCTGGGAGACTCTCTCCCCTGGCCAGCGGGCCGTCAACTGCTCACACGCGAAGATCCGTGCACTCGTCGAACAGGCCATGGCCACCCTCAAAACCTGGCGGCTCATGCGCAAACTGCGATGCTCTACCAGCCGTATCACCAGCTTCGTCCAGGCCGTCCTCACCCTGCACCTCACATGCACAAACTGAGGTTGGAAAAGGCTCAGTGTCGTCTCCTGGGCGATGCGCCCCGTTACGTTGACGGTCCGGCCCCGCGTCGAGCCGCCGGCGCCGTAGGTGACCGAGACGAAAGTGGGAGAAAGGCTCTCCAGCCGGCGGATCGCGGTCCAGAGTCCTGCTTCGGCCGCCGCGCTGCGGGGCGGCATGAATTCGAAGGAGTACGAGCGGCCTCCACGTGCGAGTAGGTCACGAATGGATACTGCACTGTCTGCCCTTGTGCTGGGGATTCCGAGAGCCATGGGGGTAGGGTATTGCGTTGACGGCAGTGGTTGTTGGGCTGTCCATCTGCTGATACCGGCGATGCTCTATCGCAATTCTGCGACCCGACGTTTATTCTCTGGCTGAATGATTGCGGCATGCCGTCGCCTCGCGGGTGAGTGCGCCGGCATTCGCTTCGGCGTCGCTACCCGGCACTAGCACCTGGATGTTGTCGAGCAGAGCTTGGGTCACCTCGTCGAGGTCGATCCGTTTTTCCACTGCTCGCAGGCGGGGCAGCCCGGCGCGGGTACTGACCCGCGGAGGTGCGAGCAGGCTGCAGCAGTCCTCGTCGGGCAGGACCGAGATCCCGGCGGTGCCGATGGACACGGCCTCGTCGATGATCTCCTGCTTGTCCCGGCCGATCAGCGGCCGCAGCACGGGCAGAGCCGCCGCCTCGTCCACCGCGGCCAGGTTGGCCAGCGTCTGACTGGCCACCTGGCCCAGGCTGTCGCCCGTCACCAGCGCCTCGGCACCGCTACGCGCGGCCAGCGCCGACGCGGTCCGCACCATCAGCCGACGCTGCGCCACCACCTGAAGCCGTCCCGCCCCGGCCACGGCGAGCTGCGGGTCTGTCAAACGAGCGGTGTAACCAGGGTGGTTGGGGTTACTGGCGGGCCGCCGTCAGGCGGCCGTCGAAGGTGATGTCGAAGGCGTTCAG
>NZ_JBIVPJ010000045.1:0-16625 GCF_044754585.1 Streptomyces sp. NPDC093065 | reverse complement strand
CACGACCATCGAGATCACCTTCAAGATCTACCGCCACCTCATGCCCGGCTCCATCAGCAAGGCCGCCAAGATCCTCAACCACGACCTCACCACATGAAGAACCAGAGGCACGATGAGGTCCACTGTGATGTCGATGCCGTTGACTGGAGAACCGAAGTGGAGCTTGAGGCCGCATCGAGACTTGTGGCCCCGGGCCGTCGGCGGGGAGGACGGCCCGAGCTGGGTGTAGCCGTTTTCGTTGTACGGAGCACCCCCGCGTCGGCGGGAAGGACGTCGGTCACGAGTCCCGCCGCTACCGAGTCGGCGGAGCACTCCCGCGTCGGCGGGGAGGACGTGACGTACACGGTGGAGACCTTCGGTACCGGCGGAGCGCCCCGCGTCGACGGGTAGGACGTCACCGCGTGGGCGGGACCGCACTCACGGTCACCCGGGGCGGAGCACACCCGCGTCGACGGGGAGGACCCGGTGCCGTCGGGGTGGCGTTGGTCGCCGAACGGAGCACCCCCGCGTCGATGGGGAGAACCACTTCCGCTGCTGGAAAGTTGACTAGACCTGCGGCGCGCCCCTCGTCGGCGGCCAGGGCTTGCGGCGCCGCGGTCGGAAGGTGGGTTCATGCGGCTGCGCGGGCAAGGCTGAGCAGGCCGGCGCCGTAAGACTTGGCCCGTCCGATGCCGACCAGTACAGCCTCGGCGAGGGCATCAGGGTCGGTGACGGTGGCGGTGCCGTCGTAGCGCACGAGGTGATGTCGCGCGGCGCTGGCGTTGTTGCCGCGGCCATGCACGGCTGCGACCGGGGTGGGCAGTGCTGTGGTCAGGTGCAGGCCGGCTTCGTGGGCGCGGTGTGCCCACCACTGGTCGGCGTCCGGTCCGGTGAGGGCGATGCGTTTGCCGCGCTGGCCCTTGTTCTCCAGTGGCAGACGTTCGGTTTTGACGGGGTTGACGACGATGCGGTAGCGGACGGCGAGGCCCCTTTGGAGGGCGTTGAACACTGGGGTGAGGTCTTTGACGTCGGTGTGGCCGTAGTCGTCGGGCAGGCGTGTCGGGTCGAGGGTGGCGGCTTGGACCAGGAGCGTGGCGAAGGTGTCGGTTACATCGAGGCGGTACAGGAGCCCGGCCGCCTGTCGGGGGCTGTCGCCCAGGCCGTCGGGGACCATACGCATCAGGGTGCGGTGCATGTCGGTGGCGTTGCGTAGGTCGCGCTGGACGGCGCGGCTGTGGGGATTGAGGCGGATGCGGGCGAGGGCCGCGCGGCGGCTCATGTGGCGGCCTCCTTGTTGGCGTAGTCGATCACTTTCGTGAGCAGGGTGTGATGCCGTGGGTAACCAGGTGCACGGAGTCGTGTTCCCGAGTGCGGTCTAGGAGACGTCGGCCGTGGTTGCGGCTGTGTAGGGCGGAGCAGAGGGGTATGTCGTACGCGGTGAGCGCGTCTGCTTTGCAGGCCGCCGCGGGTGGCGGCGTCTACACGGACGGTGCGCTCCGAGGCTGTGCGGGGGTTGGGTGTGCCTTGGTCATGGCGGGTGAGGTCTTGCGCTGCGGCATGCAAGGCGAGCAGTGCGACGCGCGCGGGAGGCGGGGTGGTGTCCCCCATGGTGGTGCTCGCCGGGTGATTGTCCCGGGCCGGCATCGGGTCGGCGAGCCGGAGCGCGAGCGTGTTCACGCTCGCGTCCTGGTAGGGCAGGTGGCGTCGGTGAGGGTGTAGCAGGAGTAGTCGTTGGCTGCTGCGAGCGTGTCCGGGAACGTCTGCACCATGTGGTGGCACCGTCGGGTGTCGTGCATATGGCCGCCCCGTTCGGCGGGCCTCGCGCCGTCTGGCCACGAGGGGGGCCGGGCACGCAGTCACGGAGCGCTCCTTTCCGCCGTGTCGAAGTGGGTGTCGATGTAGTTCTGGAGCGTCTTCAGGTGGTGGGTGCTGAAGCCTTCGTAGGCGGCGTCCGGCAGGTGCACGGCGCGCCGGTACAGCGGCCGGGGCCGGTACTGGCGTGCCAGTGGTGCGAACGACACCGGCTCGTCGGTGATTTCGCCGCTGTGGTGGTCTCCGTCGTCCTTGTCCGGGGCGTCGGATTTCACGGGGAGCGTACCGAGCGGTCTGTCGCTGTAGAAGTCGATCGGTTGCGGGCCGCTGCGCGGCTTCTTGGCTGCCAGGGGCAGCTGGACCAGGTGGTGCAGGGGATCTTCCGCGTATCCGAGCAGGATCGGGCCTTCTGGTGGGCAGGAGCGGCGGCCGAGGGAGAGGGGCCAGTGCGGGTTGCGCAGGGCTGCGGCGCATGTGTGCAGGAGTGCTTGGTCGTCAGAGGTCAGCGCGAGGGTGAAAGCGGCGTCGGCCAGGTATTGGCGCTTGGATATCAGGGTGCCCTTGCCTTCGGGGCGGTGTTTGCCGTCGACGGTGATCACTGTCTCGTCGGGGGGCCGTCCACCGCCGACGGTGTGGAAGTCGGACAGTACGACGCCGGGTCGGTCGACACGTACGGTCATCGACAAGTCTGTGAGGTCGTCCAGGGGCGCCTGGCGCGCTCGTCCGAGTGCTGCGGCGAGCATGCCTACGATGCCGGACCGGGTGGGGAATCGGGCCGTGTCACGCCGCATGTACTTGCTGTGGGTGCCCCAGGACTGGAGTGGGCCGGCCAGACGCAGCAGCAGCCCTTGGGAGGGCCGGTCGGTCACTGCGGGGCCTCGGCGAGAGCGAAGTCGACGGTGGCGGTGACCAGGGCCTCGAAGGACGAGTGACGCTGGCCGAGGTGCTCGAGTTTGTCGAACTGGAGGGAAGCGTGTGACGCGTGCAGTACGCGGTCGGGGCCCAGGAGGGTGTTCGCGGCCTTGGCGTAGGCGTCGATGCCTTGCACGGAGCGCCCGACGAAACCGCCGTGTCCGGCTGATCGTACGGGTTCTTCGAAGGCTGCGGCGAATGACAGCGGCCGGTCGGAGCGGACGGCCACGTGGACCAGGTGCGGGATGGTGTGCGGGGCGGTGGAGTTCTTCTTCGCCTGGGGCAGTGACTCGATGAAGGAGCGCAGGAACTGGCCGGCCAGCTCGCGGGCGGCGTCGAGTGCGATGTCGCTGTCGTCGCTCAGATTCTTGATGAGTTCCTTGAGATCGACGGTGGCGAAGCGGTAGAAGGTGCCGGTGCTGAACTCGGCGGTGCCCATGTGCCCACTGCCAGTTTCGTCGCCCTTCGCTGCGGTGACATCGTCGACTGCTGCGAAGTAGTCGAGTTCGATCTCGGTGGTGTGCGTGGTGAAGGCGTGGGCGACCTGGACGGCACCGTCGACGTTGGCCTGGTCGACCTCGGTGAGCATACGACCGAAGAGGTTGATGACCCCGTTCCTTTTGACGAGGATTTTGTCGATCTTCCCTGTCAGGGCGCTTTCGGGCTTCTTCTTTCCTTTGCCGGTGAAGTCGGTCGTGAGCTCCTCCTTGTGGGCTTCGGCGATGTCGGCCAGTTCCTCGACAGCGTCGTCGGGAAGATAGACGAGCGCGTTGGTCAGGACCTTGTTCGTGATGGGCTGCCGGTCCTTTCCCTTGGCCACCTCCCACTTGATGCTGCTCCCCGCCGCAACATGTGCACCCGCACGTTCGGCAAGCGCTTGGTCCCATCCACGCCCGCGCAACACCTCGGTGACCCGCTCACCGATACGGCGCGTGCGCAGCGCGTTGTGGCCGAGTGCGTCCTGGAAGTGCTCGCGGACGGCCCGCTTCCAGGACTGGCTGGAGATGCGGGTACGCAGGACATCGCCGTAGAGCATGCTCTTCACCGAGTTGGTGTCGTCCCGGTTCAGGTTCGCGTAGGGAACTGGCTGGACGACGTGGATGTCGATGAAGCGTGGCTTGAGGGTCATCGGGGATCTCCTATGGGCGAGAAGGGTCAGGCCGGGTCGGCGCCGGCCGTGATCCGGTAGAAGTCCTGCAGCCAGCGGCGGCTGACACGTCCCGGCTGGTACTGCCAGTCGACGAGGTCTGCCAGCAACTGTCCCCAGTTGATAACGACGCCGGTGGTGCGTACCTGATTCACCGCGGCAGGCAGGTGCAGGTGGATACCGCGCAGGCTCTGCCGCGTCAGGAGATTGATGCGGCTTTCTGCCGCGCTCATCCGCATCGGCTTGCCCTTTGCGGTGACGGCATTGCCCAGGGCGGCTCCGAATGAGGTGCCATACGGGGTCGGACCGGGCGGAGCAGCCTCCTTGGCGGGTTCCCCCTTCTCGTTGGGCGCCTGGTTCTCTGCCGTTGCGTGTTCGTCTGCGGATGCTTCGTCGTCGTTCTGGTCGGGTGAGAAGGCGTGTCGGGGCTGGGCCGCGATCAGCGAGGCCACTGTGTAATGGGCCTGGGCTGTGGTGTCGTCGCATCCGTCCGGCAGCCGCGGTGTCAGAAGGCGGTGCATGGGGCGGGTGCGCGGGTGGTCCAGGTCGCGGCGCAGGCCCGCGCGCAGCGCCGCACGGGCACCGGGGTCCGTGCGGCACAGACGTTCGATGTGCGTGGTGAATGCGGCATACGTGGCGCGGTTGTTCTGCCGCTTGCTTACTTCGGGAGCGTGGAAGGTCACAGCTTGTCCTCGGGTCGGCGGGCGACAGTCACGACTTCTTGGCCGCTCTTTTCGTCACCGGTTGTTCATCGCCTTGTGCGGGTCTTTCAGGGCGGCGAGGATGATGGCCTTCGCCCGGGTGACGGCTTTCGCGCCCCGTGGTGTGCGCGTCACGGAGCCGGTGACTGCCTCGTAGGCGTCGAGCGCGTGCCGCCCGAAGGCCCGGCAGGCGGCCTCGAAGTCGAATGCGGTGTCCATGGCACCGTCGGAGCGTGTCAGCTTCCGGAAGCGGGACCAGAACTCGTCTTCCGCCGACGGCCAGTAGCGGGCCGCGGCCGCGTCCTGCCAGGCCCCCGGGTCGTTCTTCTTGTCGGCCGTGTACTTCAGCCAGGCTTCCTTTGTGGCCTGCTCCAGCCGGTTCCCGAAGAGCTCGCCGAGTTCACGGAGTTGGCGTACGGGCCGATCGGTGTGCGCCGCATCCTCTTCCACTCGGGACAGGAGCACCGGGGTGACGGAGTCGACGTACTGGTGGTTGGCTGCCTGGCTGGCGTCCTGTTCGAAGCCGAGCGCGCGGACCCGCAAGTACTCGCTGACGTCGAAGGCATGGTCCATGACCTTCGGCTGGACGGGGCTCGAGTCGTCCAGTTGCTTGTGCAGAAGGGCGTCGATGTCCCGCCACAGAGAGCGGGAGGCGTTTGCGGGCCGGGGAGACGTCTTCCCGTCCTTGGCGATGTCCCAGATGAGGTAGTCGTCTTCCGGACGGATCCGCTCGGCGTCGTAAGCCCAGGTGATGTACGCGTCGGCGGTGTGCACTCCGTCTGGGGCGGGGACGAGACAGAGCGCGTGCTGTGAACAGGCGGTGAGCCGTGAGCAGGGGCCCTGCGGCTCGGGCATCGGCTTGAGCGGGTCCGGGAGGTCTTCGCGTTCCCACGGGCACAGGTCCGTGTGCCGGCTGACGTCGCCGTCCGGCGGTGTGAGGCCTGCCAGCAGGGTGAGGAGCAGGTTGTCGCACTGGGGGTGATAGGACAGTGCGGCCCGCAGGGGCGAGGCTTTCGCGTAGTGACTTTTCACCTGTCCGACCGCACGCCTGGAAAGGCCGCCGGGGTCTCCCCAGTAATGCCAGGTGAGCAGTGCTAATGCCGTCTGCGAGAGATCGGCAGGAACAGGACTGTCGTGGCTCCAGTGCTCGAACCAGGAGTGGTTGTTGCCTGCTGCCCGGCTCATGACCAGCTTGTGGACGCCGGCAGTCTTGTTCCGGTCGCACTGGTCCGGAAGACGGGGGTCCTGCAGCCACGGACGATCGCCGAACAGGTCGAAGCGGTGCCTCCACCGGCCGAAGTAGCCGTCAATGCCGGCTTTGCGGCCGTCAGGCAGATCAATGCTCTGCTCGAAAAACCCCTGTCCGAGGACCTGCTCGCGCCGGTCGCCCCAGCTTCCGGGTCCTGCCTCGTCCAGAGCGGTGATCCGGGCGGTCAGCGCGTACAGCAAGCGCAGCAGCGCCGAGTGAGCCGGAGCTTCCGGAACCAGCAGCGTGCGGATCTGCCGGGCGTGTATGAACAGGTCCCTGAGTCCCACTTCAGGCGGGCCCGACTGCCCCTCCACCCATGCGACCGGGATCCATGGCTGGTCGACCAGATTGGACGCAAACGTGGTCACGCGCCCTCCCCCCCCTCGTTGCGCGTCACCGCATCCTAGATGGATACCCGGGGAGGATGTGGGCCGTTCAAGGCAACTGATCGACGCTCAGGCCCAGGTCACTTACGTGGAATTGGTACCCCTCGCCGGTTCGCACCCATCCTCCGTCTACCGGGGCCACGTTCAGCCGGAGAACAGTTTTGAGGGCGGCCATGTCGCGCCAGACGCTGTTTGCGTCGCCCTTCACGCCGTCGACGAGCCGCTGCGGCACGGGGATCAGGTAGGGGACAAGCTGGCCCGGCCTCGGTCGGCGCTTGGAATCGCGCGCAAGCTTCTCTCCGAGGACCCCGTCCTCGAGGAGAGACCCCGGGTACAGGCACACCACATGCACCATCTCGTCGCCGAGCACGGACGAGAGCAGCCGGGGCTCCATACCGGGGTGGTCGCGGCTCAGCAGGCCGAGGTCGCCATCGAGCTTCCACGGCCCCGGCACCTGCAGCCAGCCCGCCGTACCCGTGGCCCTTCGTTCCCGGACCGTCCGCCGGTTGTCGAGCTGCTGAAGCTCACGCCCCGCAGCCTCCCCCAGCCTGTCGACGAGCTCATCGGCGTACACCTCGTCCAACAGCAGGGGCACCTCCTCCGGCAGGGAAATCGTCCTGCCGGCCCCCAAAACCAGGCCAATACGCCGCACCAGCGCGACGTCGTCCAGCTCGGACGTGCTGTCCGCTCGGAGCACCACGAGCCGCGGCTGGTCACCCGCGCTCTGTGCCGCGCGGGCCAGCAGGTTGGCGAGCGGCGCCGGCCCCGAAACGACGAAGTCGAAGCGCAGACCCCTGACGTGTTCCAGCATCGGCGTCGTCACCAGCACGGAAGGACCGCTGACGCCGCCGTCGGTAGAGAAGGTGCTCCGGCAGGCCGCGAGACGCCGCCATCGGTCCTTGTTGCGCATCTGTTCATGGACCAGGGTCACCTCGAGAGCGGGCAGGTCCCGCGAGAGCTGACGAAACGCAGAAATGGCTTCCGCAGGCGTCGACCGGTAGACGACAGCCCGGCCGATACCGGCCTCGGCCAAGGGGGCAAGCGCTGCCTGGATCTCGTCGTACGGCGCACCATCAACAACCCCGATGCTGAGCGTGCCGGCATCAACGGTTTCCGCGGGCTGCCGGGGCAGGTGCCCCGTTCCGGACTGTGCGTCCACGAACGACCACGCCGGCGGCCGGCGAGGCTGCACCAGCGCCTCCTTGCCGCCTCCAGCACCACGGCGATAGGCCGCCAGCATCGCGTCCACCGACTTGTCCGCAGACATCGCCGCCAGGACAACAGGAATCTGCAGCGCCGCGGCCCACTCCAGGAACCGGAGCATCAGCTTCTGCCCCCAGGCACCGCGGGCATGGGCCTCATCCACCACGACGACCTTGCCGGAGAAGGCAAAGAGCCGCATCACGTTGAACTCCACCGGCATGACCGCCTGGAGAAGTTCGTCCACCGTCCCCGTGCCCAGCGCCGCCAAGAGCGCGCGGTGATGCGAATTGAGCCAGCTGTTCGCTGCCAGAACCCACTCCTCACCAGGCTCCGCACTCACCTCACCCGCCGCATGGGCATGCACCCACTGCTGCGCGGCTTCCGCCGGCTTCAACCGCGACGAGCTGTGCAGCAGGAGCGAGCGCCAGGGGCCCGTCAGCGCCTGCTCAGCAAAAGCATGCAGCTGCGCCATGTGGCTGTCGGCCGCCGAACCGGTCGGCAGCGCATAGAACAGACCGCGCGCGTCCACCGCATGCCCGAGGACCGCTGCCGCACGAAGAGCTGCCTGCGTGCGCTCCTGCGACGGCGGAGCCGTCACCACCACCAAGCCCGGCCCGTGCGCGGACACAAGATCAGGCAACTGGGCTTCCACGCTGGCTTCAAGACTCGTCTCACTCGCGCACTGAACCGGCTCCGGCCGGGCGAACCCCGTCCCGACCAGATCGCTCTGCTCCACCAGACGCAGCGCCGCCGCCCGGGCAACCTGCCAGTAGGCATCGAGGTCCTCAGGAGTGCCGGCCCACCCCTCCTCCCTGAGCCTGGCCCTGATCTCTTCGTCGATACTGGCCAGCCAGTCCGACAAGGTCACCAACCCCGTCAAGACGACAGCCGCCCCCGGCGTCATCCGCCCCCGCGGAACCGATGCCGCCCCCGTCACCCGGCGCACCTCATCAAAATGGACCCGCCGCTGCTCCTCCCACCTGCCCGCGCCCAGACCGGGGTGACGGGCGACAGGGCACCGAGAGTTTTTGGCGTGGACGACCGGGTGGTAGCGGCCGCCGTGCCCACCGAGCATCTGGGCCACCGCGTGACTGAGCCGGGACTGCGGACGCCGCCTCGACGACGGATAGCCGATCTCCTCGAAGACTCCCACCAGCCACCAGTGCGCCGCCGCCTCATGCGACTGCCTGTCCAGCGCGGCACCGGCCGCGAACCCGTACCCGTCCTCACCGCCCAGCTCCTGCGCCATCAGCTGCCCATCCGCGTACTTCGGACCGTTGCGGTGCAGCTGGAACGGCACACTGATCTTCCCGATGTCGTGCAGTCCCGCCCAGAACGCCGCGAGCGCCCGCGCCTCCCCGTCCGGAACCTGCAGCGCCCCGGCCACCATGCTCCGCTGACGCGAGGTCAGCAGTTCGTCCCAGAGGACCTCCGCGACAGCTGCCGTATCCAGCAGATGACAGATCAAAGGATGCGTACGGTGAGCCCCGCGGGCGTCCTTGCCCAGCCCGGCAGCCTTGCCCCACAGGCGGGAGTCCAGAGACATGAGCTGCTCCTCGTCACGGATCCAGTGCAGACGCATCCGAAGGGCCGCGGCAGACACACCCGGCCGCAGATCCCCGTTCATTCTGCTGCATCTCGTTGAGGGCCGACGGGGGTACATGCCTCAAGTACCGCCCCGCCAACGGGTTTCCGCCGTAGAGTACTTACCGCTGCACGCCTCCCTGGGAGGTGCGCGGAACCGCATTGACTCACCGAAGCGACGGCAACGCCGAGCAGAACGCACGACCCTCTCGAGGGATGAGCGTCACCTCGGCCCAGTCTGCGCTCTGGAGATGCAATGTCCCGGTTCCTGCACAAGTTCGTCCTGCGCCGCGAGGTACTCCTCGAGACCTCACGCGTAGTGATCAGCGCGGTAATCCGCGCTCTGATCAGCGAACTCGTCAGCTGGCTCATCTGAGCCAACGGTGACGGACCCCAAGGGGTCCGTCACCCCTCATTTGCAGACCCCCCACTGGCTGAACACGTCTCCTCGCTACTGGGATACGCCACAGGACGAGATGCCCGGCTACCAGCGGATACCGCCGACACCGCGAACAGAGAAACCCCCGGCACCGCAAGACCCGTCCGGCCCTCCCCGCCGACGCGGGGGTGTTCCGACGTCGGCGACGGCCGGGGTATCAACACCGCAGTCTTCCCCGCCGACGCGGGGGTGTTCCGGACTCGGCGTCGCCGGCACCTCCGGTATCCACGGTCCTCCCCGCCGACGCGGGGGTGTGCCGGGCGGGCACTACGGCCACTGCCACATCCCGGGGTCCTCCCCGCTGACACGGGGGTGTTCCGGTCCGCACGTCCCGCCTGCCGGTGGCAGTCGAGTCCTCCCCGCCGACGCGGGGGTGCTCCGTTGATGTTCGCTGTGACCTCGCCGGCCTTGAGGTCTAACCCGCCGAGGCGGGGGTGTTCCGTGCCCGGTAGCCGCGCTTGACTGCCCACCTCGGTCTTCCCCGCCGACGCGGGGGTGTTCCGACTCCGGGTTTTGGGGCAGTCGGCGGATGGCAGTCCTCCCCGCCGACGCGGGGGTGTTCCTCAGCAGCCCCAGAGGTACCGTCCACCCCAACGGTCCTCCCCGCCGACGCGGGGGTGTTCCGTACTTCTGGCCCATGGGTACGCAGCTCGGCGGGTCCTCCCCGCCGACGCGGGGGTGTTCCGGCGATCGGGTTTGGGGTGGTGTACGGGGGCGGGTCCTCCCCGCCGACGCGGGGGTGTTCCGATCAGACAGGATGGTGCCCGTGACCGACGCTGCTCCTCTCCGCCGACGCGAAGGTGCTTCGACGAGGAGGATCTCCCCGCGGTACCGGTCGCCGTCGTCTCCGCCGACGCGGAGGTGCTCCGTTGTGAATCTCGTCGACGACGAGGTAGTCGATGTCGTCTGCGCCGACTCGGGGGTGCTCCGTGACCCGCCTCCGACAGGGTAGGACACGAGCGTCCTCGCCTCCGACGTAGATGCTCCGATCGGTGAGCAGGGAAGTGGTGACCCACTGAAGTCTTCCTCGCCGACGCGGGGGTGCTCCGCACGACGACGGGTCCGTGGACTGGATCGTCGTGTCCTGCCCGCCAACGCGGGGGTGTTCCGCATGCATGTTGATCTTCTACTTTCGCAAGGGAGTCCTCCCTGCCGATGCGAGGGTGCTCCGACCAACGGGTTCTTGGCGGACCTCTGGATTGAGTCCTCCCCGCCGACGCGGGGGTGTTCCGCCGCCCACATACTCGTTCCCAAGTGCTTCGTGGTCTTCCCCTCCGACGCGGGGGTGCCCCACCGCAGTGCCGAACGTTCGCGGCGCGGTAGGTGTCTTCCCTGCCGACGTGGGGGTGTTCCGATCGGTGACGGCAGCACGTACCGGTGGTGGCTGTCCTCCCCGCCGACGTGGGGGTGTTCCGGCCGAGATCCTCGGCTACCTCCGCGAGCGCTGGTCCTCCCCGCCGACGCGGGGGTGTTCCGACCGCGCGGTGGGCCGCCCTGGTGATGCGCTTGTCCTCCCTGCCGACGCGGGGGTGTTCCGGTGCTGTGGCTGCCGACCGTCGCGACGCTGACGTCCTCCCAGCCGACGCGGGGTGTTCCGCAGGTCGACAAGTACGTGAAGGGGACCGGCCGGTCCTCCCCGCCGACGCGGGAGTGTTCCGCGGGGCCTGACCGACATCGCCGGCGTGTGGAAGGTCTCCCCGCCGACGCGGGGGTGTTCCGGCAACGTAGCCGTGGGGCGTCCCCCGACGCTCGTCTTCCCCGCCGACGCGGGGGTGCTCCGAAGGTTTGGCGCCTCAACGTCGTCGAAACGACGTTGTTCCGTTGGAGGCCGGTGGCGTACAACCATCAGCCCCGTCATCCCCGCCGACGCGGGGGTGTTTCGGCGCACGATGAGCTGCTCGCCAGTGGACTGGCATCTTCCCCGCCGACGCGGGGGTGCTCCGCCGTACGACGAAACGGCCGTCGTCGGTACCGCGTCTTCCCCGCCGACGCGGGGGTGTTCCGATGTCGGGGGTGCGGGTGGCGTGCATCGCCTTGTCTTCCCCGCCGATGCGAGGGTGTTCCGGCGCAGCCCGCATCCGTCGAGATGCTCGCATGGTCTTCCTCGCCGACGCGAGGGTGTTCCGGAGGGCCGCCAGGCCCGACGACTGCGGCGCAGTCCTCCCCGCCGACGCGAGGGTGCTCCGAGCGGTCAGACGGAGATCGTCCCGACACAGCCGTCTTCCCCGCCGACGCGGGGGTGTTCCGCTGGACGAAGCGCTGGCCACGTCGAGGGCTGGGTCCTCCCCGCCGACGCGGGGGTGCTCCGTCACAGACGATCGTGGAGGTCCAGGAGTCCAGGTCTTCCCCGCCGACGCGGGGGTGTTCCGCGCGTCACCCACGCCGGCGTGAAGGCCGTGCTGTCCTCCCCGCCGACTCGGGGGTGTTCCGCCCCTGTGGGGCGTGCCGGTGGAGGCGAACGAGTTTTCCCCGCCGACGCGGGGGTGTTCCGTCGATCGGGGTCTTCGGGGCGGGCATCTGGCCGTCTTCCCCGCCGACGCGGAGGTGTTCCGAGGCGATGTTCTGGGGGAACGCCGCCCTGGCCGTCTTCCCCGCCGACGCGGGGGTCTTCCGATGTGGCCAGCGTCCTCGGGACCGGCGTCGGGGTCCTCCCCGCCGATGGAGGGCTCCAATCATCGACGCGATGCGAACGCGGTTCCAGACGTCGTCCCCGCCGACGCGGTGTGCCCCGGTCAGACAGGATGGTGTGCCCGTGACCGACGCTGCCCCTCTCCGCCGACGCGAAGGTGCTTCGACGAGGAGGATCTCCCCGCGGTACCGGTCGCCGTCGTCTCAGCCGACGCGCAGGTGCTCCGCGTTGAATGCGGTTGTAGGTCGCCCCGCCGTAGTCCTCCCCGCCGACGCGGGGGTGCTCCGCACATCTCCTCCTCGATGTGGTCGTCCTGGCGGTCTTCCTCGCCGACGCGGGGGTGTTCCGTCGGTTGCGCTGGAGCTCGTCACCGTCTGGCGGTCCTCCCCGTCGGCGCGGGGGTGTTCCGCCGCCGCGGTGTACGAGCTGGGCGGGCGCGCCATCCTCCCCGCCAGCGCAGGGGTGACCCGAAGTCTGTGACGGGCCAGTCCCAGACCTGGCGTCCTCGCCGCCGATGCGGGGGTGTTTCGGACCCAGAATTCGTGGCTGTCGACTACTCCGGGTCCTCCCGCCGACGCGGGGGTGTTCCGGCGGTCGCGGGGCAGATGATGCGGCCCGATCCGTCTTCCCCGCCGACGCGGGGGTGTCCCGGCGCAGCCCGCATCCGTCGAGATGCTCGCATGGTCTTCCTCGCCGACGCGAGAGTGTTCCGGAGGGCCGCCAGGGCCCGGCGACTGCGGCGCAGTCCTCCCCGCCAACGCGGGGGTGTTCCGGCTATCGACGCTGCGGGAGCATTCGTTCAGTAGTCCTCCTCGCCGACGCGGGGGTGTTCCGTGGACGCTCTGCGCACCCTCCTCCTGGACCTCGTCCTCCCCGCCGACGCGGGGGTGTTCCGTCCCCGCAAGACACGGAGCCGGGGGAGTCTCCCCGCCAACGCGGGGGTTCTCCCAGCTCGGGGCCAGGAGGGCGCGGGGCGTGCTGATCCTCCCCGCCGACGCGGGGGTGTTCCGACCGCGCGGTGGGCCGCCCTGGTGATGCGCTTGTCCTCCCTGCCGACGCGGGGGTGTTCCGGTGCTGTGGCTGCCGACCGTCGCGACGCTGACGTCCTCCCAGCCGACGCGGGGTGTTCCGCAGGTCGACAAGTACGTGAAGGGGACCGGCCGGTCCTCCCCGCCGACGCGGGGGGTGTTCCGACCACCTATGTCCGGGAGCACGCCGAGCCCGGGTCCTCCCCGCCGACGCGGGGATGTTCCGCTGGTTACCGAGGGTATCCACAGGAGCGGGCAGTCTTCCCCTCCGACGCGGGGGTGTTCCGAGTGACCGACACGTCGCCCTCCCGGCCGGCCTGTTTTCCCCGCCGACGCGGGGGTGTTCCGTCGACCGGAGATCCGCGCCGCGTGTTCGTCGGGTCTTCCCCGCCGACGCGGGGGTGTTCCGCTCGAGGTCCGCGCGGCGCTGGCCGCGTACCGGTCCTCCCCGGTGCGGGGTGTTCCGGCGTACCAGGCCGTCGAGCAGCGCGCCGTCCTGCCCTCCCGCCGATGCGGGTGTGTTCCGAGGAAGGCGTACCGCAGGTCGTTCGGCTTGTCGTCCACCTCGCCGACGCGGGGGTGTTTCTGTCCTTGGCCGGCTTCTCAGGCAGCGGGTAACGGCGTCTCCGCCGACTCGGGAGTGTTCCGCTGCGCCGCGAGCACAACCGGCCCGTGTGGGCGTCCTCCCCGCCGACGCGGGGGTGCTCCGTACCCAGCCGGGGCCGAAGACTTGACCGGTTGGTCTTCCCCGCCGACGCGGGGGTGTTCCGGTACCGGTGGGCAGGGCCTCAGCCATCAGCCGGTCCGCCGACGCGGGGGTATTCCGAACGTCTTCAGCGCGCGGAAGTGCTGGTGCGCGCTTCTCTCCGCCGACGCGGGGGTGTTCCGCGTGCCAAGGCCATCCGTCGTCGCGTCCCCTGGTCTTCCCCGCCGACGCGGGGGTGCTCCGGCCGGCTCGGAGGACCGGTACAAGTACCTGTCGTCCTCCCCGCCGACGCGGGGGTGTTTCGTGGACCGAGACCGGCAAGGTCTTCGTGACGGAGTCTTCCCCGCCGACGCGGGGGTGTTCCGAAGGCCACCCGGGTAGCGGCCGTCCTCGCTGGGTCTTCCCCGCCGACGCGGGGGTGTTCCGCTCCTCGTCCGTGAGGCGGTCGGGGTCATCGTGTCCTCCCCGCCGAGGCGGGGGTGTTCCGGCCGCCCAGAAGGGCGAGGACAGGCCCGTCAAGGTCTCCCCGCCGACGCGGGGGTATTCCGATGGTGGAGGACTGCACCGTGCGCGGGATCGCGTCCTCCCTGCCGACGCGGGGGTGTTCCGACACCAGCCGCGCCAGACCCGTCCGTCGCCATGTCCTCCCCGCCGACGCGGGGGTGCTCCGCCGTAGGAGTCCGGGGACGTGGTGCCGCCGGCGTCCTCCCCGCCGACGCGGGTTGTTCCGGACGGGATCATGGCGGCGATCACCTGGCTCGGGTCCTCCCCACCGATGTGGGGGGTGTTCCGTCTCGTAGGGTCGGGCCAGTGCTCATGAAGCGGTTCGCCCCGCCGACGCGGGGGTGTTCCGGAGCCCCCGTGAGCTACCCGCACTACCGCGCGGTCTTCCCCGCCGACGCGGGGGCGCTCCACCCCGGCCGAGGCCTACGCCGGAGCCCTCGATGGTCTCCCCGCCGACGCGGGGATGTTCCGACGTACGGAAGGACCGTGACGCCCGCGTCGCCGTCCTCCCCGCCGACGCGGGGGTGCTCCGCCGTTCGCCGTAGGCTCGCCGAGGACCGGCTGGCCCTCCCCGCCGCGGGGGTGTTCCGATGGACACGATCGGCCTGGACACGATGTATGGGTCCTCCCCGCCGACGCGGGGGTGTTCGCTCAGCCCGCCGCCGCAGAGTGGACGGTGGATCTGTGGGAGTGGACGGTGACCGCCTGGCAGGAGCATCCGGTGATCTCCCGTGTGGTGCTGCTCGTGGTGGGGATCTTGTCGATGTGGTGGGCCAATCCGAGGAGCTGGCTCACCGGACGACCGACGCGGCGCCTGGTGCACGACTGCCACAACTACCTGCATCTGCTGCAGCACATACAGTCCGTCGGCACGTCAACCTCGCTCGGCGCGTCGGCTCGTGCGCTCACCCTGGGATTCGGCTGTACCAGCGGCAGCAGCTCCCGCACCTTCACCTATCCGGAGCTGGTATGGGAGTTCCGCAGTCTGCTGTCCCGCATCAGCGCCATAGAGCGCCAGGACAATTGGAAGGTCTTCATCGGCATCTATGAGCTCGACCGGCTGGGCTCGAGCGAGCAGGCCCGTACGTTCCTCGCCGAGATCAAGGCCATCTTCGACGTACCACGCGTGTACTTCGTGCTGTCGGTGTCGGAGGACATCGGGTCGGCCTTCATCCGCCGCGGACTGCCCACCCGCGATATCACCGACAGTTCCCAGGAGGACGTCCTGGTCATCGAGGCGCGCACTCTGGAGGAGTCCAGAGCGCTGCTGCAGATACGAGTCCCGGGATTCACAGATCCCTTTGTCGCACTTGTCCACGCACTGTCCGGCGGGCTCCCACGCGACCTCATCCGCTACACCCGCAAAGTGACAGAGACCCACCGGCGTACCCGGCGGCCAGGACTGGCGGCCCTGGCCCGTGAAGTGCTTTGGGAGGAGGCCGCGCAAGCCCTAACCGGTTTTCGCGCACAACTGGCCCACCACGAAGATTCCGCCGACAGCGCGCAGACCGTGCACGATCTGCACACCCTTATCGCCGTGATCCGTGAGGCCGACTCCAGTCAGGCCAACCCCGAACTTGAGCAGCGCATCCTGCACCTGGCGCACGCCGTACATCCTCCCCACGCCGAAGGCACCGATCCCATCGGCGAACCTGTCCAGCGATGGGAGGAGTTCTCCTGCTACCTCCACTTCATCGGCACCCTGCTCGAAGTGTTCGCGCGACCTAACTTTGCGGCCCGCAAAGCGGCCTACACCGGCCCCGACAAGACCCGCGGCGACCTGCAGCGACTGGCCGAGGCACGGCTGGAGATGACCGTGTCCCCGCGTAGCGCCCGAAAGATTCTGAAGCAGTTCCGTGTGCACTGGGCCCTACGTTCCGCCACCCTGCCGCGGATCGTGCCGGAGTCAGGACCAGACACGGAGCGCAGGCGAGCCGTCGTACGCGATCGTTCCTGACCTCTGCCATCCGGCGCCTCACCGCCGGCGCCCGGCCGGTCTCGAAAGCTCGGTGGCAAGTGCGGGTGTGGCTGCTGACCGGCACGTCACGTCGTACCGAGTCGGTCGGCTGCAATACGACAAACTGGGCCAGCTGCTGCACCTCAAGCTGGAGGCCTTGCCGCGCACGGTTGACGCCGAGCGCCGACGCACCGCAGCGTAGTCCCCTTTCGCTGCCCGTATGGCACCAGACGCCTCACCGTCGCCTCACGGAGTTCAAAGATCTAGCCAGTTGGGATGACCTAGAAATCCGTTATGTGGTGAGGTCGTGGTTGAGGATCTTGGCGGCCTTGCTGATGGAGCCGGGCATGAGGTGGCGGTAGATCTTGAAGGTGATCTCGATGGTCGTG
>NZ_JBIVPJ010000044.1:0-18140 GCF_044754585.1 Streptomyces sp. NPDC093065 | reverse complement strand
CGAAAGCTCAACAGCTCCGGGCTCAGCTACGTTCTCACTGGTCATCGATGCATCCTCCATGATCGGGAGTTACACCGAACGATTTACAGTCCCCGCAGTCCCGCATTTCGGCAGCGCCATGGCCGGGGAAGGCGATCTTCCCCGGCCATGGTGTGAGGGTTTGTCAGCGAGTGCCGCGGTCCGCCTGCTTGACCAGGTCCGCGACCGCCTTGGGGTGACTGACCATGGCGGCGTGCGAAGAGTTGATCTCGACGGCGTGGGCGCCGATGCGCTTGGCCTCCCAGCGCTGGAGGTTGGTGCTGTTCGCATGGTCCTGCTTGGCGATCAGGAACCACGAGGGAATGGTCCTCCATGCGGCAGCTGTGGCGGGCTCGTTGAGGGTGGCTATGTCGACCGGCTCCTGCGTGTCCGCCATGTCGGCCGCCAGGGTCGGATTGACGTCCGCGGCAAAAGTCTCGCGGAACTTGGCCGGGTCGATGTACGCGTCGCTGCCTCGGGTCCCGTCCGGCTTGGTGAACTCCACCTGCTTCAGCGGAAGAGCCGGCGCGGGGTTGTCCACCGGATGGGCCTTCAGATCGGCCAGGGACTCGCCGACATCCGGGACCGAGGCCGCCACGTAGACGAGGGCCTTGACGTCCGGGTCACCGGCGGCCGCCTGGGTGATGACTGCTCCGCCGTACGAGTGACCGGCCAGGATGATGGGACCCTTGATGCTGTTGAGGAAGTCCCGAACGTAGGCGGCGTCGCTGGCGAGGCCGCGCAGCGGGTTGCTGGCGGCACGGACCGGGTAGCCCTCCTTGCGCAGGCGGTCCATCGCCCCGTACCACCCGGAGGAGTCCGCGAAGGCTCCGTGGACGAAGACAACGGTCGGCTTGGGCTTGTCGACGTGGTGCTCTGCGGAGCTGCCGGCGGCGGCAGCGGCCGGAATGTAGACAGCTGCCGCGGTCGCAAGAGCGGTGGCGACGACGGCGGACCGCCGAATTGAAGGCAGAATCACTGGAATCTCATCCTAGGTAGATAGAACGTTCACTCTCTCTGGATCAGACTCTCGCACGATCGGGCCCGGGACAGCAAGGCAGAACGTTCTATCTACCATGTGATGAGCGCGACAGTCGCCTGCGCAGCGAAGCTCTCACCCGTCGGACGGACGACTGTTCACCCCTCCCCCAGATGAAAGCAGCAGCCCCAGCGGCTCTCCCCCGCGTTCCGGCTTCCTCCAGGACAACGGCACCGGTTTCTACGCAGCGACGAATTCAGCCCATGTGGTGCAACCGCCGGCACCGACTCCCCAGCTATGAGCGAGTGCGGCCACTATCGCCAGCCCCCGCCCCCTCAGGGCGTCCGGATCCGCGCTACGAAGGAGAGCGGGTGCAGAGCTGGAATCGGAGACTTCAATGATCACTCTGCCGGCCGTCTCCACGATGCTCAGCGTGACGCGACCACAGCCGTGCTCAATCGCGTTCGCCACGAATTCGGATACGACCAACCGAACATCGTCGACGAGTGAATCCTTCATGCCCCATAGCCGCAGAACCGATGCTGCGGAGCGCCGAATATCGGACACGGCCGACAACTCACGAGGGACGACGGTCTCGAAGGAGTGGTGCGACTGCTTGAGCAACAGGGTGCGCGACATGGCGAGTCTCCTCAGGTCGCCGACGTGCGAGCCCCTGAAGCGCAGGCAGGTCCGGCCAGGAGAAGTGCTGTATGTAGCGCTCACTATACGGCAATCCGGCGCAATGGCAAGCTGCGCAGCGGACGGGCCGCGCACGCCTCTACCGGGATTGCATTACTTGGCAGTATCGGAAAGCCGTACGGATGCTGCGTCTCGCATGTCGGACGAGCGCCCAATGACCTAAGTCACGAACACCGGATATTCTCTTTTCCTTTCGCCCGGCGTAAGTTCTTCGCGGTCCGGCCGCGAGACTCACGGCAAGTGGTGGAGCAGGGCAGCGAACTGGTTCGTCATCAGTCATACGGCAAGCACTGCAACACAGGAGCAGTCGCATCACTGGACCCGACCCGACACCCGTTCCATGGAGTATCACCATGCCCCTCGCAGAACTTGACTGCGCACTACAGCTTGTGGTGGCCGCAGACCGGAGCATTCCTGTGTCCGCCCGTTTTTCCTACCTGACACAGGACCCGTACAGCGTTCATGTCACCTTCTACGTCGAGGGGTTCCCCCCAGTCAGCTGGGTGTTTGCCCGCGACCTCCTGACGGAGGGTGCCGTCCGGCCGAGCGGTCTCGGTGATGTGCGGATATGGCCGGAGAGAACGGAGCACTCGCACTGCATGTGGCTTGAGCTGACCTCTCCGCACGGTCGGGCGCTACTGACCATGCCCGCGGAAACGATGACGCCGTGGCTGGCGCGGACCCAGCTCCTGGTGCCGGCAGGTTCCGAGGAAGCAGCACCGGATCTCGACGGCGAGTTGTCCCGGCTGTTGGGCGAGGTCGCAGAGGGGGCTTGACCCCTGGGAAGAAGGATTGCGCTGCTCATCTCATCCGCGACTACCGTCCTCCACACGGATCAGCGCCTCTGCGGTCGCTCCAGCCGTGTACTCCACCTCGGCGTCCAGGCCCTGCAGGATGGACAGCATCCGTACATTGCTCCGCCCCGTTGCGGCCGATATCGCCCGGCAACCGGGTGCGACGGTGTGAGCCAGCCCCACCATGTAGCTGACGAGGGCCGGGCCCAGCCCCTGTCCGTGCCATGAGTCCTCAACCAGCACGGCAAGCTCGCGGACGTGCGACTTTGGTGTGCGCATGAGGTGTGTGAGGGCGACGACGCGCGACGGATTGTCGGCCGGGACGGTGACCAGCGTGAGTCCGTGGGCCCGGTCGCAGAGAGTCGACCACTCCCGGTGTGACAGGCCCCGCCGGGCGGCACCGTACCGGGCATAGCGCGACTCGAGCGAGCACTTGGCGTGCATCTCGTTGACCGCCTCGTAGTCGTCAGCGGACGCGGGCCGGGTCAACGTGACGCGACCGGTGCGCGTGGCCATGCGCACCGACGGGGGATCGAGCGTTGCCGACGCCGGGATGGCCGTCTGTTGCGGCATCGCGGGCGGGAAATGTGCGACTTTCAGGCCGGCCGACCTTCGGCTGACGGCGCGACAGGAGACCCCCGGGCTGGTCCTGTTCGGCATCATCCACTCTCCTCCCCGCTCCAGCGCGACGAGCGCGGCCGCACCGACGGACACCAGACCGGTGATTCGACGAGCCATGGGATCGAACACCCCTCTCGCGTAACGAACGTTCTACCTTTGCGAACCTTCGCAAGATCGCGAGCCAGTGTCAATACCGAACGTTCTCCCTCAACCTCCCTCGACTCTCCTGTGCCGCCGTTCTGGCCGACCATGGTGCGTACCGGGGTGCACGGCTCGCACCCCGGAGTCGCACGAACCAGGGCAGGACGACGTTGGCATCCCTCAGAATGCTCATGAGCACAACGCCCGCTTGCCATCGACCGATCCTGTCGAGAAGCACCTGCCAGTCCCTCGGGGACACCGTCCCCTCGCGTGATGCCCTCACCGTCGGCTGAGGCGCCCCCGGTGAGACGGGACCAAAGACGGCGTCGGCTGTTCGCTCCGTCAGATCTCCCGCTTGAGGATCTTGCCGGTCGCGGTCAGCGGCAAGGAGTCGCAGAACTCGACGATGCGCGGGTACTTGTACGCCGCGATGCGCTCTTTGGCCCAGGCGACGATGTCTGCCTCGCCGACGTCGTCGTGGCCCTTCTTCTTGACGATGACCGCCTTGATCTCTTCACCGTGGGAATCGTGCGGGACACCGATCACCGCGGCCAGTGAGACGGCCGGGTGTGTCATCAGCAGGTCCTCGATCTCGCGCGGGTACACGTTGAAGCCGCCCCGCAGGATCATGTCCTTGACCCGGTCGACGATGTAATAGAAACCCTCCGTGTCCCTCCTGGCGAGGTCGCCGGTACGGAACCAGCCGTCCTTCATCGCCTCGGCGGTCGCCTCGGGACGGCCGTAGTATCCCTTCATCACGTTGTGGCCCTTGATCACTATCTCGCCGACCTCGTCGGGGTGGTCGGGCACGTCTGACCAGTCCCGGGCGATCAGCTTCATGTCGACGCCCGGGATCGGTACGCCGATCGACCCGACCCGGGGCTCCTGGCCGAGGACCGAGAACGACGCCACCGGCGAGGTCTCCGACAGGCCGTATCCCTCGAGAACGGTCACCCCGAACCTGGTCCCGAAGTCCTTGTGCACCTCGCCGGGCAGTGCCGAGCCACCGGACACCGCCATCCGCAGCCGGGCCGCCAGCGCGGAGACGTCCACGCCGTCGTCCAGCGCGCCGAGCAGGCCCCAGTACATGGTCGGCACGCCCGCGAAGAACGTGACGGTCTCGTTGAGCATCACGGTGAGCGCGGCCCGCGCGTCGAACCGAGGCAGCATGACAAGCGTGCCGCCGAAGGCGATCGCACCGTTCTGGATGACCGTTTGTCCGAACGAGTGGAACAGCGGCAGCACACACAGATACGTGTCCGGCCGTGCCTCGTCGATGGCGAAGATCTCCTTGCCGGCCAGCGCGTTGTCCCTCATGTTGCGGTGCCGCAGCTCCGCGCCCTTGGGCCGGCCGGTGGTGCCCGAGGTGTAGAGGATCACCGCGGTGTCGTCGTCGGAGACGTCGGCCGGCTCGAACTCGGACGGCTGGTCCGCCCAGGGCATGCGGTCCGGCGCGGCCGACATGTGAACCAGGCTGCGGCACGTGCGGCTGTCCTCGTACGCCTCTTTCGCCCACTCGCCGATGGGGAGGTCCGCCGTGCCTTCGAAGGCGAAGTAGGCGACCGCGTCGGAATCGTCCAGGTGGTAGGCGATTTCGCGGGGCTTGAGGAGCACGTTCAGCGGCACGACTGTCGCGCCTGCCTTGAGGATGCCGTAATAGACGATCGTGAAGTACGGCAGGTTCGGGCACGACAGGGCGACCTTGTCGCCCGGACGCACCCCGTCGCCCACGAGCAGATTGGCGACCTGGTTCGATGCCCCGTCGAGTTGGGCATAGGAAAGTCGGCTGTCGCCGAACACGATCGCCGTACGGTCGGGATGCTTCTCGGCGGTCGATTCCAGCAAGTCGGCGAGATTCGCCACGGGAGTCCTGCCTTTCAAGGGTGTTTGCTCTCTAGTCATGTGTGAGATCGGAGGGCCTGGGGATGTCGGGCATGGCTCATAGGGGGTGCCGCGGGCAGCACGCGACCGGCCTCATCCTCCGAGGCCCCCGTGGCGGCTTCCCGGCTCATGGAGAGACGGGGCTCGATCGCTGTTGTCTTTCCTGGGTCACAGCGACACGGCGAGAGCGGGAACGCAGGCCGCGAGATCGCCGATCAGAACGGAGGTGTCGGGCAGGGAGTCCAGGCCGAGCACCCTCTCTTCGACGCGGTCCCACCGGGCGGAGATGTCGATCGACTCGGCCAGACGACGTGCCTTCGTCACGACGTCGCCGTTCGGCAGGGGCCGGGTCGGCCCGCCCAGGGGGCCGTCGACCTCGATCTCCACGCGGTCCCCGCCGTGCGGGGTCAACCACATGCGGGCGCGGAAGCGGTCCTGGGGCCGGTCGAAGTCTTCGCAGTGGTGGACTTCCACGCGGTCCAGCAGCGACCAGACATCGTCGGCACGGATCCGGTCCCGGGTGAACTGCTCAGCGAGAACCTGGCCGTCCAACAGGGCCACCGCGACGGCGTACCCGATGTTCATCTGGGCGCCGATGGTCTCCAGCGGAGGCACGGGTCTCCACCACCCGTGGTGGTAGGCGGCGTGGGAGACCTCGACCGAGATCGAGGCGATGTCCTCGGGTCGGATTCCGCGCGAACGGGCCCGCAGGGCGCAGTCGATGGGGGCATGGGTGGCGGCCATCGCGGCGTATGGCTTCACACCCGTGTCCATGAGCACCCACTCCTCGCCCAGACCGTCGGTGATGAGTTCCGCACGAGGGGCGTGCCCTTCGCCGAATGCGGCGAGGAAGCCACCGTACTCGCGCTCGTACACACGCTTGATCCCGGTGTAGCCGGCCTCCGCGAGCGCCGCCGCGTACAGGCCGTTCCGGGAGGAGAAGCCGTGGTGCATCCGTTTGGACATGGCCTCGTACTGGGCGGCCATCAGGCCGGCGGACTGCGTCGCGGCCAGGCCCAGCGCGTCCTCGACCCGCGCCGCGTCTAGTCGGCGCAGCCACGCCGAGGTCGCGGCGCTCGCATGGGTGCCGAACACCGCGCCGGAGTGCCAGCCCCGGGAAAGCATCTCGGCGCCGTGCAACGCCAGTCCGACCCGTGGACCGACCTCGTAACCGGCGATCAGTGCCGTGAGCAGTTCCCGCCCGGAGACCGGCCGGCCGAGCCCGGCGATCGTGCTGAGGGCACTCGGGACGGTCAGTGAGTTGCTGTGCAGCGGTGCGCGCACGTGGTAGTCGTCGAGTTCGAAGCCCTGAATGAACGTGCCGTTCAGCAGGCACGCCGCCGGTGCCGACGTGGTGACGCCCCGTCCCAGCACCGGTACATCGCCCGCACCCTCCAGTGCGAGCACGGTGTCGACGGCCAGCTCCGACCAGGGCAGGCGGGCACCGACCAGCGCGCACGCGAGTCCGTCGAGAAGGAGGTGTCCCGCCCGTTCGCGCACGTCCTGCGGTACGTCCTCGTACCGGAGGTCAGCGATCCAGGTCGCCAGCAGGCCCGTCACGCCGTCGGGGTCGCTGGGGTCGCCGGCCGCCCCGCGGGAATCGGCGGTCACGCCGTCACCTCGTAGCGGCGGCGCACCCGGGATGCCAGTTGTTGCAGGGCCAGGGTCGGCACGAGCGCGAGAACGCCGATCAGAATGACCTGGCCGATGATGTTCTCCACTCGCGCGAGCGAGAGGTTGCGCAGCAACTCGTAGCCGAGCCCCGAGGAGCCCGCGAACATCTCCGCCAGTACCAGTCCGATCAGGGTGAGGCCGAAGCACAGGCACATGCCCGACGCGAGGGACGGCAGAACGCTGGGGGTCACTATGCGCCGCAGCAATGACCATCGCGACATGCCGAGACCGGCCGCCATCTTCAGATGCAGGCGGTTCACTCCGGCGGTGGCTTCGCCCATGATGAGGAACATCGGAAGAACACCCGAGACGAACGCGAAGGCGCCTCTGCTGAGGTCCCCGATCCCCAGGAAGAGCAGGAAGACGGGATACAGGACGATCTTGGGGACGCTGTTCAGGGCGTACACCAGCGGCAGGGCCGCCCGCGACCAGAAGGCGCTGAGCCCCAGCAGCATGCCGGTGACCGATCCCACGACGATCACCGCGACATAGGAGAGGAGGAGCACCCGGGCGCTGTCGGAAACACTGCTCATGAACCGGGGATCGCCGACGTCCGACCACAGGCTGCCCAGAGCTTGCCCGGGTCCGGGATAGACGGTGCTGTCGGCGAGCGCCGCCGTCACCGTCCAGAGCGCCACGATCGCCGCGGCGAGAAGCAGCGGCGGAAGCCACGCGGGGCCCTGACCGCGTCGGATCGCCGGCGCCGGCGTAGGAGTCGTGCTCATCGTCGCCTCCAGTCGAACGCGCGCAGCGCCGCGCCGAGCGCGAGGTTCGCCAGCAGGGCGAAGACGCTGACGAAGACGATGCCGGCGTACATGTCGACGGTATTGAAGTTGTTGTAGGCCCGGTTGACCACCTGGCCGAGCCCTGTGGTCGCGAGGATGAACTCCGCCGCGAGCACGGCGATGATCGCGTAGGCGAGGCCGAGTTTCAGGCCCACGAGGATGTCCGGCAGGGCTGCGGGCAGCATGATCTTGCGCAGTCGCTGTCTCCGTGTCATCTCCAGCGAACGCGCGAGCTTGGTGGCTATGGGTGGTACCGACTCGAAGCCGACCAGTGCGTTGGAGACGACGATCACGACGCTGAACAGCGTGGCCAGCAGGACGATCGGGACGACGCCTGTCCCGAACATCACGACCATCACCGGGTAGAGCGCGAAGATCGGAAGGGCGTAGAAGACGTTGACGTACGGCTTCACGGCGCGGTGCACCCAGCGCGAACGCGCCATCGCGTAGGCGACGGCGACGCCGGCCACCGCGGAGACGGCGAAGCTCAGGCAGATGAGCAGGACGCTCCGCAGCAGCGCGTCGACGACGAAGCCGGGATCCTTGAGCATCTCGACCGCCCGGGAGACCATCTCGCTGACCGGGATGAGGTCCAGTCGCGAGACCGCGCCCGACCGTGCGTACCACTCGATGGCGACCACGGCCGCGGCGACGAGCACGAGTGTCCATGCCGCGGACGGCAGTCCGGCCACCCGCCGCGGTGTCGGCCGCACGTACGAGGGGACGACGGAGGAACGTGTCTTCATCGTGTGCTCCTCGTCCCGACCATGGCCACTTCGGCCTCCTTGCGGATCTGCGCCCAGATCCGCTCCTGGGCCGCCGTGGCCGACGGTTCCGACAGGGCCGCGTGCGCACGCGGGCGGGGCAGGTCGATGGCGACCTCGTCGATGAACGTGCCGGGCCTGCGGCCCATCACCAGCACCCGGTCCGACAGCAGCACGGCCTCCTGAATGCTGTGGGTGATGAACAGGACGCCGCACCCGATCGACTCCACGACACGGAGGAGTTCCTCGGCCATCAGCATGCGGGTCTGTTCGTCGAGCGCGCCGAACGGCTCGTCGGCGAGAATGAGGTCCGGGTCGGTCGACATGGCTCGCGCCATGGCGACGCGCTGCCGCATACCGCCCGACAGCTGTGCGGGATAGTGGTTCTCGAAGCCGCCCAGCCCGACGATCTCGACGAGTTCCCTGGCGCGTTCCCGCCGTTCCCTGCGCCCGACGCCGCGCACTTCGAGCGCGAACGCCACGTTGTCGACGACCGTGCGCCACGGGAGGGTCGCGGATTCCTGGAAGACGATCGCGGTGCGCCGCCGGGGGCCGGTCAGCGGTGCGCCGTCCACCTCGACGGAGCCGTGGGCCGGGTCCTGCAGGGCGCCGATGATCTCGAGCAGGGTCGATTTGCCGCACCCGCTGGGTCCCACGATCGACACGAACTCGCCGCGCTCCATGGTGAGGTCGACGGGCCCGAGTGCGTGTACGGCGCCGAAGTGCTGCTCCACGCCTTCTACCCGCACGATCGGAGCCAGTGAGGTGGACAGGATGTCGTGCTGTTGTCTCGTCTGAGCGTTCATCGTCGACTCACTCGCATTCGGCCGGCAGCGTACTGGAGACGTTCTTGGGCAGGAACGTGGTCTGGAACAGGTCGCAGAACTTCAGTTCCTTGCGGTCCATGGCGATGCGCTGGGCCTCGACGGCCTGATCGATGGCCTCGGCGTCGAAGCCGGCACCCCAGTTGTCGTACTTGACCGCCTTGTTGACGAGGTCCGTGGCGGCATCGGTGTCGATGTCGATGTAGTCGGCGTAGAGCCGTGCGGCTCTGCCGGGGTTGTCGCGGATGAACTGAACCGACTGCGCGTAGCCCTCGACGACGGCCTTGACCGTGTCGGGGTGGTGCTCGGCGAATTCCGGCGTCGTGGTGATCACGCTCTGCTGGAACTTCTCCAGGTAGTCCGCGCTGGAGACGACCATGCGAAACTTGCCGGTCTTGGCCGCCACCGACGGCGGGACGACGGCGACGTCCACGTCGCCGGCCTCCAGCAGCGCGACTCCCTCCCCCACACCGCCGGAGGAGGTGCGCTCGATCTCCTGGGTGGCGCCCGCGACCCTGGGGAGCATGAATGACAGGGCCTGGGTCACCGACTGCGGGTTGGTGTAGGCCCAGTTCCGGACGTCCTTGATGGTCCGCACCTGTTTGTTGCTGTCGAGGGCGTAGAAATCGAGACCGTAGACGCTCTGTGTGGCACCGCTCACCACGGTCAGCGGCATGTCCGCGTCACTGGACTCCAGCACCGAGGTGAAGCCGACGTCCGCCATGGGGAGGTCGCCGCTGAGCATGTTGCGGATGGTCGTTCCGCCGCCCTTGCTCGGGACGATCTTGCCGATGGTCACACCGCGCTCGTCGAAGAAGCCCTGGTCCTTCCCGACCAGCCAGGGAATCGAGTAGAGCTCGGTGGCGTTGCTGACCGCGATGTCGAACGAGGTCGCGGACGCCTCGTCGCCGCCGCCTCCGCAGGCGCTGAGCACCAGGGCCGCGACACTCGTGGCGGCGACCAGGGAGTATCTGCCCCTCATGGTTTTCCTCCTGTGGTCGCGTCCCGGAGATCGAGGAAACCCTGGGATTCCAGGCGGTTGATCAGCCCGCCGCCCGCGATGAGCTCGACGACGAACCCCGGCAGGGGCTCGATGTGGTGCTCTGTTCCGCGCGTCTCATTGCGCAGCAGGCCGTCCGCGGAGTCGATCTCGACGACGTCGCCCTCGTCGATCAGCGTGCGCACGTCCGGGACGGCGAGCGCGGGGAGGCCGTAGTTGAGGGCATTGCGGTGGAACAGGGAGTTGTACTGTTCCGCGACGAGGCAGGAGATGCCCAGGTGGACGAAGAGTTCGGCACACGCGCGACTCGACCCGAGGCCGAAGTTCCTTCCCGCGACCACGATGTCGCCGGCCTCGACGAGGGCGGGCCAGCCCGGCCTGGTCGCGTCGAACATGTGCTGAGCCGCCTCGGGCACGGGCAGCTTCATCGCGAACCCCGGGTACATGTCGTCGGTGTTGACCTCGTCCCCGAACACCCAGGCGCGTCCTCGCACCCGCAGGGGTGACGTCATGCCGTCACCTCCGCAAGCTGGTCCGGCCCGGCGATGTACCCGGTCAGGGCCGACGCCGCGACGGTCGCGGGCGAGGCCATGTACACCTGCGCCTCCGTACTGCCCATGCGACCGCGGAAGTTCCGCGTACTGGAGGTGACGCAGACCTCGCCGGGGGCGAGGACGCCCATGTGGTAGCCGAAGCACGCTCCGCACGTGGAGTTGGTGACCACGGCGCCCGCCTCGACGAGTGCGGCGACATAGCCGCGTTTCACCGCCTCCAGGTACACCTGCTGCGAGGCAGGAGTGACGATCAGCCGTACGCCCGCCGCGACCTTGCGTCCCTCGACAACGCGCGCCGCGACCTCCAGATCTGCGAGCTGCCCATTGGCGCAGGACCCGATGAACGCCTGGTCGATACGAGTCCGGTCGAGGCCGCCGAGCGGCACCGCGTTGTTGATGACCGTGCCCGGCAGGGCCACCATCGGCTCGACCGTGCCGAGGTCGACGGTCCGCACGTCGGCGTAGACCGCGTCCGGATCGGGGTTGGCCGGGGTCCAGGACGCCTCGGGAGCCACCTCGGCCAGGAACGTCTCGGTGACGGCGTCGTACGGGAACAGCGTGAAGTCCGCGCCGATCTCCGCGCCCTGGGTCGCGATGGTCCGCCGATCCGACAAGGGCACGGACGCGAGCCCCGGGCCGCCGAACTCGAGTGCGTGATCGGTGGCATCGCCGTACTGCCCCGAGATCGTCAGGAAGATGTCCTTGCCGTTGACGTGTGCCGGCTTCGTCCCGGTGAGTTCGTAACGGATCGTGGGCGGTACGCGGTACCAGGTCCGGCCGGTGCAGAGCATCTGGAGGATCTCCAGCGGGCCCAGCCCCCGCGCGGCCGAGTTCAGCGCTCCGCCGGCGCAGGTGTGGGAATCGGTGCAGCACACCACCGTGCCCGGGAGCACCAGTCCCTGCTCGGCGACGACCTGGTGGACGATGCCGTGCCGCCCCACGTCGTAGAACCGGTCGATGCCGTGCTTGGCGGCGAACGCACGGGCCTTGATGCCGTGATCGGCGTCGCGTGGTGTGGGTGCCGGCACCGCGTGGTCGAGGACTATCGCGATCTTGTCGGGGTCGTGGACCGCTCGGACGTCGGCGAGCCGGTCGTGAGCGAACTGGACATCGATCACCACGGTCATGTCGACGTCGCACGTGACGATCTGTCCCGGCCGCACGTCGGCGCGTCCCGCCGCGCGAGCCAGGATCCGCTCGATGATGGTGTCAGGCACGGGAGCACTCCTTCGGTGCGCGCCGGGAGGCCCACTCGTCGAGACCGACGGCTTCGAACAGGGCGCGGGGGGAAGTGGCACGGCCGGGAGTGAGACGGCCGCCCGCGATCGCGGACAGGGCCCGGGTCATGGCCGTGAAGGCTGCGCCGACCGTCGCGGCGGGCAGGATCGCGCCCGCGTAGCCGAGCTGCTGAAGTTGCTCCCGGGACACCTCCGGCGATTTCCCTCCGGGCACGACGTTGAAGATGACCGGCACATCGATCGCCGACGGGATCGCCGCCACCTGGTCCAGCGTCTGCGGCGCCTCGACGAAGATCACGTCAGCGCCGGCCGCGGCGTACTGGCGCGCCCGGGAGACGGCGGCATCGAAGCCTTCGACCGCGATCGCATCGGTACGCGCCACGATCAGGGTTCCCCGGCGACGCGCGGCGAGCGCCGCCTCGATCTTGAGCGCGAACTCGTCGGCGTCCACGAGGACCTTGCCGTCGAGGTGCCCGCACCGCTTGGGAAACTCCTGGTCCTCAAGCTGAACGGCCGCCGCGCCGGCGTCTTCGTAGGTCCGCATGGTACGGAAGGTGTTGGTCTCGTCGCCGAACCCGGTATCGGCATCAGCGATCACCGGGACGTCCAGATGCCGCCGGGCCACGGAGATCGCGCGAGCCATCTCCGTGACGGTGGTCAGCCCGATGTCGGGCAGACCTTCACTGGCGGAGACGGCCGCACCGGAAACGTAGGCCGCCTCGACACCGGCACGCGAGGCGATCGCGGCCGACAGACCGTCGTAGACACCGGGAGCGACGAGGAGCCGGTCCCGCCGCAAGAGGTCGGTGAGTATCCGCGCTTCAGACATCGGCGTGCTCCTCGGCCGGGATGTGCCCCATGCGGGTGGCGATCGCTCTCGCGGTCGCCACCACGATCGGTCCCACGCGCTCGGCCTGCGCACGGTCGAGCCGGATGGACGGACCCCCGATCGCCAGCGCCGCCTCCGGCAGGCCGCCGAACCCCGGAACCGGGGCGGCGACGGAGTTGAGACCGACCTCGCGTTCACTTTCGGCAAAGGCCCAGCCGAGCTCACGCACCTCTTCCATCTGCCGGTCGAGCGCCTCCCGCGCACCGGCTGCCGCGTAGCGCTCCGGGCCGGCGTCCACAGCGGCACCGAGCGCGTCCTCGTCGAACGCCATGAAGCACTTGCCGGCCGCGCCGGCGTCGAGCGGAAGGACCTGGCCGACGTAGCCCCGGTAGATCACGGAATGGTACGAAGACGCCGCTTCCACGAGCACACGCGTGGCGCCCTGACGCACGTAGAGGCCCGTGCTCTCCCCCGTCACGTCACGAAGCTGCTCGACGAACGGCCGCGCGACGCCGAGCAGGCTCGACCCCGAACGCGCCGGGGCGCTCCAGACCAGGACACGCAGGCCCACACGGTAGGCGTCTCCCTCCCTCACCAGGAGCCCCTCCCGCAGGAGGGTGGAGACGATGCGCGCGACGGTGGTGGCGGGCAGTCCCGTGCGACTGCGGATGTCCGCCACCCCCAGACGAGGCGCCTTCTCAGTGAAGCAATCCAGTACGTCGCACGCACGTCCGAGTACGCGGACCCCGGGCTCAGCCATCGACCCTCCAACACCGCAGAGCGGTTCGCCAAACCGTATAGTGGTTTTGACGCTAGGTACGCGTCCCGGCGCCGTCAAGGTTTCGCACAGGTGTATTTCGCGGCGCAGCGTGTCTGCTGTTGACCGCCTCGTAACCTTCCAACGATGGAAGTCCTGCCGGAGGACGAGGCGCGAGTGAACCGTGGGTAGAGCTGCGGATGTACCGGCCCCGGCTTGGGTGACACGGGCGATCGGCACACCCGTCTACGGCATTGCCGTGGTCGCCGGCTCCCCGTGCCCGCCCACGCTCGCGTGGCCGGGCACGGTTCCGACCGAACGGCGCCGATCAGCAGCCACGGCCTTTTGCGAGCTGGTCCGGCGGACAAGCCCAGGTGGTTACGGCGACCGCAGGAGCGTCAGCGGCCGAAGTCGCCCGTCTCCTGTTCCTCAGCGGCGGGCACGGGGCACCGAGCCGGCCGCCTCTCCGGTTGCGCCACCCGGCACCCGCTCCGCCGGGGTGCCGCCGTATCCGAGGCGACGTGACAGGGCGTGAGCGGAGTCGGCGACCAGAGGGCCGAAGTCCTCGGCCGTCGCTCGGTCGAGCCGGAAGGAAGGACCGCCGATCCCGAGGGCCGCCACGACGGCTCCACTCGCGTCGAACACCGGCGCGGCCAGCGAGTTGAGGCCGGGCTCCCGCTCCTCCTCGGTCATCAGCCAGCCGTTGGCCCGGACGAACTCGAGCTGGCGGTCCAGCGCGATCCGTGACCTGCCCGGTACCTGGTCGGCGGTCTCGAGGAGGATCGCGTTCAGCACCCGCTCGTCGTAAGCCATGATCACCTTGCCCGCGGCCCCCGCGTGCATGGGCATGTGCTGGCCGACGTCGCCGCGGTAGATGATCGACCGCCGGCTGAGCTTGACGATGACGGCCACGCGCGTCGTACCGCGCCGGACATGAACCCCGGCGGTCTCACCGGTCACATCCCGCAGCCGTGCCGCCACCGGCTCGGCGGCGACCAGCAGGTCCGAGCCGGCCGAAGCCGCGGATGCCCAGCCCAGCACACGCAGGCCGACACAGTAGTCGTCGCCGGTCTTCTGCAGCACATCACTGGCGACCAGGGTGCGCACCAGTCGGGCGACCGTCGAGTTGGGCATGCCCGTGAGCCGCCGGATGTCGCTCAGCGACAGCCGGGTATGGTCCGTCGTGAAGCAGTCGAGGACGCGTACCGCCTTCTCCATGACGAGGATCGAGGGCTGGCCGGGCTGGCCGTCAGGCATTGTTCTGTTCTCCGTCTTCATGGCTCCACCGTCGGCGGCCGACGCCCGTCGGCAGTCTTCCCCACACGCGTCATCGGCAACGTTTCACGGTACTCGACGAGTTGCCGCGCGGGTATGCGGCCGGTCACTCACGACGCGCAACACCCGCTCCCGCTGTCGGTACGCCCTCGACGGCAGGGCCTGGTGACGGATCCGGCACCGTGTGCTCATGTCATGTGCCGCACTTCGTCGGCAGTTCCCTGGCGGCGCCCTCGGGCAGGAAGGAACCGTCGAAGAACTCGCAGTAGTCGACCTCGCCCTTGAACCCGCTGACGACGGCGGCCTCGGTGGCGCGCTCCAGCGCGGCGGGGTTGAAGCCGACGTTCCAGACGTTCGACTTGATGGCGCCTTCGACCACTCCGACCGCCGCCTTGACGGGCAGATCGACGTGCTCGGCGTAGAGCTGAGCGGCACGGTCCGGGTTCTCGGCGATCCACCGGGCCGACTCCTGCCAGCCGGCCAGGACGGCGCGCACCACGTCGGGGTGCTCCTCGGCGTAGGCCGGGCTGGTGGTGATGACACTCTGCTGGAAGTCCGTGAGGTAGTCGCTCGTCGCGACGACCTGCTTGAACTTGCCCTTGTTCCGGCTCGCCAGGGACGGCGGCAGCCATGCGGCGTCGACGGTGCCCGCCTCCAGCAGGGCCGCCCCCTCGCCGACTCCCCCGGCGGCGATGCGTTCGCCGTCAGTGGAGAGTCCCGCCTCCTTCGGGAGCAGGAACGACAGCGCGTAGACGGATGACCCGGGGTTGGTGTAGGCCCACTTCTTGATGTCGGCGATGCCGTTGACACGGTCGTTGTCGGCGAGCGCGTAGAACTCACCTCCGTAAGGGCCCTGCGCGCCGCCTCCGACGGCGCGTACCGGAATGTCCTGCGACCACGCGTCGAGCACGGACTTGTAGCCGATCTCGCCGATGGGAGCGTCGCCGGAGAGCTGCGTCCGCAGCGTGGCGCTCCCACCACTGCCGGCCAGGATGTTCTCGACTTCCACTCCGCGCTTGGAGAAGAAGTCCTGATCCTGGCCGACCAGCCAGGGGATCGCGAAGAACTCCGTCGCCGCCAGGACGGTGACGTCGATCTTCACTGGGTCGTTCGGGTCGGCGCCTCGGCCTCCGCTTCCGCCTCCGCACCCCGCGATGAGCAGTGCCGAAACGCCGACAAGGGCCCGAGCCACGAGACTTCGACGCACAATGCCTCCCGTTGACCGCATCGTGGCAACCCTTGCCACGAAACGGCATGAAGGTAGATGCTGCTCTTTGCCTCAGTCAATAGAACTGGCCGTTCCGCAGGTTCGGCCTCAGTGCACGACCGTTCCAGTCCGCAATGCGGCCTGGCACCCCACCTTTGAGCAAGGAGGCTCAGATGGGCAGGCACGACATCAACGCCGACGCGGGGCGCGTCCTCGACACGATCACGGCCGGTGGCGCGGTCATCCTTCCCGGCGACATCGGCTACGGTGCGGGGGCGAGCACGACGGACGCTCTGCACCGGTTGTTCGTCGCCAAGCGACGCGCCCCGCACAAGCGCCATGCGATGGTCGGCAACTACGAACTGCACCGCCAGGTCCACCTGCTGGGCCGCCGGGAGCAGGAGATCGTGGACGCGATCGTCCTCGACGCGGGGCTGCCGCTGTGCGTCGTCGCCGGCTTCCGGGCCGACCACCCCGTCGTCGCCGCGGTCGAACCCGAGACGCTGACCGCGAGCACGGTCGGGGACACGCTCGCGATGCTCGTCAACGGCGGCTGCCTCCAGGACGAGGTGGTCCGCCGCTGCACCGAGGCGGGGATCCCGTTCCTCGGCTCATCGGCCAACCTCACCGGCACCGGCACCAAGTTCCGGATCGAGGACATCCAGCAGCCGATCCTGGATGCCGTGGACCTGGTGATCGACTACGGGCTCCGCAAGTACCACCACTACCGGCGCTCCTCGACCATCATCGACTTCACCACGATGGAAGTCGTCCGCATCGGGTCGTGCTACGAGCTGATCAGCGACGTCATGGCCACCCAGTTCGGCATCCGGCTGCCCGTCGACCCGGGGCGCGAGGCCCTGCCCTCCGGCCACCTCCGCGAGCAGGCCCTCGCGACCTGAGCGGCCCGACCGGTACGGCAATCATCGCGTCGTCTGCGGAATCCGTCGCGATCCAGCACGGGTGAGCCCGTGCCCAGACTTATGGAGCCCGCCTGACGGGTCCACCGAATCTGTCGGTGGGCCCGTCCCCCAGGCGTTCGACGGCGCCGGTTCGCCGAGGCGGGGGGGCGGAGGGAGGGTCCCCCGGACGCAGTCGTGCCCCGGCACGCGGCGACCCAGTGATCAAGGTGGGGGTATCGCTCCCTCCCGCACCTGCCGGAACGCTCATACCGTCGGTCCCATGACCAGTCATTCTCACAGCGCGGACCCCGCGCGCACACTTCATCGGCCTTCGGCGGGCGTGGCCACGGACCCGGTCAGGACCTCGGCCGCCGCCCCCCTCGGCGGCACCGTCGCCCTGGTAACCGGAGCCAGCAGCGGAATCGGCGAGGGCACCGCGCTCGCGCTGGCCGCTCTCGGGGCACGCGTGACCGTCGTGGCCCGTCGCGCGGACCGTCTCGACGCACTCGTCGAAATGATCGAGAGCACCGGCGGGCACGCCCTGGCCGTGAGCGCCGACATCACGGACGAGGGACAGGCCCATACCGCCGTCGCCCGCACCCTGGAGACATACGGCCGCCTCGACACCGTCGTGGCCAACGCAGGCGCCATGATCCTCGGACCGATCACGGGTGCCGACACCGCCGACTGGCGCCGGATGATCGAACTCAACACGCTCGGCCTCATGTACACCTCCCACGCCGCCACCCCGCACCTGCTTGCGGCAGCGGCCGACGGCCCCCGCCGAGTCAGCGACATCGTCCTGGTCAGCAGCACAGCGGGGCGCATGGTCCGCGGCGGCGGCGGCGTCTACAACGCCAGCAAGTACGCGGTGACGGCCTTCGGAGAGGCCCTCCGCAAGGAGGTCACACAGCGGCACGTGCGCGTTTCGCTCGTCGAACCCGGCGCGGTCGAGACCGAGCTGCCGCTGCAGAACCGCCCGGAGGTCCAGAAGCGGATGTACCAGCGCTACTCCTCGATGGAGTGCCTGCGCCCCGCGGACGTGGCGGACACCATCGCCTTCATCGTCACCCGCCCACGCCACGTCGCGGTGAACGAGATCCTGGTCCGGCCCACGGAGCAGCAGGAGTGACCGGCGCGACACCTGGGGTGCCTGTTGCGTCCGCGTGGGTGCAGCACACCCACGCCCCGCGGGCCG
>NZ_JBIVPJ010000043.1:0-21994 GCF_044754585.1 Streptomyces sp. NPDC093065 | reverse complement strand
CACTGAACGCCTTCGACATCACCTTCGACGGCCGCCTGACGGCGGCCCGCCAGTAACCCCAACCACCCTGGTTACACCGCTCGTTTGACAGACCCTCGCCTCGGTCCGGTAACCGTCCACAAGGCGCAAAGGCATGCGTACTTGACGCCGCAGCAGGGCGGACGGGACCTGGACGGGGTCCGGGCTGGGGGCGACATGCGGGGTTTGGGACATCTGTGCTCCATGAGGAATGCGCCTATGCGATGAGTGGCCCGGTGTGCCCGGCTCCGCCCGGCCGTCGGGCGCTGCCCGTGGGGCGAAGGGTTCGCTGTCGAGAAGCTCAGGTCCAGGGAGTGTCGTCGGTGGCCGCTGCCGTGGCAGTGGGGCCGGTCACGGCGTGGTCCTGGGTGGTGGCGCCGAGCGAGAGCGCGACGATCGCGGTCAGCATGACAGCCAGTGCGGTGAAGGGCTTCTTGACGTTCATTTGATGCTTCTTTCGTCAGGTCTTCGATGCGGTGCTGAGATCAGCGTCGGGCCGTGTCCACTCACGGCAGTACTTCGCCGCTCTCACCGCGCTACCCCGGCGACGAGGGTGGTGCGAGAGCGCCGCGAGGGCAGGGGCGCTGACGCTGGGTCTTGTCCGAATTCGGCAGCAGCCCTCGCGGATGGCACGCAAAGGAGTTCATCGGATGAGCGCAGTAGCGACTCTCGAACCAGTGGAGCGGCGGCTTTCAGGCACGGCACCCGCGATCTCGGCCGCCGGCCTCGCGCGGGAGTTCACCGTGAAGAACAAGCCACCCAAACAGGCCCTACGCGGCCTCGACCTGACCGTGGCGGAGGGTGAGGTGCACGGCTTGCTCGGCCCCAACGGGGCGGGCAAGACCACGCTGATGAAGATTCTCAGCACGCAGCTGCTGCCGACCTCGGGGCAGGCCAGGATCTGCGGGCATGACGTCGCTGGCGACACCCAGGAAGTCAGGCGCCTGATCGGGGTGGTGATGGGCGGTGAGCGGGGCCTCTACTCCCGGCTGAGCGCGCGGCAGAACCTGGAGTTCTGGGGCGCCGTGCAGAACGTGCCGCGCAAGCAGATCCGGGAGCGGACCAAGTACCTGCTGCAGCGCCTTGGCCTGGAGGCGAAGGCGGACGTACGGGTCGAGACCTACTCCCGGGGGATGAAGCAGCGACTGCACCTGGCTCGCGGCCTGATCGGCGACCCCCGGGTCCTGCTGCTGGACGAGCCGACGATGGGCATGGATCCCGTCGCTGCCCGCGAGTTCCGCCGGCTTATCAACGAGCTGCGTTCCGAGCGGCGTTCCATTCTGCTGGCCACGCACGACATGGCCGAGGCCGAGAGCCTCTGTGACCGAGTCAGCTTCGTACGTGACGGAGAGATCATCGCGACCCGTTCTCCCCGTGCGGTCGCCGAGCTGGTCTCCGCCGTTCAGGAACTGGAGCTCGACAGCGCAGATCCGGCGGTACTGGCCGAGTTGGCTGCCCTGCCGGGTGTTACGTCGGTGGCCCCGAACGGCGAGAGCTTGCGTGTGCTACTGCGCTCGCAGGACGACTTCCGGGTTCTGCTGCGCTTCGCGGCCGACCGGGGGATCACTTCTCTGCGCACGGTGCGGCCCTCACTGGAGGACGTCTATGTGCGGCTCATCGGTGACCGTGGGCTGGTGGTCTGACATGGGCGCTGTCAGGGCGGGATTCCTGCTCCAGGTTCGTTTCTACCGCAACTATCCAGACCTCCTCGTTCCGCTGCTGACTGCACCGTTGTACGGGGTCATCTTCGCAATGGTGACAAGCCACAGCGGCCGTCAGGACCTTGGTGCCGCTGCTTCACTCGCCCCGTTCTACATGTCGCTGTGGTGGTTCGCCCTGTTCAGCGGCGGCTGGATCATCCAGACCGACCGGTGGGAGGGCACGCTCGAGTACGTCGTGTCGGCGGCTTCAGGCTTTGCGGCCGTGGTCTTCGGCCGCGTCGCCGCGACGGTGCTGCCCGGTATCGCGGCGTTCGCGGAGACCTGGCTGTTCGCCAGGTACGTGCTGCACAGTGACGTCACGGTGCGCCACTGGGGAGTGTTCGTCGGCGGATTCGCACTGACGCTCTTCGCGACAGCGGCGACCGCGCTGCTGATGGCGGCTGCGTTCGTGCTGGCCCGCAGTGCCGTCACCTTCTCCAACGCGGCCAGCTATCCGTTCTATGTGCTGGGCGGAATTCTCGTGCCGGTGGCGCTGCTGCCCGATGTTCTGCAGCCCCTGTCGAAGGTTGTCTTCCTGTCCTGGTCGGCCGATCTGCTGCGGGCCGGCATCAGCCCGGATCGGGTGGCCCGCCCGGTACTCGGGCTGGGGATGGTCGCTCTGCTCGGCGCGGCCGCGCTCACCGCCGGCACGCTCCTCCTTCGCAGAATGCTTGACCAGGCGCGCAGCACCGGGGAGCTGGCACTGCGATGAACCTGTTGATCATTCGACGCGCCTTCTGGCTCGGCGCCCGTGACTACACTTCGATCTTCACCTGGAAGACATGGCTGACCAACTGGTTCGTCCGGGTGGTCGCCCAGGTCAGCTTCTTCGCTCTGCTCGGGCGGCTGATCGGCGGCCCCGGGCAGACCGAGTTCCTGCTGGTCGGCAACGCGGTCGCGGTAGCCGCGATGCTCGGGATGTATGCGGTGAACATGGTCAGCTGGGAGCGCAGTGCGGGCACCTTGCCCCTGATCGCCTCCGGCCCGACCCGCCCGGCGATTGTCCTCGCCTCCCGGGGTTCGTACCTGATACTCGACGGCACCCTGTCGGCGTCCGGCGGACTGCTCGTCACCGCGGCGCTGTTCGGGATCCCCCTGTCGTGGTCCCGGCTGGTCGTTGTGTTCCTGCTCATCGCTGTGGTCGCGGCGTCGTCCTACTGCTTCGGCCTGGTGGCCGGCAGCTTGCTGCTCGGCTTCCGGTCGATCGAGACGATCGTCACCAACGTCGGCGTGGTCTCCCTCATGACGCTGTGCGGGGTGAACGTGCCGATGAGCTCCTACCCGGAACCTTTGCGCTGGGTGTCTTCCCTGCTGCCCCTGACCCATGGGCTGGGCGCCGTACGCCTGGCCATGGCCGGTGAACTCGGGGACGCGATCGTGCCGGCGGTACAGGAACTGCTGGTCGGTGCGGGCTGGCTGGCCCTCTTCCTTCTCACTGTGACCTCTCTTGTCCGGCGCGGCCGCCGGACCGGCACACTGGACTTCGCGTCATGACGACTAATCGCGTCCCTGAAGTGGTACTCGGCACTCTCTCCTCGGACTCCCACACCTGGAACCTGATTTTTCTCGAGCTCCTGCTGGCCGAGAGCGGATACCACGTACACAACATGGGCGCCTGCGTCCCTGACGACATGCTCATCGACACATGCCGGGAACTTCGTCCCGACCTGCTCGTGATCAGCTCGGTCAACGGGCACGGAGCAATTGACGGGCAGCGCGTCATCCGGCGGCTGCGTGCCATGCCCGAGATGGCGGACATGCCCGCAGTGATCGGCGGCAAGCTGGGTACCGACGGGCAGGCCGGCGCCGGCGCCCGGTGCGACCGATTGACCACCGCCGGGTTCGACGCGGTACTCGAAGGCCCGGACGCCGTCGCCAGGTTGCTGGCATTCACCCGCAACCTGAATCGCGTCGCGGGGAGCAGGCGATGAGGGACTTCGGCGGATTCGTGCGGCGGGCCAGAGAACGCGGAGAGGTGGTCGTACAGCCTCGAATGGGGTTCGGCGAGCCCGCCAGGATGCGGGCAGGTCTCGCGGCAGTGGCCGGCACGGCGGGCGCCACTGCCGGAACCATCACCGTCGACAGCTACACGCGGCTCGGGGACTATGCCGGTGCGCTGACCGCCGGGGACCAACTCAACGGCTACCCCATCGTCACAACCGGACCCGACACCACCGCGGACGTCGTGCGCGGCCTCGGCCAGGACTTTCAGATCCAGGTACGACACGGCTGCCCGTCGCCGCTCGACATCGTACGAACGATGACCGCAGCCGGCCTGTACGCAACCGAAGGCGGGCCTCTGTCCTACAGCCTGCCCTACAGCCGCACACCCGTGGAGGAATCGGTCGAGAACTGGCGGCACACCTGTCAATGGCTTGCCGATGCCCGCGAACCGGGTGTCGAACCACACCTCGAGACCTTCGGCGGCTGCCTGATGGGCCAGCTGTGCCCGCCCGAACTGCTGATTGCCGTCAGCGTTCTGGAAGCACTGTTCTTCCGCCAGCACGGGCTGCGCAGTATCTCCCTGAGCTACACCCAGCAGACCAACCACACGCAGGACCGAGAAGCGCTCCTGGCACTGCGTGTTCTGGCTGACGAGTATGTGCCGGATGTCGACTGGCACGTCGTGCTCTACACCTACATGGGGGTCTTCCCGCAGACCGAACGAGGGGCCAGGCTGCTGGGTCGGCGAGCCGCGCAGCTGGCCGCCGAGGGCGGCGCCGACCGGCTGATCGTGAAGACCGTGGCCGAAGCACACCGGATCCCAACGATCAAGGAGAACGTCGCGGCACTTCGCGACGCAACGAACGAGGTCCACACAGCGGCGACCAGCCCTGTGCACGTTACCGGCGGGGCCGTTCTGGAGGACGCCCGCACCCTCATCGAGTCCGCACTGGAACTGTCCCCAGATGCCGGGACGGCCATGATCCGGGCGCTGCGCCGCGGATATCTGGACATCCCGTTCTGCCTGCACCCCGACAACCCTGGCCGCTCCGTCTCCCGCATCACGTCCGACGGCCGGTTGGCATGGCGCTCCGTCGGCGCGATGCCGCTACGGGCCGGCGTCGGCACGGCGCCCCTGACATCGGCTGCACTTTTGGCGGATCTCGCCCACGTGGCAGTCACTTACGACGAACTTGCGACCGGCACCGAACCAGGAGAGATCTCATGACGAAGGAAAGCAAGGCAACCCTGCCCATCGCCGGCAGTGCGTGGGGCCTGTGGCCGACGGCGATGGTACGGGGAGCCGGATTCCCCGCGGACGCTGTCCGCCGGCTTGCCGACGAGCGTCTTGCCCAGCTGGCGGACCAGGGCGCGGAGGACAGTGAATACCGCCTCGCTTTCGACGAGTCTGCCGAGCGCACCAGTCACGAGCTGGCCGAGGTAGCGCGTTCCGAGCGCTTCCGGCTGGCAGTCGGATGGCAGAATGCCCGCTTCCTCGATACCGCGGTCGAGCCGTTTCTGCGCCAGCGGGACGAAGGCAAGCCGTCCAACAGCAAGCGCCGTTCCCGCGAGCGGGCCATCGCGACCTACTGGCAGCGCTATTGCCTGAAGAACGAGTCCATCGGCTTCTTCGGCCCGACGGCATGGGCTTCGATCGGCGACGACGACACCGCACTGCACGCCGCGTCCGGACCGGAACAGGTCGCCGAAGGCACGGTCTACCTCGAACGCTGGGCAGTCGACACGCTCGCCCGTACCCTCACCGCCGAATACGATGTACGGCCCTGGCTGCGCCCGCGCCGTAGTCCTCTGCTGCGACTGGACGGCGACACAGTTCGACTGGCCGACGGCACGATCACCGCTGTGGACCAGCTGACGCGGACCGTGCTGGCCGCAGCCGATGGCACTAGGTCCGCCCGTGACCTCGCCCGGCTGCTGACTGACGAGCAGGAGGCCTTCGAGCTCTTTGACCGGTTGCGCCGCAAGCGGTGGCTGATCTGGCGGCTTGAGCTGCCGACATCCCTGACTGCCGAAGAGGACCTACTTGCCCTGTTCACCGCCATCGACGACGAGGAGATCCGGGCCCGGACGACCGGACGCATCACTGAGCTGATCGAGGGCCGGCAACGGCTACAGGCTGTCTGGGACAAGCCCGACGAACTGCGACGTGAGATGGACCGGCTGGAAGAGGTGTTCCAGCGCCTCACCGGCGCCCACGGCACCCGCAACGCCGGGCAGGCGTACGGCGGCCGTACGCTCGCCTATCTCGAATGCCGTCGTGACCTCGCTGTGCAGATCGGCAGCGAATTCACCGATGCTCTCCGCCCGGTCACCGGGGTGCTGGACAGCATTCGATGGCTCACCTGGCACATCCGACAGCGCCTTGAACCCGGCGTACGCAAGGCATACCGTGCCGCCTTCGAGAAGAACCCGGTTGTCGACGTGGCGTCCTTCTGGGTGGAGTGCATGCCCTTGCTCGGCGGTGAAATCGACACCGTCGTCCGTGAGACGATGACCGAGTTCCACCGGCGCTGGGCGGACATCGTCGCTGATACCGGCACGGTCACCACCATGACCGAGCTGGAGCCGCGGCTCAAGGAGCAGTTCGACGCGCCCGGCCCCGGCTGGACCCAGGCCCGGCTCTCCTGCCCGGACGTCATGGTGGCCGCCAGCAGCCAGGAGGACATCCGCAAGGGCCGCTACACCGTCGTACTCGGTGAGATCCACGCCGCGATGAACTCCATCGATTACATCTCGATGGTTCCCTCGCAGCTGAACCCAGGCCTGCTGGCAGCCGGTCTTGACGACAGCTTTCCCATGCCCCGGCTGCTGCCGGTGCTGCCGACCGAGAGCCGTCCGCACTTCACCGTGCGGTCCCATCCGGGCCTGATGCGCGACGACGACCGCCGGATCGCTGTCATGCCGCAGACTCCGCTTCCGCAGAGGGGCACGACAGTGTTGGCCGCCGACGCGCGGGTCGAGGAGCGCGATGGCCGCCTCGTTGTGACGACCCCCGGGCACGAGGGCCACCACGACGTGTTCGACCTGTTCGGCGAGACGCTCAAGGCACTGCTCCTGCGGCACTTCGGCCTGTTCCCGGTCCAGGAGCACCGGTCACGCATCACGGTCGACGGCACGATACTGGCCCGCGAGGCCTGGCGAGTCCCGGCAGAGGAACTCACCTTCGCCGGCCTGCCCGATGAGGCACAGCGCTTCACCGCCGCACGACGCTGGGCCACGGCACTTGGACTGCCCCGCCACGTCTTCGTCAAGTCGCCCGGGGAGACGAAGCCCTTCTACGTCGACTTCGCCGCGCCCGTACTCGTCGAGCTGCTCGCCTCCAGTGTGCGCAGCACGACCCGCGCCCAGGAAGCGGCCGCGCTCACCTTCGTTGAGATGACACCCGGCCCCGAGGAGCTCTGGCTCACCGACGCGAACGGCGATCACTACACCTCTGAGCTGCGTTTCGCAGCGCTCGACCTGCGATCGAAGAACCTGTCGTGACCGTGCTCTCACCGACCCTTCAAGCACTGGCCATCGAACACATCCGGCTCGCCTACCACTACACAGACACCGGCGACCTCGACGGACACGCCTCGCTACTGGCCGCCGACGCCAGCATAGATGCCCCCGACGTCGTCCCGGGCCACACCCGGCACGAGCCCACGGCCTTCCTCAGCGACACCGACCGACTCGTCGTCCATGGCACGGTCCGCATGGGCAACGCAGCCGAACCCACGGAATTCACCGACGTCTTCACCTTCTCGCGCGAGGCCCTGATCCAGAGCCAGTGCCGTCACCAATCCACGACCACACCGAATAGGAACCAGGAAATGAACACAGCCACTGCCAGCCTTGAGCAGGTTATCGACCTCGTCGAAGAGGTCGTCGGAACTCGCGGACTGAGCAAGGACAGCAACTTCTTCGAAGCGGGCGGCGACTCTCTCACCGCCGCACACCTGTCACTGCTGCTCGAAGAGCGCCTCGAAGCAAGCGTGGACGTCTTCACCATCTACGCCTCTGAGAACCTCAGCGAGATCCATGACGCACTGCTGGAGAACGTGGCATGACCGCAACCTGGATGGAGACCACTGGCTCGGTCCTGCATGACCGAGTGGCACTGATCGCGGCGTACAACGGCGAGGCCGTCGCGGTGGAAGGACCACAGGCCACACTGCGTTACCGCGATCTGACAACACTTGCCGACTCCTGGGCGGGCAGGCTCACCGCCCCCGTCGGTTCCGTCGTGGCACTGCGGATCGTGGATCCGACGTACTTGGCGCCGGCGTTCCTGGCCGTACGAGCGGCCGGACTGGTGCCCATGCTCATCGACCCGCACGCCCCGGGGGCACGGACTGCCAGCGTGTTGAGCGCAGCGAAGCCGACGTTGATGATGGATGTGCAGGAAACACCCTTCATCGACATCGCATCGCGGGAGCCGCGCATTGTGCGCCCGGACGCTGGATACCTCGGCTTCACGTCGGGGACGCAGGGTCCGCCGAAGGGCATCGTCGCACGGGAACAAGGCGTGGCACATTTCGTTGACTGGGAGATCGCCACCCTTGGAATCCGGCCCAGCGACCGCGTCGCAATGATCAGCCCTCCCAGCTTCGAGGTCATCTTCCGGGAACTGTTCGCCACTCTTTGCGCCGGCGCGCGGATCGTCGTGGCAGACGCCATGACCCGCACGAACCCTGCGGCCATGCTGCCTTGGCTCGCCAAGCACACCATCGACATCGTGCACGCGGTGCCGGGGCTGGCTGCGCGCTGGGCATCCGCCTCACCGGGTACCCGACTTGAACGGCTGCGCTGGACATTGTTCGCAGGTGAACCGCTGCACTCCGTCCAGATCGAAAGTTGGCAAGCCTGCGCCCCGAACAGCAGGATCGGCAACCTGTACGGGCCGTCGGAGACCACGCTGGCCAAGTTCTTCTATCCCGTACCGGACAGCCCGCATCCCGGACTGCAGCCAGTGGGCAGGCCCCTTCCCTGGGCGCGGCTGCGGCAGATCGGAGCGGAGGACGACGTATTCCAGGTGGGCATCGAAACCCCCGACGCGTCCTTCGGCTACCTGCCCGGGACAGCATCCGAAGCGGACGAGGCGGCCTTCACGCATGCGGAGGAGAGTGTTCTCTTCCGCAGCCAGGACCTGGGCGCCCTCGACCAGGACGGCAACCTGGTCATCAAGGGCCGCCTCGATTCACGGGTCAAGCGGCGCGGCGTATTCGTCGACCTGGGTGCCATCGAGGAATCCGCGAACCGGCTGCCAGGCGTCCGTGCAGCCGGGTGCGTCCAGACCGGGCCTGCCGCCGGCGGAGCCATCGTGCTCTGTGCCGAAACGGACGTACCGGTCTCCAGCCTGCGCAAGGCCCTGCTCGGCAGTCTCGGTCCGAACTCGCCGGACCGCGTCGTAGCGCTTCCCGTACTCCCGCTGTCGCCGAACGGCAAGATCGACCGGCGGAGTTTGCGGGCCCTCCTCGAAGCAGAGGCCGAACGATGACCGCCCGGCATGTGGTGATCGTCGATCCGTACTCCTCCGGAGTCATGTACGCCCCGGCTCTGCGCCGCGCGGGGTTCATCCCGGTCGCGGTCCGGTCAACCCCGTTGCCCGTCGCCCAGTTCACCGACGCCTTCCGGCCGGACGACTTCGACCTGACCCTGAAACAGGGAGAGGACGACCTGCTGGCCCGGCTGAGGTCACTGTCGGTCGCCGCAGTGATCCCAGGGTCCGAGAGCGGCGTGACTCTGAGCGACCGGCTCGCCGCCACGCTCACCCCGGAACTGGCCAACCGGCCTGATCTCGCCAACTGCCGTAACCACAAAGGACATATGGCTGCCGCCGTGGCCGCAGCGGGACTACCGGTCACCCCGACCGTCTGCGTACGGGAAGCGGCGGCAGCAGAAGACTTCGTCGCCCGGCCAGACGTTGCCGGCCAGGACCTCGTCATCAAACCGGCCAACAGCGTCAGCACCGACGGCGTCACGCTCGCACCGAGCGGGCGGGGCTGGCGCGAGATCGTCGAGGGCCTCCTCGGCCGCACCAACGCCACCGGTGTACGCAACAACGAAGTCGTCCTGCAGCGCCGGCTCTTCGGAGCCGAATACGTCGTCAACACGTTCACGGCTGACGGCCGCCACACAGTCACCGACGTGTGCCGCTACACCAAAGTCAGCAACGGAGACAGCTTTGCCGTCTACCAAGACGTCGAGTTCCTCGGCGCCGACGAGCCCCATGTAGACCAGCTCATTGCCTACGTACGCGGCGCACTGGACGCCCTCGGCATCCGCTTCGGAGCTGCCCACACCGAAGTAATGCTCACCTCTGACGGGCCTCGACTCATCGAGGTCAACTCCCGACTTGCGGGCAGCGGCATGGAGGCCGCCGCCGAACTTGCCACCGGCGACAACGCAGTGCGCCGGCTGGTACGGCACCTCAGCGGCAACCGTAACCATCCGGACACCTTCGAATTGCACAGGCGCGTCAGAGTGGCCATGTTCGTCGCCGCGCACAGTGGAATCGCGACCAACGTGGCGGCATACGAACCCATTCGAGCTCTGCCCACCTGCCGCGCCCTACATCTCAACGTGCACGACGGCGACCACATCGACGCCACCACCGACCTCCTGTCCTCGCTACGGCTGGGCTGGGCACTCCTGGCCCACAAAGATCCGGACAAGGTTGAGCGCGACTACACCCGGCTACGCGTATACGCGGACGCGATGAAGATCGTTCCAGAGAACTGAACTGCACCACTCTCGGGACAGCGAATGTTTCAGCGGCGGCTGAGCATGATTTAACAGACGTCAGCCGAGCGATTGCGTTGGCTCATCTACAGCCCAAAATTTCCGCATACAATTTTTTATCCATCACGGGAGCGAAACGAAAATGAGTATTTCCCGCGGACCGCTGTCCTGGCAGCAGGAAAGTATGATGGGGTCGGGAGGCGCACCGAACGAAATTTTCGAAATATCACTCGAAATCCCTTCAAGTGTCACAGAGGCCGAACTGATCCAGCGTGTTCGACGCCTTGTGCAGCGCGAGCCGGCATTGCGCATCATAGGATTCGATCACGATGGGGTCGTCTATGACGAAGAAATGCAGCCACCAATTGAGTTCGGTTCGGATGATTTCATCGAGAACCTTGACGCACCTCTCGTCCGGAATTCCGGCGAAGAAATAAACCTGCCGATGTGGCACCTGGCGGTATCGGACCGTGAGGACAGCACGGGGGGACATAGAAAGGCCATCGCCCGGTTCAATCACTTCATCGTCGACAGGGACAGCGCGAACTTGATACGTGGAGAACTTGAGACGGGAATCGAAGCAGACCCTCGCCGGGGTGCCGGAAGCTACCGGGACTGGGTGGTGAAACAACGCCGGGACTTCGACCCGAGTGCGCGGAACACCGATACTCGGCGCTTCTGGACGAATTACCTCGACGCTGACTGGTATACCAGAAGGGCACCGGTCTCCTTCTGTGCAGCGTCGTACCCGGTGACAGGCCATGCCGCCATCCGCCTGAGCAAGCATGTCGCCATCTCCCGAGAATCGGTTCAGTCGGCATGTATGTCGCTCAAGTCAACCCCCCTGGCCATACTGATTGCGGCAATCGTCGCCACCGTGTCAAACGACAGCGGCGAGAACGACATCACCCTGCAAATCATCACAAGCGGCCGGAATATTCATTCGACATCCGCGATCGGTTGGCTGAGCAATTACGTTCCGATACGCATTTCGGGCGAAAATCTTCAGGACTTTCCGAACGCCCTGAGCGCGAGCAAGAAAGCCCTGCAGGCCATTGTCCGGTTCCAGGACACGCCCGCCGCTTATCTAGATAAAATGTACACGGAAACGTTCGCCCCGTCTGGCGTGACGAAAGAACGCCAGATCGTCGTTAACCTCTTCTCCGAAATAGTGTCAGGCCTGTCTCCCGAAGATTTTTCAGATCAAAGATTTGTGATGTCGGATAGCGACTTCACCATGTCAGGGACAGACGTCGGGCTACTCGTTGCTCCCATGGCCGAAGGTGGATACATATTCCGACTGGACGGGGCCTCTTCGGACCCGACAGGAACAGAAGAGCGCAAATTCCTGCAATCCCTCACCCGCCGGTTCACCGAAGAAATCGGAGGTCTTCGGCCTTAATGACGAGCTCGTAACAGGATCTTGTTGGGGTGCTTTAGTCGGGCGTGACCGATTTGATGATCTGGCTGTTCGTGTTGTGTGACGACTCGGCCGTGGATCGTGGATGACGACTTGTGGGTGCGGATCGAACCCCCTGCTGCCGCCATGGCCGGAGCGGTCACCAGGACCGAGGCCGGTGCCCCACCGGCTGTGCCTGCAGGGCATCCTGTACGTCCTGTACCAGGACATCGCCTTGCAACATCTGCCCCTGGAGCTGGGGTTCGGCTCCGGCCGGTGGCCAGGTAGAGGAACTTCCCGTGCTCCAGGGGGAGGTAGGTGATGTCACCGACGTACTTGGTGTTCGTCTCGCCTGCGGTGAAGTCGCGGCCGATCAGGTCCGGGGCTTTCGCCGCAATCGGGTCCGGAGTCGTGGTGCGGTGCTGTCGCCGCAGCCGCAGGCCGGCCAGATCGATGCTCCGCATCATGCGTGCAACCCGCTTGTGGTTGACGCGTCCGCCCTCCTCGCAGAGCTCGGCGGTGATCCTCGGGACGCCGTAGCTGCCGTCCGACTCGCGGTGTACGGCCCGCATCCGTGCAGCGAGAGCGGCGTCGGCCGCCTGCCGGTCGGCCCGGTCGGCGGCGATGCGGCGAGTTGGATCGGGCGATGCCCAGGATGGTGCACAGCAGCTTCACGCCGTAGCGTCGCTGGTGGTCGGCGACGAACTGGAAGCGGTTCACCAGCGCGTCTCCCCGGCGAAATACTTCGCCGGCTTCCGCAGGATCTCGCGCTCTTCCTCTAACGAGCTCGTGCACGGTAGGCGGTGAGACGTCGAGCTTCTGATCTTCGATCATGGTCTTGTGGTGGGGAACTCAACGCGTGCGGTGATCATCAGTAATCGGCGGATCACGGGCCTGGCTGTGGGAGTGATTGCTGAACTCGTCGAGGAGATCGGTCCGTTGTGGCAGGAGCTCACCAGGCCCGGCTCACCTCCCGGCCACGGAAGCGGGCCGTTGGCGCCGGCGCGAAGCACCGGCTTGTGTTTGTCGATCGGCTGCTGGCCACGCTCGTCCATCTTCGTCGCGGGGTCACCCATGACGTGCTGGCCTGCTGGTTCGGCGTGGACCGCTCCACCATCACCCGGGCCGTCGGTGAGGTGCGGCCCCTGCTCGCCGAGCGAGGCTGCACGGTCAGCCCTGACGTGCGGCTGCGGTCTCTGGCCGACGTCGTCGACCACCTCGGCGCGAGCGGGTCGACCGGCATCATCGACGGCACCGAGATCCGGGTTCGCCGCCTGGCCGCCGGACGCCAGGACCGCGACAAGTTCATCTCCGGCAAGAACAAGCAGAACGCGGTCAAGTCCATGGTGGTCACGGACGGCGAAGGCCGCGTGCTGTGGTGCAGCCCAGCACGGCCCGCAAGCTGCGCGGACATCACTCACGCCCGCCAATTAGGGCTGGTCAAGCTCTTGGCCGACGGGCCCGCGGTCGAGATTCTCGCCGATGCCGGCTACCAGGGCCTTGGCGCGCAGACCGGCGGCCGGGTGGTGACACCACCGCACCGCAAGTTCAGGAAGAACGCCCCGGACTGGTACGAGGAGATGTACGAACGCCAGCGCAAGGCACACTCCTCACGCCGGATCCGGGTCGAGCACGGCATCGCCCACCTGAAGAACTGGCGGGCACTGGCCCGTCATCTCGGCCGCCGCGAGCATATGAGCGACACCGTCCAAGCCGTCGCCGGCCTGCTGTCCCATCAGCAGACCGCGGACCTGACGTCGATACGGCAGAGGTGAACACCGAGCCCCGCCGACAGCCTCGACGTCTCACCGCCTACCGTGCACGAGCTCGTTAGCTTGATCTTTAACCTGTGCGGCGGGGTCTTGGGGTGGTTGACTTCTTCGTTCGCTGCTTCGCTGCCGGTGTTTTGCGGGGTGTGTGCACGTCGTGGCGGGGTGCGGGTCGGGTGTTCTTTCTGCCCGGAGGTCGTCCGGGGCCAGGGTGGGAGGGTTTCGGTGCTCGCGCCGGGCAGCTTGCCTTGGGGCGGATGTGCCGAAAGTCGCGGCGGACTCGGGCGGGGGTGAGCCTGTCCGGCGGGGTTGGTCTCTCCCAGGGCCGTCGCAGGTCGGCTGCCAGTGGTCGGGCGGGCCGCAGTTGGGTGTAGGCGGCGAGGATCAGCCATGTCCATCGGTCGGCTGCCTCGGGGGTGCGGATCTTCGGGGAGGTCCAGCCGAGGGTCTGCTTGAACAGGCGGAAGGTGTGCTCGATGTCGAAGCGTCGCAGGTATGCCTGCCAGAGACGGTCGGCGTCCGCCGCAGTGGCATCGGTGCCGGATCACCAGAGCCAGACCGGCTTCGGTGTTGCTCCGCTGGGCAGGTGGCCGATGTCCAGACGGATCACCGTCCCTTCGACGATGGGGAGGGTGCCGTCGTCGGCTGCCCGGGAGGAGCGGTGGGTCAGCTTGGGGTGCAGCCGGTTCCAGGAGCGTGCGGTGGCGGTGCCGTAGAGACGTGTGTCGGCGACCGTTTCGGTGTCCGGGGTGCCCCAGGTGTCGGGCTGCCCGAAGACGAACTCGCCGCCGTGCCGGGGCGGTCGGCCCTGGGTGTGCGGGAGCCGGGGTGGGACAGCCCTGCGTAGGACGCGGTCGGATCGCATTCTGGCCAGCACCTGGACCGGCAGGTCTTTGAGGAGGAAGCCGAGGCGGGGTGCGTCGTATCCGGCGTCCGCAATGATGAGGATGTCCGGGTCACCCGTCTGCCACTGCCCCGCGGTGATCAGTCGCTGAAGCAGATCGCGCAACTGCCGGGCGGTGACGGTGGCGGTGTCGTCCCCGGGCGCCAGACGCAGTGCGTCCAGCGGTGCGGTCCATGAGCTGCGGCCCGGCTCGAGCGCGCAGATGACCGAGTAGGGCCAGCCGGGGACCGGGATGTGCTGGTCCTTGCCCCGACCGTAGGTGTGACACAGGATCCGCTGTGGTGAGGTGTGGGCGTCGGGCCGCAGCCAGCAGGTGACATCGACGGCCAGAACCAGCCGGCCGTCAGCAGCCCGCGGCAGAGGCACTTCGGCCAGTGCCCGCCGCAGCCGGTCGGCATCGATGCATCCACGGGCCACCGCAGCGTAGAGCCCTCCATGGCCGCGGCGGTGTTCGCCCACCAGCGACAGCTCCACCAGCGACCTCACCGGCCCATCGCCGCACAGAACGGCATCAGCCAGCTCGAACAGCACGTCCGAACGGGCGGTCAGACAGGAGTAGAACTCGCCTCGGAAGCATGACAGTTGCTCCAACGGCTCTTGCCGGGCGTAGTGATGCAGCAGACTCATCTTCACGGCCTTCGTGCTGGACGTGTGTGTTCCTTGGCCGGAGCACATGTTCAGCCGAAGGCCGCTTCCGGGGCCGGCGGTTACCGACCAGGTGATCAAGTTCGACGCACCATTCGACGCCGGACGTTAAAGATCAAGTTAGCTCACGGGCCTTTTCCGTAGAGCGCCGTTCTCCGCCTCCAACGGCGTCGGCGGCTCGGCCGGCACCTCCGCCCGGCGCCCCGGGACCGGCTGACTTCGACTGCCCGGATCCAGTTCCGCAGGGTCTCGGGGGTTGATCCCAGATCGGCGGCGACCTGCCTGATCGTCGCCTCGGGCCGCGACTGGTGCAGCGCGACCGCGACCGCCTTGAGCTGCGGCGGATAGTTCTTCATGATCACGAGATGTCTGTTCCCAGATCCTCTGGATCCAGTGTCTCGTGTGGCCAGGATCAAGGATCAAGTGTCAAGGCCCGATGGCGTCGATGAAGACGGCTGGACAGACCGGGTCGAGGGGTCCGGCTCTGTCGTTCGTCCATGCCCTCCGGCACCTTGTCGGTGTTGGTGGAGATGGTCTGGCGGGAGACGTCGGCGCCGTAGACCTCGGCCAGATGTGCCCGGACCCCGCCGGTAGTCACACCCTTCACGGCCAGCGAGATGACCATCTCGTCGACGCCGGTCAGACGCTTCTGCCGCTTCTTGACTACCTTCGGCTCGGAGGAGCCGTCGCGGTCGCGGGGCACCGTGATCTCTACCGGCCCGACATCGGCCAGCACATCCTTGGAGCGAGCGTGAGTTGCCGCCGCCCTTACCCGCCGGATCGCGCTTGTCATAGCCGAGGGCGTCGGTGATCTCGCCTTCCAGGGCGGACCCCCGCAGGCGCTTGGCCAGCTGCTGGAGCAGCCCGCCCTCGCCGGTCAGCTGCAGGCCCTCGGCCTGGGCCCGGCCGGCCAGTTCGTCGATCAACTGGTCGGCCACGGCCCTCGCCGGCCCAGCCTTCGCGGGCTCAACGACCTCGGTCTCAGTCACGTTCTCACTGGTCATCAATGCATCGTCCATGATCGGGAGTTACAACGATTTGCAGTCCCGGGCTCCAGACAGGGGCGATGTCAGTCTTTCGTAAGAGCTGGGCCGCTGAGAGATCTCTCACCCGCTACCTAGGGTGTTGGTCGGAACCGCCGGTTCAGCGTTACGGACGCTGCACGTTCCATTGATCGTCCGTGCGCGGCGGTACCCACGACCACTCAGCCCTCGAAGGAGAGAACTTTGCGTAAACCAGTAGCTGAATTCATCGGCGCGTTGTTTCTGGTTTTCACTGTCACCGCGACGGTACTGACGAATGCCGCTCTCGCTCCCTTGGCCATAGGTGCGGCCCTCATGGTGATGGTGTATGCCGGAGGTCATGTCTCTGGCGCTCACTTCAATCCGGCTGTCACACTCAGCGTCCTCGTGAGGGGCCGCATCAAGGGGGGCGAGGCCACTGCTTACGTGGCAGCGCAGTTGGCGGGCGGGTTAGTGGGAGGACTGGTCGGTCGTTGGGTCGTCGATCCGAACGAGGCGACAGCGGTCTCGTTGTCGGGGCGCCAGCTCGGAGCGGCGCTCGTGGCGGAGGTACTTGTGACCTTCATGCTGGCCTACGTCGTCCTCAACGTCGCCACCAGCAGGGACCACCCGCGGAATTCCTTCTACGGACTGGCCATCGGTTTCACCGTCCTGGTAGGTGCGGTGGCGGTGGGAGGGGTGTCCGGAGGAGCTTTCAACCCGGCTGTGGCCGTGGGAGGTTCCGTGGCCGGGTTGTTCTCCTGGTCGTCGCTGTGGGTCTATCTCATCGCTCAAGGGGTCGGCGGTGCACTTGCCGGCTTCGCCTTTCTCGCGCTCAACCCTCATGAGCGCGAGACGGTACGGACAGAGCCGGACACGGCAGTGGCCGACGTCGAAGCCACCGGCCCGGAAGCCCCTGCTCAGACCTGACCTCTTGCCGTCTTCGATTGGCCCATCTCTTAGCTCCATTCCCCCGGAGGGATTCCCATGTCCGAGAACCACGATGCCATCGTGACCGACGCGAAGGCCGAGGAGACGGGCGGCTGCCCGGTCGCCCACGGACGCGCCCCGCACCCCACGCAGGGCGGCGGAAACCGTCAGTGGTGGCCGGAGCGGCTCAACCTGAAGATCCTCGCCAAGAACCCCGCCGTCGCCAACCCGCTGGGTGAGGAGTTCGACTACGCCGAGGCCTTCAACGCCCTCGACCTCGCGGCCGTGAAACGGGACATCGCCGAGGTGCTGACCACCTCGCAGGACTGGTGGCCCGCCGACTTCGGCAACTACGGCCCGCTGATGATCCGCATGGCCTGGCACAGCGCGGGCACCTACCGCATCAGCGACGGCCGCGGCGGCGCGGGCGCCGGCCAGCAGCGCTTCGCCCCGCTCAACAGCTGGCCCGACAACGGCAACCTCGACAAGGCCCGCCGCCTGCTGTGGCCGGTCAAGAAGAAGTACGGCCAGAACCTCTCCTGGGCCGACCTGCTCGTCCTCACCGGGAACGTCGCGCTGGAGACGATGGGCTTGGAGACCTTCGGCTTCGCCGGCGGCCGCGCCGACGTGTGGGAGGCCGAGGAGGACGTCTACTGGGGCCCCGAGACCACCTGGCTCGACGACCGGCGCTACACCGGCGACCGCGAGCTGGAGAACCCGCTCGGCGCCGTCCAGATGGGCCTGATCTACGTCAACCCGGAGGGCCCGGGCGGCAATCCGGACCCGATCGCCGCCGCCCGCGACATCCGCGAGACGTTCCGCCGCATGGCGATGAACGACGAGGAGACCGTCGCGCTGATCGCCGGCGGACACACCTTCGGCAAGACCCACGGCGCCGGTCCGGCCGACGCCGTCGGCGACGACCCCGAGGCCGCCGCCATGGAGCAGCAGGGCCTCGGCTGGAAGAGCACCCACGGCACGGGCAAGGGCGGCGACGCCATCACCTCCGGCCTCGAAGTCACCTGGACCAGCACGCCGACCCAGTGGGGCAACGGCTTCTTCAAGAACCTCTTCGAGTTCGAGTACGAGCTGGAGCAGAGCCCGGCCGGCGCCAGCCAGTGGGTGGCCAAGGACGCCCCGGAGATCATCCCCGACGCGCACGACCCGTCCAAGAAGCACCGCCCGAGGATGCTCACCACCGACCTGTCGCTGCGCCTCGACCCGGTCTACGGGCCGATCTCCCGCCGGTTCTACGAGAACCCGGAGGAGCTCGCGGACGCCTTCGCACGCGCCTGGTTCAAGCTGACCCACCGCGACATGGGCCCCAAGTCGCTGTACCTCGGGCCGGAGGTTCCCGCGGAGACCCTGGTCTGGCAGGACCCGCTGCCCGGGCCCGAGGGCGAGGTCGTCGACGCCGGGGACGTCGCCACCCTCAAGACCAAACTCCTCGAGTCCGGCCTGTCGGTGGCGCAGCTGGTCACCACCGCCTGGGCCTCGGCGTCCACCTTCCGCGGCAGCGACAAGCGCGGCGGTGCCAACGGCGCCCGCATCCGCCTTCAGCCGCAGCGCGGCTGGGAGGTCAACGAGCCCGACGAACTGGCGCAGGTGCTGCGCGTCCTGGAGGGCGTCCAGCGGGAGTTCAACTCCGGGTCCGGCGCCAGGAAGGTCTCCCTGGCCGACCTGATCGTCCTCGGCGGCTCGGCCGCGGTCGAGAAGGCCGCCAAGGAGGCCGGCTTCCCGGTGGAGGTCCCCTTCGCCGCGGGCCGTGTGGACGCGACGGAGGAGCACACCGACGCCGAGTCGTTCGAGGCCCTCGAACCGGCCGCCGACGGCTTCCGCAACTACCTCGGCAAGGGAAACCGGCTGCCCGCCGAGTTCCTGCTCCTCGACCGGGCGAACCTGCTCACCCTGAGCGCGCCCGAGATGACCGTCCTGGTCGGCGGCCTGCGCGTGCTGGGTGCGGGACACCAGCAGTCCCAGCTCGGCGTGTTCACCCGCACGCCCGGCTCGCTGACCAACGACTTCTTCGTCAACCTGCTCGACCTGGGCACCACGTGGACGTCGACGTCCGAGGACCGGACCACCTTCGAGGGCCGCGACGTAGCCACCGGCGAGGTCAAGTGGGCCGGCAGCCGCGCCGACCTGGTCTTCGGCTCCAACGCCGAGCTGCGGGCGCTCGCCGAGGTCTACGCGAGCGACGACGCGGCGGAGAAGTTCGTGCACGACTTCGTCGCCGCCTGGGTCAAGGTCATGCACCTCGACCGCTTCGACCTGGCCTGATCCACCTCACCCGATCAAATGCCGCCGAGGCTGGCCGGAACCCCACCGGCCAGCCTGGACGCGCCGACATCCGGTGGCCACTCAAGGTGGCAACCGCCCGAATCACACACGCCCCTCCGGCACCTCGCCCAGTGGCGCCATCTATCCCGCGTCGGCCGACAGCGTCCAGCGCTTTACGGCGGCCCACTGCGCGACGTATCGGCTGTCCGCCTCACCGACGGCAGCCATGAGGCCGGATCCCGGTCGGACTTCGACCAGTTCGACCGAGCGGTGACCGCCATCGGACTGGCGGCTGTCGCCACTGGTCGGGGGTGAGCGCGACGAACGCTGCTGCGGCGTTCTGTTCGAGGTAGCGCTCGCGACGTGTTCCCGGGATCGGGACGACGTCGTCGCCCTGGTGCAGCAACCATGCCAGTGCTACCTGACCGGGTTCTGCCTCGACCTCGGCGGCGATCCTGCGAACGGTCTCCAGCGTGGCCCGGTTCGCGTCGAAGTGCTCCTCGGAGAAGTACGGCACCTGTCGGCGGACGTCGGTCTCAGGTAGCTCGTCGCGGGAGGTGACGGTCGCAGTGAGCGCGCCGTGACCGAGCGGGGACCAGGGGACAACAGCGACGCCGAGCTCCCGTGCTGTAGGCAGGACCTCGTCCTCGATGTCGCGCTGCCACAGCGACCACTCACTCTGCAGCCCCGCTCCAGTACCGCAGCCACCTCAGACGGCCGCCTTGCCGAGACGGGACTGACCACCAACCCCTGATCGCTCAAGACGACATCACGAGCTCATGCTCAGTAGTGGTCATGACCGCATGGGTTTGCCAGTTGGTGGTGGTGTCGGGGACTCGATGGGAAGTAACGTTCTATCTGGTCAGTTGAGGTGTGGTGGCCGAGTGCGTCGACTGCCGATCAGGAGGGGCTGCAGATCGTGCGTATGGGCAGTGACAGTTCGGTGCGCCACAGGCGCGCGACGATGCTGCTGGCTTCGGCGGGCGGGCACAAGGTCCCGGTGATTGCTCAACGGGTTCAGGCCGAGGCGGACATGGTGGGGGATGTGATTCGCAGGTTCGTCGGGACCGGCTTGGCCTGTTCCGACCATCGATGGGCGGCAATCCGCAAACTCGTCGCCGCCCTGCGCCGTGTGGACGAGGGAGCCGTTCGCATCGGCCGGGAAGCCCTACGGTGCCTGCCATCGTGCCGCGGCACCACCTTCCAGCGCACTACGAGCCGGAAGAAGTCCTCCGGCCCTGATCTCGACTCCCAGCTCGGCTGCGCCCAGCAGGCACTGAACCGCCCTCCCGACCGCATCTTCGGCTTCGACGAGTTCGGCCTTCTGATCATCTGGCCTACCGCACGTTCCCGCTGGGCCAGGCAGAGCAGGTTCGACCAACTGCCGGCGACCTACCGGCCGCACCTACTTTCACGGTCGCCATCGGGTGTGCGACGACCGTTTGCGCGGTGCCAACGCCGACGTGAGGGCACCAACACGCTGGCCGCACTGAAGTCGATCGCAGCCGCCCGGCTGGGCGGTGCCCCATTCCACATCGTCCCGGCCATCTCTCGGTCGAGCTGTACTTCCTTCCGACCTACGCTTCCTGGGCTGACCCCATCGAGACCCGCTGCGGCCCGCGGCAGCAGTTCATCTTCGCCAACCCGCACCACCACAGCCACCACGCGCGGACCCGAGTCCTGCATGCCCGCCTACACTGGCGCAACGCCAGCGCCAACGCCCGCCGGCCCGACATACTCGCCGTCCAGCGCAAGGAACGCGCCCCCATCCGCAAATGGATATCCCTTGGGGTGGACGTCCACTCGCAATCCCAGAGGCCGGCGTACCTAGGCCGTCGCAGCACTACCCGCACGGTGACGCCGAGTACCGCTCCACACTGAGCGGCGAGGCTGACCGGCCGCAAGCCAGCGCGCACCCCCTTATATCCAGCGATCACCCCGGAGGGCCCCATGTCCGAGGCAAACGTTGTCACGCAGCAGTTGCGCGTCGCCGTCGACGCTCCCGATGCTCTCACCAGGGCCGGACTGACTTACCTGCTGCAGAACGAAGATCGTTTGAGACTTGTCGCACTGGCCGACGGGAAAGCACAGGTCGTCGTGGCCGCCATGGACACTGTCGACGATCGGACACTGAGCACACTGGGTAGCCTGTCCGCGCGCGCCGCCACCCTGGTGGTGGTCAAGGAGCGATGGCACGCGGACGTCCCGACCGCGGTCGAACACGGGGTTCGTGCCGTGCTCGGCCCAGACGACTGCTCGCCCGCGACCCTGGTCGAGACCGTACTCACGCTCGGTCGCGGCGGCGGAGCGCTCCCGTCGGCATTACAGGGCAAGTTACTCGACCGGATCCAGAGGGCCGGTCGAGACGATCCCGACCTCCACACTCTGACCCGACGGGAAACAGAGATACTGCGCATGCTCTCCGAAGGGCACAGCCTCGCGGCCATCTCGGCGCACGTCTGCTATTCCGAACGTACCGTCAAGAACATCCTGTACGAAGTCATGGCGCGCCTGGGCTGCCGGAGCCGCACCCAGGCCGTCTCCTGGGCCATCCGCGCGGGGCTCATCTAGGGTCTGTCTCTTGGATCAGTCTGACTCCGTCTTGGCGCTGGCGTCTGTGTGAGCGGGCCGATGGACCGCACCACACCCTTAGGCTCGTC
>NZ_JBIVPJ010000042.1:0-22565 GCF_044754585.1 Streptomyces sp. NPDC093065 | reverse complement strand
CACCCCGCTTCGGTGTCCGGTCCGGGAGTAACGGCTCGATCCGCGCCCACTGCGCGTCAGTCAACGGCACACCCGGACCAACGACCGACTGATCCAAACGAAACTGCCTAGGGGCATGACCCGGGCAGACATGCTGGCGTCAGGCCTGGTCGGCGTCGGGCACTGACAGTCTCCTCTCCTCAAGTCCGCACAGCAGAACCACATTCGGGCGGATACTCGATCGCGGAGACGTATGCACAACTGCCGCAGTGAATACCGGATTTACTGCGGCGGAGACTCCTGCCGTGATCGTCGCGATCTGCGGCGGTCTGTTCCGGCCGCCAGGGCGAGGTGTGCGCATTTACTGCGGCTTCACTGTGCTGACCCCGTGCGAAGTCGCATCAAGATCAACTCAGCGCCCCTTTGGTGCGTATCTCGGCTGGGTGCGGATCCTTTCCGGGGACGGCCCTGCCTGCGGGAACTGCGGTTTGAGGCCCGGCTGGGTGGTTCACTCGGCGATCGGTCGGGCAATGCGGCCTCGGAAAACTTCCCAGGGCCCTGGTTCAGGGGCTCGTTTCCGTGTTCACCGGCCGTCGGCGGTCAGCACTGCCGTGATGCCTTCTTGCAGGTCCTTGACGAAGTATTCGGGCACTTCCAGCGACGGGAAATGGCCGCCGGCTTCGGCCGTCCTCCAGCGGACGATCTGCTGGTACCGCTGCTGTGCCCAGGGGCGTGGGCACTTCTCGATGTCGCGGGGGTACGTGGTGATGGCTGACGGGACGTCGACGCGGAGGTCGGGGTCGAGGGCGTTGACGCCGCCGTGGCTCTCGTAGTAAATGCGGGCCGCCGACGCGCCGGTCCGTGTCAGCCAGTACAGGGTGACGTCGTCGAGGATTCGGTCGATGGAGATCCTCTCGAACGGGCTGTCGTCGGTGTCCGTCCATTCGGCGAACTTGTCGAGGATCCAGGCGAGGAGCCCGACCGGTGAGTCGACGAGCGAGTAGCCGATGGTCTGCGGTCGGGTCGCCTGCTGTTTCGCGTACGCCGCGCGGTGGTGCCAGAAGTCGCGGGTTTCCTCGGCCCATTGGCGTTCGGTCGGCGTCAGGCCTTCGGTGGTCAGGCCGGATGGTGCCTGCGCGAGCGTGGTGTGGATGCCGAGGACATGCGCGGGGAACCTGCCGCCGAGGACGGTGGTGATCACGCCTCCCCAGTCGCCGCCGTGGGCTGCGAACCTTTCGTAGCCGAGCCTCCGCATGAGTTCCACCCATGCGGTTGCGATCTTTCCGGTCCCCCACCCGGTGGTGGCCGGCTTGTCGCTGTAACCGAAGCCCGGCAGCGACGGGGCCACGATGTGGAACGCTGGCGCGTCGGCATCCTTCGGATCCGCCAATTCATCTACTACGTCGATGAATTCGGCGATGCTGCCCGGCCAGCCGTGGGTCAGGAGCAGCGGTGTGGCATCCGTGCGCGCTGATCGGCGGTGAAGGAAGTGGATCCCCAGGCCGTCGATGGTTGTGCGGTACTGGCCGATCGTGTTCAGGCGGTCCTCGAACCACCGCCAGTCGTACCCGGTGCGCCAGTAGTGGACGACGTCGACGAGGTCGGAGAGCGGTACGCCCTGGTTCCACCGGCGCGGGTCGGGCGTGGCGCGGTGGACCGTCTCGGTCTCCGGCAGCCGCGCCGCGGACAGGCGTGCGCGTAGATCGTCGAGTTCGGCGTCGGTGGCGCGGGCTGTGAATGCGTACACGTCGCCGGTCGGGCGAGACATGGGACCTCCTGGCCATCGCGGTACCGGCCGCACCCCATCGCGAACCGGCTACGACGGTTCTAGCGCGAGCTCTCACCCGTATGCAACCGGCTACGGTGGTTCCATGCGTGCTGAGTTTCCTGACTTCCGCCTCGGATCCGTGCTGGCGACCAGCTTCACGGGGACCTTGTCCGAGCGTCATGGCGACGCCGTGGAGCGCATCCCCACGCCGCGACGACTCGTCGACTGGCTGACGGTGTACGGCCTCGACGTGGACTCCTGCACTCCTGACCAGCTCGACCTCGCCCGGGAGTTGAGGGAGTCGATCCACGCGGCCGCGACCGCGGTCGCGCTCCAGGACACCCTGCCCGCATTCGCTGTCCGAACCCTCAATGACCGGAGCAGCCAGGGCCGGGCCGCGGCGATCCTGACACCCGAGGGCGAGCGTCGCTGGCGGCTCGGTCCAGCCTCCGGCCTGGAGGATGCCCTGGGCGTGATCGCCGCCGACGCGATCGGCATCATCGCAGGTGAACGGGACGGACGGCTGGCCCTGTGCTCCTCACCGACGTGCCGAGCCGCCTTCTTCGATACCAGTCGTAGCCGCACCCGCCGGTGGTGCGACATGAACACCTGCGGCAACCGCCAGAAGAAGGCACGTTTCTACGCCAACCGGCGTAAGAGTGCCATATTGACAGGGTGATCACTGCCGTCGGCACGGCCAACTGCCGCCCCACGCCTGCGCATGTCGGCGCCTGCTGGAGCCGGAGATCGACGGGGACACCTCGGGCCGACCGTCCCAGGGGCCAGCTCTTTTCGGGAAGGGCGGGCTGAACTGGGAGTTTGCCGGATCGGTGCTGCCGCCCGTTGTGGAAATGCTTCAGAACCGCCAGGTCACTCCCCTGCACTGCATCAAGATCGCCCCACCGGTCGCCGCACGTGGCCGCGCCCCCCGCACCGATCGCCGAGTGGACCACCCAGCCGGGCCTCAAACCGTAGTTCCCGCAGGCAGGGCCGTCCCCGGAAACGAGCTACACCCATCTCGGCTGTACCCCGGGTTCGGGACTGCCGATCAGGCTTGGCCAGGACGTCATCGACCTTCGGCTGGGTCGGCCCGGTGCTGGGCGTCACGGATGGCCTCGATGGCAAGTTCCTGCTTGCTGCGACCTTCCCGACGAGCCCGCTCGGTGAGCTTCGCGTCAAGGTCGTCGGGGAGCCGGATTGTCATCGCCATACAGAGATGACCTGCCCGGTATCAAATGGCGCGGTGGCCTCGCTCTCGCCTCCCAAGGAACATGGGGCCGGGATGGTCACTCGCACCGCTTGCGGCGGCGCAGCAGAGGCCTCCGCATCGAGCGTCATCCGAGCGTCAAGATTCTCCGAAGACGTCGCCCAAGCAGGCACCTCGCTCACGAATACGTTGGTCAGCGAGCCACAAAGATCGATTCGCTCACTCGAACCGCTACGCGGAGGGAAACACGTCGAACGACCGCCCTATGCCCCAAACCCCGCAGGTCAGGCCCCCTTGCCCGCAGGCTCCAGAATCGCCACGCACTCCACATGGTGGGTCATCGGAAGGATGTTGACCTGGACGGCTGCGCACGAAACACCAGGTCAGGCATAGTTTCTCGGCTCGCCCAAGGAGTCGTACGGGGCTCGGAGCGTCAAATGAGCGTCACGGCCGTGTGCTGGCGAAGCGGGGGGATCCCCCCCGACCTCCTACATCGCCGTTGTAGCGGCCGTGGTTGTTGACAGCCCGATTCACCCATACGAAGCACCTCTGCACACGAGACGTCTATAGCGGTCCTAGGTTGGCCCTCCCGTCCACGGACCGTCGAGGAGCCGCCGCGGTGAAGTGCACGTTGACGGAGCCCCAAGTCGACTTGCTCCGTGAGATCGCAGCAGCGTCCAGTGCGATGCCCATCCCACCTGCCCGGTCTCAAACATCCTGGGCCTTGGAACAACGGGACCTGATCAAGCGGACCTGGCGCGGGAGCGGACACGTCGCCGTAGTCACTGCGGACGGCCGTTACTACCTCAAGCACGGCAAGCATCCGCGACAGGTACAGGCCGAGAAGGAGAAGCTGAAGGGCGATGCCGCCCAGGCAGCGCTGGCTCCGGCCACTGGAACCGAGCTGATCTCCCGCCTGCAGTCGGCCTCCGGGAAGATCACGGTTCCCGATCCTGCCGCGCAGACCCGGGGTCGATGGCGGGCGGCGTACTACGACGCACTCCACCATGGGTACGTACCCACAGGGCACAAGCTGCGGTGGAACGGCCGACAGCGCGGGGACTGCGTCTTCACGCTGATTGACGAGGAGACTGAGAAGGCCGCTCAGCCTCTTCCCGTGCCGGCCGTCGACGTGCCGGAAATCCTTGATCGACCTCATCGTCTCGTTCGTGCGACGCGCAAGGCTCTCGGCCGATCACAGAGGGTGACCGACACCAGGGGCAAGCCGGCAGTCATCCCGCTGTACCTGTCGCGTCCCCTCGCCGACCGAGCCCTTCGGATCATGCACGCACTGTTCACTGAAGCGGAAAGACGCGGCTACACGGTCGAGGCCCAGAGCGATCTGCAACGCGGTGAAGCTGTACACACGGTCGCGATCGTGATCCAGTGCCGGGCCTTTCCCCTCGCTCTCACGGAGCGGACGACCAAGGTCCCGCACGAGCCGACCCCGCAGGAGCGCCGTCAACAGGAGCGCAATCCCTGGACGCGCCTGCCCAAGTACGACGAGGAGTTCAACGGTCGCCTCGCTCTCGGCGCGCCCTCCGGGAGCTGGTACCAGCACTCGTACTCCTACAGCGACAGCGCCCGGTGGACATTGGAGTCACGGCTGGGGCACCTACTGCAGAATCTCGAACGCCTTGCGGCGGAAGCCGACCGCCGGGAGCGGGAGAAGGAGCTGCGTGAGGCCGAACAGCGGCGCCGCTGGTACGCGGCCGTCGCGCGGGCTCGCGAGCAGCAGATCGAGCAGCACAGGGCGACGATTCTTACCGGGCAGATTCGGGACTGGCGGCAGGCCGAAGAGATCCGCGCCTTCTGCCAGGCAGCCCGCGCCCGAGCAGGCGAGGCGCCGGTCGTGACGGAGGAGGCGGACTGGCTGGAATGGGCTGAGGCGTACGCGGTGCAACTCGACCCCTTGAGGGAACCCTTGCGCACTCCTGTGGATCCGCCTGCCGGGCGGGAGGCGCTGCGTGAGCTGGCGAAGATCGATGCCTACGCCTACGCGTGGCCCTTCGACGCAGACGGCCGCTGGACGCTTCCCGGAGACTGTCCAACCGACCCGCGAACGTGACCCGGCCCGGCTCAACCGGGAAACGCCTTTGCCCTGTCCGTGGAGGACAGGGCAAAGGAACGTTCATGCGACGATGGTGAGCGGGGTTTCCATGCGTTCCCAGGCTCCCAGCACAGCCTTATGGGCGTCCGGCTGGAGGTGGGCGTAGCGCTGGGTGGTCTGGAAGCTCTCGTGGCCGAGAAGGTGCTGAACCTCGTAGAGCGAGACTCCCCTCTGGACGAGCCACGAGGCGCAAGTGTGGCGCATGGAGTGCGGCGGGTAGTGCGGGACGAGCTGCAACTCGCCGTCGTCGCCGAAATGGTAGGCAGCCTCGACAGCAGGCCACCAGGTCTGCCGACGCCAGTTGCTGTCGGCGAGGAGGCGCCCGGAGCGGCCCTTGGTGATGGTCGTGAAGACCACTGCGTCGCGGTCGAGCCGGTGGATGTGGCGTTCGAGGGCTGCGAGGACATGGGGCGGGAGCGGGACCTCCCGGCGGCTCTTGGAGCTCTTGGGGTACTCCTTGATGCCGCTCTTGGTGTTGACCTCCACGACGAACAGGCGGGAGCGGCGTGTGTCGATGCGGTGGCGGTGCAGGCCGGAGAGCTCTCCCCAGCGCAGTCCGGTGTAGAAGCCGAGCAGGCACATCGTCCGCCAGGCGGGGACGAGTCCGTCGAGGATGCTCTGCGCCTGGTCGGGCGTGAACCACTGCGGCGGTTTGACCGCGATGGGCGGCAGATCGATGCTGCGGCACGGGCTCACCGCGATCACATCGTCGTCGACAGCAGCGCGCATGATGGACGACGTCAGGTTGTAGGCCCGCTTGATTGCGGCAGGGCCTGCGCCCTTCTCGACCAGGGAGCGTATCCAGCTCTGGACGTCCATGCGGGTGATGGCCCGCATCTCCCAGTCAGCCCAGTACGGCATGACGTGGTTCTTGATGCTGGACGCGTCGCCCCGCAGCGTGTGGGGTTGGACGATGCGGGCGTTCCACCACCGGTCGTGCCACTCCCGGAACGCGATCTCGCCGGCCCGCGGGTCGCGCATGCCTCCGCGGGCGAACTGGGTCTCCAGCGCGATGCCCCAGGCCCGCGCCTGGGCCTTGAGGGGGAAGGACTCGCTGAACCGGTCTCCGGCCCGGTTGCGTACGGTCGCCTGCCACTTGCCGGACTTCAGTTTGCGCAGGTACGCGGTACTACTCCTTTGCTCGGAAGCGGTGAGGTCTGGGCTGGGGGCGGGAATTCACCGACGGGGGCGCGGGGAGCCAACCAATCTCCTGGCGATGAACTCCTCAAGCCCGGCAGCAGGGACACGGACGCGAGATCGTTCCGTCCCGGTGCGCAGGTCGACGACCGGGAGGTCGCCGGCGGCGACGAAGCGGTAGACGGTGCGCCGGTCGACGTCCAGGGCGGCGGCGACAGCGGGAATGGACAGCAAACGGGCAGGCATGCGCGAGTCCTCGGAAACAGAGGGGGGAAAGGCTAAGCAGGTGAATTGATTCAGCCGGGCTGCCGGCAGTCCACGGCGCAGGTCAACCGGCCCTGTAGGGCAGTGGGAACCAGATCGCTGGGGGTCGAGCCATGTGACACGGCCGCGTGCGGCGTGGACCGCCGACGTTCGATATGTGCTCGGCGCGTGGTCTTCGCGCTCGGATCGTGAGTCGGAGCGCGAAAGGGGAAACTACCGCTCGGGAATGCCCGGAAGGCGCAGGCTCTCTTCCAGGTGCTCCCAGTCGATCTCGATGTCTTCCAGCCGGAAGCGGTGCGGGTACCGCAGCGCAATCCAGCTCGCACTCACGCCAGCCCACTCGGCGACACCCCACGCAGGAACGCCCGCCTCGAGCCAGCGGTCCAGACAGGAGTCACGCAGGCTGGAGACCTGCTCCCCCAAGCCCGCCTGCACCTCGTCCGGGCTCAACACCGCTTGGCGAGCGCGCCTCCACGCCCTCTTGTATTCGGAGGACGCCAACGCCCCACCCCGCTCGGCCGGGAACAGCAGGTCTTCAGCTTCCAAACCCGCCTCGTCGATCCAGCGCCTCAGCACACCCACGACGTCCGGGGAGACAGGAACCCTCCGGCTCTCGCCGACACGGACCAACACCTCCCCGAACTCCCCGTCCGGGAGCGTCACGTCCTGCACCCGTACCGAGACTGCTTCACCCGGCGAAAGGGCGGTGCCCGCCATAGCGGCGAGGAAAGGGAAAACGGCTCCCGAAGATTCCACCTGGAGCCACTCCAGAAGGGCGCGAACATGGTCCGCAGAGAGCAAGGACGATTCACCTATTGCCAGCTTCGACAAGCTACATGACTCCTCACGCGAGACATCGGGATGCGTCGGCATCCCCTGGTCACTCAATGGTCTGCAGAAGCGCCGGTTTGGCCAACCGGCGATCGTCGGCTATGTTGCGCCCGCGACGCACCTCTCGCGGTCCCGACTGATGCGCAGAGAGCAGGTTCTGCTTTCTCAAGACCGCTCTAGGTTTGCTTCCTTCGCCGAGTTAATCCAGTCCGTATGGGACTCAATGTGTCTGCTGTCGGTGAATCTGGCCGAACCCACCCATACCTGCCCCTCGGTGACCAAGGGAACGCGAGGATAGAGCAGGCGCCTTCTAAGCACCTGCTCCATCCCCCTGCAACGATCAGGTCTGCACTGACCGCCGTCCAGACAGCACTTCGGCACTCTGTGCCGGAGTCGCCGAGGGGCGACGAACGGAAGTCGTGATGCGCTCCCCTCCCATCGTGGCGCCATCCTTCGATCACTGAGCTTCTTCGAGACGGCCACCGATCAGGTGACTGCCTGCGAGCCGCAACGAGCGAGACCCCCGGGCTGTTGATCGAGGTGTCTGACGTCTCAATCACGTTGCTCGGGGGCCTCGTTGGTCATGCATCCTGCCGCACTCGACCCGCCGCATACACTCGTGGAGTGGGTCACCATGCTGATCGTCACCCGTGAGGGCGACCGGCGCTGCAAGCTCCGCCCGTCACAGCGCGCGATGGTGGCACTGATGTACCTGCGTGAACACACCACTCTGGCGAAGATCGCCGCCGGGTTCGGGATCAGCGAGTCCACCGCCCATGCCTACACCAGCGCGGTCATCGGCCTGCTCGCCGCACGTGCACCTGGCCTGCTCAAGACACTGCGCGACCACGAACCCGACTTCGTCCTGCTCGACGGCACTCTCGCCGAATGCGACCGGGCCGGCGACGGCCGGGCCGACTACTCCCACAAACACCGGCGCCACGGCGTGAACGTGCAGGTTGTCACCGATCCCGGCGGCCGACTGCTGTGGCTCTCGCCCACCCTGCCCGGCCGCACCCATGACCTGACCGCCGCCCGCACCCACCGAATCATCCGGATCTGCGAGCGCCAGGGCGTTCCAATCGTCGCCGATCTCGCCTACCAAGGCGCAGGACCGTAGCTGACCACGGGCATCAAGCGCAAGTCCCTGCAGGAACTGACCCCCACCGCCAAGAACCACAACCGTGCCCTGGCCGGAGCACGCGCACCTGTCGAACGCGGCGTCGCCCGCCTGAAGTCCTGGCGGATCTTCCGCAGGTCCCGATGCAGCCCCAACCGCATGACGTCAATCGCCAAGGCCGTCCTCACACTGAAGCTGCAACGCTGAAGAAGCTCACTGGATGCCGGCGTGTTGGACGTACAGAATTCCGCACAGCACCTCCCAGTCCGGCAACGGCTTCCGCCCCAGGTACCTGAACCGCCTCGGTCGTTGCGGCAGCAGCGGCTCCAGGCGGTCCCACAGCTCATCCGGCACAATCCACAGCGACGCCCCCATGCCCAGGGCAACGCTCAACGCTCGACATGGTCACGGCACCAGGCCGATCCACCTCATTGTGTTAGTCGCTGTAGGGCCTTGACGTGGGAGGAGTCGACCACGCAGCGCGACCAGACGAGTCGGGCCGCCGCGTTCAGCTCGGCCGGCAGCACCTCGTGCAGCCCCTGACAGGCACCAGCCCTGTTCCAGTCCCGCAGCCGACGCCACCACGTCACACCGGATCCCCAACAGTTCTCCGCCTACTTCTGTCGGCAGCCCCGGCCCTACTCGACGCCGTGTACTGCAGTTATCGAGTGCGATCCGCCGGGCCGGAATCCGGAGGTGGTAGCTGCAAACGAGAATCACACGCGGTCGACATGACAGAATGCTCAATAAGACATCGAGTTACTGCATTGCACAGCGCTAAGGATATACAGGGTCGCACATTCGCCCCTCAAGGAGATGCATAGTCGACCGCGACTATCACTCGCGGGGGGCTGCTGATTAGAGTACGTTTGAGGATGAAGGGGTCTCGACAGGCAGGTGAGCACGATGGCTACGCCCCCGAGTCCGGTGGGTTTCCTGGCAAGCGGCGGCTACGGCTGGACGGTGCCCTCCTCGGATCCCGGGCCATGGCCCGGGCGGCCACTGTTGATGACGCCCCTACGTGGCGGCACTCCTGAGCATGCGTGATGGCACCGTTCCAGAGTTCTCGCCACCGAGCTGCCCTCCGTGGTCGGTACGCGCAGTGTACGCTTTGGGGCGTTTAGCCAGATCGGCCTGGACCGGGAGGCCCGGGGCGGGCTGCCAACGCCTGTACACATCGACTCCACCTTCCCCCGTGGGATGCGCCCCCTCGCAGCCGTCGGGCACCGCGACATCTTCTCCCCGCTCGTGGTCCCACTGAGCACCTCGGGCGAGACCGCGCACGCCTCGGTGGCCGAGGCCGTACCGGAAGCTTAAGGCGGGCGCGGCGTCCTGAGGGATGCGACACGAACCGCCCTCAGTCCCGACCGAGGGCTGCAAACGAATTTCAACACCGGGACCGTCCGCCAACCTGACCGACTTGTACGGGGATGCACCGATGATTCATTCACAGGCCGTGAAGGACATAGCCACATGAACGTACGCAATAGGAACCACGCGACAGTGACCGGACGGGCCGATGGGCCGGTGGTGATGCTGGCACACGGTTTCGGGTGCGACCAGAATTTGTGGCGTCTGGTTACACCGACACTTGAACACAACTTCACCGTTGTCCTCTTCGATCACGTGGGTTCCGGGAAATCGGACCTGTCGGTGTGGGACCCGGAACGCTACAGCTCACTCGACGGCTACGTCGACGACATACTGGAGCTGCACCGAGAACTGGCGCTGGGGCCCGTCACTTTCGTGGGACATTCGGTCAGCGCGATGATGGGCGTGCTGGCCGCCGCACGAGAGCCCGAGGCGTTCACCGGGTTGGTCCTGCTCGCACCCTCGCCTTGCTTCGTCGACGACCCGGACACCGGCTACCGGGGCGGTTTCAGTGCTGGGGACATCGAGGACCTGCTCGACTCTCTGGACGCGAATTATCTGGGTTGGTCGGGGGCGATGGCGCCGGTGATCATGGGGAACCCCGAGCGGCCCGAACTGGGCGAGGAACTGACCAACAGCTTCTGCCGCACAGACCCGGACATCGCGCGCGTCTTCGCCCGGGTGACGTTCCTGTCCGACAACCGTGCCGACCTCTCCCGGGTGGGGGTGCCAACACTGGTCGCACAGTGCTCCAGCGACGCGATCGCCCCGCTGGAAGTGGGCGCGTTCGTTCACGCGCAGATACCGGGAAGCCGCTTGGTGACGCTGAACGCGACCGGGCACTGCCCCCAGCTCTCCGCACCGCAGGAGACCGCCGCGGTCATAGCGGCCTTCGCGGGGGCGTGAGTTGATGTGCAGTGACGGTGACCAGGGCGAGAACCGTGGAAACGGGATGGATGAGGTAGCTCTTGACGAGCAGGCTCGGCTTTCCGCTCTGCTGGAGGACAGTGCCGAGGATCTGTACGAGCACGCGCCCTGCGGCTACATTTCCACGCTGCTGGACGGACGGATCGTACGGATCAACACCACTTTGCTGGACTGGCTGGGATACAAGCGCGAAGACCTGGTGGGACGCAGGCATTTCTCCGACCTGCTGACCGTGGGTGGTCGGCTCTACCACGAAACGCACTTTGCCCCGCTCCTGCGCATGCGGGGCGAGGCCAAGGGCATCGCGCTTGACCTCAAGGCCGCGGACGGCTCCCGGTTACCCGTGATGGTCACCTCAATCGTGAAGAGCGGCGACGACGGGCAGCCACTACTAATCCGTACCACCGTCTTCGACGCCCGCGACCGCCGCGCCTACGAGACCGAACTGCTGCGCGCACGCAAGGAGGCCGACCTCGAACGGGACCGCCTCAAGAATTTGAACGCCACCCTGCAGATGACCCTACTGCCACCGGCGCTGGTGAACGTCCCCGGCCTGGAAGTCTCTTCGCACTACCACGTGGCATCCTCCGACGAGGTGGGCGGTGACTTCTACGACCTCTTTCCCCTGGCTGCTGGCACCTGGGGGCTGTTCCTGGGCGACGTGTGCGGCAAGGGCGCCGCCGCAGCGGCCGTAACCTCCCTGGCCCGCTACACGCTGCGCGCCGCCGCCGTCTACGACTCCACCCCTGCCTCAGTCCTAGCCAATCTGAACACTGTTCTCACCCACGAGTACAACGGCACCGACCCCCGGTTTTGCACAGTCGTCTTCGGCCTACTCACACCCGACGAAGACCGAGGCGGTTTCCGCATCACCCTGGCCAGCGGTGGGCACCCACCGGCCATGCTGATGCGCTCCGACGGCACAACCGACTTCCTGCACACCCCCGGCGGTCAACTCATTGGCGTACTCTCCGACATTCACATCGCCACCACCAGCGTCTACCTTGCCCCCGGCGACACCCTGCTCCTTCACACTGACGGACTCACCGAGGCCCACACCACCGCCACTGGTGGGCAACGCTACGGTGACGACGCCCTCCTCGGCTTCGGTCGTGGACTGGCCCCCACCACCGCATCTGTGGTCGTCGACGCGATCCGCGACCTTCTCGACACCTTTGGCACCGGCGTGGACGACGACACCGCCGTCCTCGCCATCCATGTGCCCCGTTCTCCCAGTGAAAAGCAAGATGAGCAATAGGCTGACCATCTACGTTCGCACCGGCACCGCCGGAGCGGTCATTGAACTGACAGGAGAACTGGACCATCACACCGCTTCTGCGGCCCAGGCCACACTGCCGGCCATCGAGCTTCAACCGGGCCAGCAACTCGTCCTGGACCTCGCAGGCGTCACCTTCTTTGACTCCACCGGCATCACCGTCATTCTCGCCGCGCGCAACCACGCCCTAACGAGCTCGTGCACGGTAGGCAGGGAGGTGTCGAGCTTCTGATCGTCGATCATGGTCGTGTGGTGGGAAACGCATCTCGTGCAGCGATCATCAGTGACCGGAGGATCACGGGCCTGTCAGCCGACGTGATCGCTGAACTCGTGGCTGTACTTGGCCCGTTGTGGCACGAACGGCACCAGGCCAAGCTTGCGTCCTGGCCACGGAAGCGTGCTGTGGGCGCGGGTGCGAAGCACCGGCTGGTGTTTGTCGACCGGCTCCTGGCCACGCTCGTGCACCTCCGGCACGCGGTCACGCACGACGTGCTCGCCTGCTGGTTCAGTGTCGACCGCTCCACCATCACCCGCGCCATCGCAGAGGTGCGGCCCTTGCTCGCCGAGCGAGGGTGCACCGTCGGCCCGGGTGTGCGGCTGCGGTCCCTGTCCGAGGTCATCGACCACCTCGGTGCCGACGGGAAGACCGGGATCATCGACGGCACCGAGATCCGGGTCCGCCGGCCGGCCGCCGGGCGCAAGGACCGGGACGCGTTCATCTCCGGCAAGAACAAGCAGAACGCCGTCAAGACCATGGTCGTCACCGACGAGGACGGGCGGGTGCTGTTCTGCAGCCCGACCAGGCCCGGTAGCTGCGCGGACATCACCCACGCCCGCCAGTTGGGGCTGGTCCAGCTCCTGGCCGACGGGCCCACGGTGGAGATCCTTGCCGATGCCGGCTATCAGGGCCTGGGTGCCCAGACCGGCGGACGGGTGATCACACCACCACACCGCAAGTTCAAGAGGAATGCTCCGGGCCGGTACGAGGAGATGTACGAGAGACAGCGCAAAGCGCACTCCTCGCGACGCATCCGAGTCGAACACGGCATCGCCCACCTGAAGAGCTGGCGAGCATTGGCTCGCCAGCTCGGCCGCCGCGAGCACATGAGCGACACCGTCCAGGCCATCGCCGCCCTGCTGTCCCACCAGCAGACCGTCGACCTCACCTCGGCACGGCCGAGGTGAACACCGAGCCCCGCCAAAGTCCTCGACGCCTCACCGCCTACTGTGCACGAGCTCGTTAGCTGTCGATGCGTCGATCGCACTAGCCACAGTTCCCGACCGTGTCAAACGCACCATCCAGGTCCTCGGCCTCCACCTGCTCTTCCCGACCCACCACACAGTTCAGGACGCCGACGCCGCCTGGAAAGGCGAACGAAACTAATCGTTTCTCGTCCAACGGAAACCGGAATGGGCGATCGCTCCTTCTCAAGCAGTGCCGTGGCTGGGCCGCCCGGCATGAGGTCGGCTCAGCGCGTCGCTGGCTGCCTCGCACACCCTCGCTGAGCACGCCGGAGGGGAGTCCGGGTTGAGCCGCGTGCTCGGCCGAATCCAGCCCGAGCCCGGCTCGCACGTAGCTGGACACGACGCGGGCACAAAGGGGATCGGTGTCGCTTCGACCACCGTCCCGCGCTCGTGATCGGCGCCGAACTCTTCCGCACACTGAGCCCTCTCCATCTTGATCAGCTGGTGAGTTCGAGAGTGACGATGGCGCGGACGACGGTGGTGATCCTCGTGGTGCTGCAGCGCAGTTTGCGGAGTACTCGCCAGCACTTGAGGGTGGCGACGGCGCGTTCGCCGAAGCTTCGGATCTTTGCGTGATCGCGGTTGCGGCGGCGGTGCCGACCGCGCAGGTGCTTGCCCCGGACCGGGAAGCGGACGGCGGGTCCGGCGCCCTGGTACGCCTTGTCCGCCCAGCACTTGATGCCGTCGGCGGCGAGGGCGGCGGCGATGCCGTGGGTGCGGGCCGCGGTCAGATCGTGCACGGTGCCGGGCAGGGCGTCCGAGATCCAGAGCAGTCGTCCGGCCGGGTCGGTGAGGACCTGCACGTTCATCCCGTGATGCTTCTTCTTTCCCGAGCAGTACGGGCGGTCGGCCGCAACACGGACGATCGGCAGAAGTGTGCCGTCGAGAATCACGTACGCCTTCCTGCGGATGGTGTGCATGGCCTGCCCCAGTGTCGGGGCAAGGCTGGCCAGGAGGCCGACGGCCTCGCGTATGCAGCGGTAGACCGTCGCGATCCCGACCTGAAAGCCGGCGGCCAGGCGGTTGCGGGTGTCGCCGCAGCGTAGGCGGGCGAGTACGAACAGAGCCTATCGGCCGCAGCTCAGGCGGCGCCAACGAGAACCGATCCGGCGTCGGTGACCTGCCAGCAGACCGGAGAAACAACTCAGGGTACGGCTGGACAGATCGATGGCAGACGGGCAGACAAGCACACGAACTCCTGGCAGGATGCGGTGATCTTGGTCGTGAACCCGTCTACCAGGAGCTTTCTTCATGTCCGCCGCCGGGGCCCGCAGCTCAACCACCCGTCAGGTTGGAAAGGGCTCACTTTACTCCGGTATTCTGCAAGCAGGTAGCCTCGGGGGCCGGGACAGGAGTCCTCCCACGAGCGACGTCCGGCCACGCCGCCTATCGTGCGAAACATGCAAAAACCCGCGGACGACGGCGCCACCTGCGCCCCTTGCCGGGTTCCCGACGCACACGACGGGGCCCGAAGACTGTCGTGGTGCGCTTGCAGGGTGCACTGTGGAGCGACCGGCAGGCCGAGGTGGCCGACAGACTGCGAACGGCGCTGGCAGACCGGCCGCGCAGCCTGATCATCGATATGTTACGAGTGAGCCACTTCTCCCACGCGTGCGCCAGCGCCTTCGTGAGCACGGCCGTCACTGCCCACCGGACCCAGACCCGCCTCCTCGTCCGCGGCGCACCCCCGCAGGTATGGCAATCGCTGCGCACGCTCGGCATCGCCCACGTCTTCGAACGGGCACCGGACACCAGGCTCCGGCACCTGTGGGGCCGCCAAGCCGGACGCCGGGCCGCACGGGTCCGGCTGCGCTGCCGGTGACCGCCGGTGAAGTCCCTGGGCGGGGCGCACGGCCCAACTGCAGCGCGGCTGCGACGGGCCGCGCTGTAACGGCCTTCGCAGACGGCGTTGGCTGCGGACGCACCCGGTCCGATAGGTTGCGCCTGGGCGCCTGATCTCAGTTGGCTCCCCGCCGAGGCATACCCCACGCTGCTGCAGGGCAAGGCCAGGACCCTTTCTGCGCGGCTGGTGGCACGGGCTATGGTGAGCATGCCGCGCCGGTAGGGGTCGTCAGTGTCGTCGGCACCCAGTGAGTGGTCACCGTCGTGGAAGATGCTCGCCGGCTGTTTCGAGGAACTCCAGTCGGCGGCGCAGTGCCGCGTGCTGGTCAGCCGTGTCGGGCAAGTGGGAGAGGAAAGCCAGGGCGGTGAAGCAGCGCGTGCTGTCGGTGACGTCCAGACCGCTGACATCCCGAAGTCGGCGAAACAGTTCGCGGCGGCCGGCGTCGGTGTACAACGTCTGGGGCCGACGGAGGCCGCCCTCACAGACCTCAGATCAATGGGGCTGTCGCCGCTCGCCATCGCAGGCAGGGCCCGTGACCGGGGTTTACATCTTCTGCTTCCAGCCGGTCCGCACCAGCCATGCGTTGACCGGCCAGGCGGTGAAGAAGCCGAGGACCATGGACACCTGCATCAGCATCCAGTAGGCAGCACTCGTCTTCGGCAGGCCGGGCGAGAAGATGACCTCCTGGTAGAGCCACATGCCGAGGAAGAGGCCGACCTGAAACGCGATGATGGACAAGGTGTCGGCCTTCACGGCTGCCCAGACGCCCTTGAGCCGACCGATGTTGCGCATAGGGACGATGGTGAAGTACTGGAAGAGGACGCCCAGGATCCAGGCGAAGGCGAAGTCCAGGGCGAAGTCGGCGTAGAGGGCCTTGCCTGCGAGCGTGAGTGAGGCCGCGTAGACGAGCCACTCGGCACCGATGTCTCCCAGGGTGCACCCGGCCCCGCAGTGGCTGATGGCCTTCGACTGCACGTCCCACTGCGGTAGCTTGTCGGAGTCGGGCATGCCCTGCTCTTCGACCATCGGCTTCGAGGTGCGCCGACCGCGCGTGAAGTAGAACCACAGGGCGACCGGCCCCCAGTACAGGGCGGTGACCGGATACACCACATTCATGATCCACATTTTCTGGCGGTGGCCGCCGAGAACAATGTCGGCCAGGATGACGAGGGCACTGGCGAAGGCCACGGCGAGGCTGAACCAGCCCACGACCTCGATCCAGTCCGCCGGCTGCACGTGCCGCTCCATCCGTTCACCTCCGCTCGTCGAGGTCGTCCATGATCAGGTGGACAGGTACCCCATAGCGGGCCGGTCAGCACAGAAACGCTCGGCCAGTCGTGTAACCCGGACGCCTCATGTCGGAGTGGGTCCCCCGGAGCCGTCTTCTCGGCGAATTCGTCGCCCGCCGCCGCCACTCGTTCCCGAACCTTGTGCACGAGTCGGACTCCGGCCACCAGGACGAGCGGAGCCGGAGGCGGCCGGGCGGTCGAGCAGGCGGAAGGACCGCACCACCGCGATGACGCAGGCGATGACCAGCCCGACGGCCCAGCCGAGCAGTCCCCCCAGCTCTTCCAGGATTACCGTCGCGCCCTCGACCCCGCGCGGTGGCACCAGCCCTTTCGGGTCGTAGACGAGCGCCAGCGCGTCCCCCGGGCGGGTGGCCTGGGTGCACCCCCGCCAGATCCGAGCCGTGGAGGGCACACCGTCCCGACCTTCCACCGAGCAGAAATGTCGACCCCGAGCCCCGGACGCCTTCTCACTCGCCTGGACGGATGTCACGACCACGGACCCTTCCTGTCCCCGGGCCGTGAGGACCACGCCGGCGGCGGTCTGAGGCGTGTGCAGTGCGAGCCCCAGGGCAAGGACGGCGACGATCCCCACCAGGGCCCGGCCGGCGCGGACCAGGAGCAGGTAGAGAACAAGGCCCAGCGCGCACACCAAGCCCACTTCGCCCGCGGCGAATGCGGACTCACCGGTCCAGACGCCGAAGACCCCGGCGCCCACGATCAGCCCTGATCCAAGGACTCCGGCGAAGAGACCCTCACCGATCAACCACCGAGGCGGCAGGCCCGTGAAGTCTGCCGGCCCCCAGACCGTGGCGCGCACATGAGCCGCCGCGTGAGAGCCGTGCGCGGACGGGCCCCGGCGCCGTCTGCTCATACGTGGGCTCCCTCGCACCCGCAGCGGGCACATGCCCGCTCCGCCAATTCCTTGCATTGTGCAAAACAGGGTACGGTGTCGTCATTCCCAGCCGAGAGGGAACGGCTCGGTATCGGCAGCCGGGGCGGAGGGCTCCGCGCCCGCCTCGTTGAAGGTGGCCAGGGCGTCGATCAGCACCCGCCGCTTGTCCGGGCTCAGACGTTCGACGATGACGGCGATCTCCGTGCGCCGCCGGGCGGTGACCTCCTCGACCGTGCGGCGTCCCTCCGCCGTGAGCCGCAGCAGGGTCTCCCGCCGGTTGTCGGGATTGACCTGCCGGTCCGCCAGCCCGGCGGCGATGAGCCGGTCCACCATGCGCATGGCCGTCGAGGGGGCGACGTGGAGAAGGTCGGCGAGAGCGACGAGTTTGGTGGCGCCCCGGGCGGAGAGGACGACCAGCATTCGAAACTGCGGCAGCGTGACCCGCTCCTCGACGGCGGACAGGGACCTGGCGGAGACCGCCACCAGCAGCCGGGACGCGGTCAGCACCTCCCGCGTGACGGCATCGACGTCCTCCATGGCCCCCTCGCGGGACTCGCGCTCAACCATGGACCCCTTTCTACCCGGGATTCATCATTTAGACTGTGCAAAATTTTGCCTGCCAAAGTGAAAATCCTCGGGTCTCCAGCCCCGTCGAGGCGAGGTTGGACACCCCACCCTCTGGAGGCGAGCATGACACCTGATGAAGCGGACCCCGCCAGACCGCGCGTTCCGGCCGGCTGGCGCAGGCGGGCCGCTCGCGCGCTCATCTTCCTGTTCCGAGCCGGCCTGGGACCGCTGCTCGGCAGACGGGTGCTGCTGCTGCACCACGTGGGGCGGATCAGTGGACACGACCGCCGGGTGGTTCTCGAAGTCGTGGCCTACGAAGCGCCGTATCGCTCCTGGACGGTCGCCTCCGGCTTCGGTCCGCGCTCCGACTGGTACCGCAACCTACGTGCCCAGCCGAAGACGGTCGTGCAATTCGGCAACCGCCACCACGCCGTCACCGCCCACTTCCTCACTCCGGACGAAGGCGCCGACATCATGGCGCACTACGGCCGACGCCACCCCCGCACCGCCCGCCGCCTGTGCGCCTACCTGGGACTGCCGGCCGACGGCACCGAGTCGGCCCTGTGCGAGGCCGGTCGCACGATTTCCTTCGTCCGCCTCGAAACAGACACCTGCCCACCGGACGCGCCGCGCCGCCCAGGTCAAGACGCACCGACAGCAACGAGATGAGCGACAGTGCCGAATCCCACCCCTGACTCGGTGTGGAGACGATTCCTCACGGACAGCGAGGAAGCCATCGCCCGATCCGCACCGCGAGAGCCATCCGCCCGGGAACGGACAGGGCGTCCGCAGAGGAACGTCCCTGTGGGCGACGCCTGGTACTGCGAAGACGCACCGGCCGAGCCCCCATGGCGCCACCTTGACACTCGCGGGCGAATACGCCGCCTCGGGCGCATCCTGGCAGGCGCGGCCGCGCTCGCCGTTCTGCTGGGACTCTTCTCCTGCCTTCCCGAAGAGCCTCCGGGCCTGCCCACAGGACCCGAGAGCACCTCGCCGCCCCGGACGTCCAGTGCTGTTGTCGAGTCACCGAGCCCCGCTCCCCCGTCCTTGCCGTCGGCGGACGCGGCGTAGAGCGGCCACTGGACTCGCACGCAGCGCCGGTTCAGCCCACCCTGTTCGCTACTCTCCAGCGGGACACGGCGCGGACGGGAAGTACACCGCGAGCACACGACTGCCTCAGGGGCAGTAGAGGGCTGGGAAATGACCGACGAGATCTGGTCGGCTACGAGCAGATACTGACGGAGGCCGCCTCCACCGGGCGTCGGCTGCCCCGGGACGGACTCGACTCCAGGCGCGTGCTCGGCGAACGGGCAGCGGAGGCCGGGCACGGGCTGCGCCTCCTGGTCAGCCAGCACCTGGTCGCCGCGTCGGGCCTGACCGAGAAACGACCCTTCCGGCACCATTACGGGCCGACGCGTCGTGGCGCGACGAGGCAGCGCGGCTCGACGGCGCCAACTCCTTCACCATCTACCGAAAGGTCATCTTTCCGATGCTCAACGGGAACCTGGTCTGCGACCGCTGCCCCTAACCGGTGGCGGACCAAGCGCTCCTGCATCGGCAAGTGACCGGTTCTCGATCCGAGGAAAACCGATCCGGCCAAGCTACAGCGGAACCTCGGACAGGCAGCGGTTGGACGGCGGGCGGAGCCGGCCGGGATCGGCTGGAAATGGCCGTTGTTTCACACGCCTCTCACAGCGCACCGACCTAGGTTCCCGTACATGACAAACCCACAGCAGTTCTACGACGAGGCCGACAACGCGGTCGTCTCGCGGGCCCTGACGCGTCGTCGTGTCCTCGCACTGGGCGGGGCCGGCGCCGTCACTCTCGCCGGAATGGGTGCGGCCGCCCACGCCTCCGCCCGCGGGGGCGTCGGCGCGACGGACGCCCTCGACTCGGCACGGACCGCCGCGCTGGCCACCGACACGTGCATGCAGCTGACGACCGAGCAGATCGAGGGCCCCTACTACATCGACTATGAGCTCTTTCGCCGCAACGTCGTCGAGGACCGAACCGGCGTGCCGCTCATCCTGCTGCTCCGCGTGGTGGACGCCACGACCTGCCGACCCCTGCGGAACACGGCGATCGAGATCTGGCACTGCGACGCCTCCGGCGTCTACTCGGGATACACCGCCGGCGGCAACGGCGGGGGCACCCCGCCCGGGGAGCCCCCAACGCCGCAGCCCTCCGGAACGCCGACGGATCCGCCGCCCGGCGGGGGCGGCGGGGGCGGCGGGGGCGGCGGGGGCCATGCCACTCCGACGGACGACCTGACCTGGTTGCGGGGCATCCAGATGACCGATTACCAGGGTTTCGTCACTTTCCGCACGATCTTCCCCGGCTGGTACAGCGGACGAGCCGTCCACATCCACACCAAGGTGCACACGGGAGGCGAGCGCACTTCGGACGGCTACACCGGGGGACGCACCTGTCACACAGGGCAGTTCTACTTCCCGGAAGGCGCGGTGGAGGCTACCGTCGGGCTCGACCCTTACGCGGCAAACTCCGTCACCCGCGTCACCCTGGACCAGGACACGATCTACCCGGGCACCGGGACGCCGGGTGGACTGCTGCGGCTCGTCTACGACCGCCGCCACTTGGCACGGGGCGTGGTCAGCCACATCACGATGGCGGTGGATCCGGAGGCCGAGAACGACGGCGGAGGCATGCCGGGGGGAGGCACTCCGCCGGGCGTCTCGCCCTCCACCACCGCCTGAGCACTGGGGACGCGACGCGCTGACGACCGCCGGGGACGGCTCGGCGGCCTGCCGGAGCGCGCCGCCTCCTCCCCCCTCATCGGTGGCCACCGTCCCGGCGCTGAGGTCCCTGGCCACGATGGTCGGGGCCCTCGCCGAACTCAGGTTCGTCCGCTGGGTGAAGGCCCGGCCGCTCCGGACACCGCCAGGGGGGCACCACCGGACACTCGTGCACGCCGGAGCCGAACCGCGCTTCGAAGACGGAAACGCGGTCGGACCGCCGCCGGAACGAGCCCGGACCGGCCGGTAGCGACCTCGCCGTCCAAGCCTGGTCGCGCAAGGCTCTCTCCGGAGTCCGCCAGGCCCGCTCACACGGGAACGGAGCAATGACCGGAAGGGACATGCCCCGCAGAAACGACGTCACGGTCTTCCGACGAGGCTAGGGAGTGGCGCCCTTGCTCGCATGGGTTCGAGTGCGACCGGAACCTGTGGCGCTGGCCGTGCCCGCCTCGCGAAGCGGCAGCGCGTGATGCCTTTTCGACTGCGTCGCTCCGGCAGGTTGGCGGCCTCGCGGCGAAACGCCGGTCAGCCGCGCGTGCTGCCCGACGGCGCACCGCCCGGCGGGTACCCGGGGGGCTGCGACCCCCCTCCGCCGGGTGGCTGACCGGCGCCGCCGCGGGTGGGCTCAGTGTCGGTGTCGACACCGACGTCCAGCTTCGCGACATAGCCGGAGCCCGCGTCGCCGGACACGGTGGGCACCTGCAGCTTCCAGTCCCCCTCGCCGAAGATGTCGTCGTCGGACACACGAGTGCCGACGCCGGCCATGTTGTCGCTGGACCCGGAGTAGCCGTCGAGGGCGTAGACCTTGCCCAGCATGTCGGCCGGAAAGGCGAGCTGAGAGGTGGCGACGACGTTGGCGACGTCCGTCGCGGAGTCGGCGTCGGGGTAGACCTCGAAGTGGATGTGCGGCCAGCGACCCGTGTAGCAGCCCGGCACGATGGTTTTGAAGGTCACCACGCCGTCGGCATCGGCGAACTGCACACCGCGGAGGTAGGTCTCCTCCTCGACCCCCTGGGAGTACATCGAGTACCGGCCCTGCGCGTCACACTGCCACACGTAGACCGCGGCGCCCTCGAACGGGATGTCGCCACTGGCCATGTCGGTGACCGTGAGCGTGAGAGTGAGCGGCACGCCCTCGACGGCCGTTCCGCCGTCGAGGCTTGTCGTGATGTCGCTGCGCACGATGCCCGACCGCTCCAGCACGTTGACGTCGTTGGTGCCGTCCGCCGGGTACGGGCCGTTCGTCTCCTCCGGGATCTCGCCCGCTGTGCCCGCGGAGCCCGACGCCGCAGCCGTGGACGTGGCACTCGGCCCGGAGCCGTTCGAGGAACAGGCGGCGAGAACGACCGTACTGGCCCCGATCCCGAAAAGGCTCAGCATCCGCCTACGGCCGATCAGCGTCCTGGCGTCGAAGGCGGCACCCTGGTCCACCACTTCGTCGTCCGGACGATCGAGCAGACGGCCCTCATACCGGGGCCCCTCGGAAGTATGCTCTGGCTCGGGCACTCGTACCATGTGTGTCTCCCTGGTTGTGTCTCAACACGGACGGTCCTGCCACTGTCGGTGGCAAGCCTGGGCGAACACTGTGACGACACCACGCACACGCTGTGCACCTCAGGCCCAATTCCAGATCCCGCCCTCTGGCACTAACGCACCCGCGGGCCCGTCGACCTTCCCGCTCCGCTCCCGAACACGTCCGCCGCGTAACGCCGCTAGGACGACGCCCACTGGCCGGGAACAACGCTGGGCCAGGGCCGGGTCGCCCGCCACAGTTCCCTAGAACCGTTGACGCAAGACCTGTCTGGGCCCCGCCCAGCCTCCCGGACGCCCTATCAAGAGGAGGGTATGGGAAACCGGTCCGACCAGGTTGAGTACCTCACGGGCAGCGTATGGGACTGTAAATCGTTCGGTGTAACTCCCGATCATGGAGGATGCATCGATGACCAGTGAGAACGTAGCTGAGCCCGGAGCTGTTGAGCTTTCGAA
>NZ_JBIVPJ010000041.1:0-35603 GCF_044754585.1 Streptomyces sp. NPDC093065 | reverse complement strand
GAACGGACGCTTCCTTTGTACTCACCCTCTCGGGCTTTCCTCCGGGCGCTTCCCTTCGGTCTTGCTGTCTTGCGTTTCCGACTCTATCAGATCTTCCCGATCCGATTTCCTCGGTGCTTTCCAGGTTCGCGCTTTCGCGTTTCCCTTTCCGGCGGTTCCGACTCTATCAGATCCTTTCGGGCTCTGATTTCCCGTCAGAGGGGGTTGTCGTCCCGGCTGTTGGGCCGTTCCGACGCTTCAAACCTTAGCGGACTCTCTCGGCGTTTCCCAATCGGGGTCGATCGGGCCGACGAGTACCCATCGGAATTGAATTCGGGCACGCCGAAGTCATTCCCATTGGGGGTCGTGCTGGTGGTTTGAGTGCCGCTGCTGCGGCGGGAGGTGCTACCGCAGAACCGTTACGGTCCCGTGGCAACCCGAAGAACCTTACGGATCTCACAGGAGGCTGTCAAGCGTGCCTGTCAAGATCTTTAATCGAGGTCGCTGAGCCGGCCACCAGCGTCCGGCTGCGCGTGCTCCACCCTGCGCAGGAGGCGGGTGAGCACCTCGCCGAGCGCCGTGCGGTCGTCGGCGGAGAGGTCCTGGAGCAGGTCCTCCTCGAACACCGTGGCGAGGCGCATGGCCGCCAGCCACTTCTCGCGTCCCTCCGCGGTGATCGCCACGATCACGCGGACCCGGTTGGTCTCGTCGCGCTCCCGGGTGACCAGGCCCTCCGTGACCATGCGGTCGATGCGGTGGGTCATCGCGGCGGGTGTCAGGCCGAGGCGCTTGGCGAGGTCACCGGGGCCGAGGCGGTAGGGAGCGCCGGAGAGCACGAGGGCCTTCAGCACCTCCCAGTCCGTGTTGCTGATGCCCAGCTCGGCGGTCTGACGTCCGTACGCGACGTTCATACGGCGGTTGAGGCGGGAGAGCGCCGAGACGATCTTCTCGACCTGGGGGTCGAGGTCCTGGAACTCGCGCTGGTAGGCGGCGATCTGCTCTTCGAGTGTCGGCTCGCCGGCGCCGGAGGTGTCGCCCATGGCCGCAGTATGGCACGCGACTCCTTTGCTTTGAAGTCCTTCGCTATGTACTCTTTACCTTCGAACTTTAGCTTCTAAGTCTTCAGCCTTCAGTTCTGACGGCTGCAGTGATCGATCCCGAGAGATCAAGAGAGGGTGAACGTGACCAGGGCAATGGGCGCGGCGATGCGCCGGATCCACGTGGGCAACGCACTCAGCGCGTTCGGACTCGGCTTCACAGTCCCCTACCTGTACGTCTATGTGGCGCAGGTACGGGGACTGGGTTCTGTCACGGCGGGCCTCGTGCTCGCCGTCTTCGCCGTGGCCGCGCTGATCGTGCTGCCGTTCGCCGGGCGGGCCATCGTCCGGCGCGGCCCGCTGCCGGTGCTGCTGGTCGCCCTGGTCACCGCCGCCCTCGGCGCCATGAGTCTCGGGCTGTCCGCCTCCGCGGCCACGGTGCTGGTCTCCGCCGCCGCGCTCGGTGCCGGGCAGGCCGTCATGCAGCCGGCGCTCGCCACGATGATCGTCGACTGCTCCACGACGGAGACCCGGTCACGGGCGTTCGCGATGCAGTTCTTCCTGCAGAACCTTGGGCTCGGCGTCGGCGGGCTGATCGGTGGCCACCTGGTCGACACCTCCAGCGCGTCGTCCTTCACGCTGCTGTTCGCCATCGAGGCGGCGATGTTCCTGGTGCTGGTCGCCGTCATGACGACGGTGCGGGCGCCGCGCGCGCCGCGGATCGAGGAGGCACCGGGTCAGACCGGCGGCGGGAGCTGGAAGCAGCTGCTCGGCAACCGGGCCATGGTTCAGCTGTGCGTCCTGGGCTTCGTGCTGTTCTTCGCCTGCTACGGACAGTTCGAGTCGGGGCTCAGCGCGTACGGCGTCGAGGCGGCCGGGATCTCCACCTCCGCGCTGGGAACCGCGCTGGCGGCGAACACGCTGATGATCGTGGTGGCGCAGTTCGCGGTGCTGAAGTTCGTGGAGCGGCGCAAGCGCTCGCGGGTGATCGCGTCCGTGGGGCTGATCTGGGCCGTGGCGTGGGCCGTGGCCGGGTACGCCGGGCTCGGGCACGGCAGCCAGACGATGGCGACGGCCGCGTTCATCTCGACGTACGCGCTGTTCGGGCTGGGCGAGGCGATGCTGTCGCCGACGCTGGCGCCGCTGGTGGCGGACCTGGCGCCGACCGGTCTCGCCGGGCAGTACAACTCCGCCTTCGCCCTGGTGAAGCAGCTCGCGCTGGCGATCGGTCCCGCGGTGGGCGGGCCGCTCGGGGCCTCGCTGCACGGGCCGTACATCGTGGCGTTCCTGTTGTTCTCGCTGGGCATCACGGTGCTGGCGGTGCGGCTGGGGCGGCAGCTCACGGACGTACAGAACCAGCCGTCGCTCGCTCGGAGCCGGGTGGTCACGCAGGGCGGGGTGCCGGCCGACGCGGTGGTCGTCGCCGAGGCCTGAGCCGGGCCGGGGTGTGGGCGGCTTCCCTCGGCCCGCCCCGGCTCACGGCTTGTGCAGGACGAACTCGCACCAGACGGCCTTGCCGCCGCCCGGGGTTCGCCGTGACCCCCAGTTGGAGGCGATCGTCGCGACGATGGCGATGCCACGGCCGGACTCGTCCCCCGGCTCCGCGCGGCGGCGTCGGGGCAGGTGGTCGTCGCCGTCGGTCACCTCGATGATCAGGCGGCGGTCGGTGCGGCGCAGGCGCAGCCGCATCGGCGGGGTGCCGTGCTGGAGGGAGTTGGCGACCAGTTCGCTGGTGGCCAGGACGCCCAGGTCGTGCAGGTCGGCCGGGAAGCGCCAGCTGGTGAGGACGCCGGAGGCGAAGGCACGCGCGCGTGGGGCCGCTTCCACGCCGCCGAGCAGTTCCAGGGCGGCGTTGCGGAACAGCTCGGCCTCGGTGCCCTTGCGAGCGGGGTGCTGGAGGACGAGGACGGCGACGTCGTCGTCGTGGTCCGGGGTGACGCCCGCCGAGCGGATCAGGCGGTCGCAGACGACCTGGGGCGTGCCGGTGGCGCCGGACAGGGCGCGCTCCAAGGCGGCGATGCCCTCGTCGAGGTCCTCGTCACGGCGTTCCACCAGGCCGTCGGTGTAGAGGACGGCGGTGGAGCCGGGGGGCAGAGCGATCGAGCCCGAGGCGTGGATCCAGCCGCCGGTGCCGAGCGGCGGGCCGGTGGGTTCGTCGGCGCGCTGGACGGTGCCGTCCTCGTCGCGGACGAGGATGGGCAGGTGGCCGGCGGACGCGTAGACGAGGCGGCCCTCGTTCGGGTCGTGGATGGCGTAGACGCAGGTGGCGATCTGGTTGGCGTCGATCTCGGCGGCGAGGCCGTCGAGGAGCTGGAGCACCTCGTGCGGGGGCAGGTCGAGGCGGGCGTAGGCCCTGACCGCCGTACGGAGCTGGCCCATGACGGCCGCCGCGCGGACGCCTCTGCCCATGACGTCGCCGATGACGAGGGCGGTGCGGCCCCCGCCGAGGGTGATCACGTCGTACCAGTCGCCGCCGACCGCGGCCTCGGTGCCACCGGGGTGGTAGGTGGCGGCGACGCGCAGGTCGTCGGGCTCCTCCAGTTCCTGCGGGAGGAGGGAGCGCTGGAGGGTGACGGCGGTTTCGCGCTGGCTGCGTTCGCTCGCGCGCAGGCGGCCCGCGGCTTCGGCGTGGTCGGTGACGTCGGTGGCGAAGACGAGGACGCCCCGGCCGTCACGGTCGCCGCGTCCGTCGCGGCCGTTGTCGCTGCCGGTCCCGGCCCCGGTCTCGGTGACCGGGGTGCAGGTGAAGGTGTAGGAGCGGCCGTCGGGGGCCTTGCGGGACTTGAGGGTGCGGGGCCTGCCGCTGCGCTGGACCTGGTCCAGGAGCGGGAAGAGGCCGGGCTCGTCCAGCTCGGGGAGGGCCTCGCGGGCGCGGGCGCCGAGGTCGCGCATGCCGAAGGCGGCGACGTAGGCGTCGTTGACGTAGGCGAGGCGGTGTTCGGGGCCGTGGACGAGGGCGACGAGGGCCGGGATGCGGTCGAGGACGTCGCGGACGGGCAGTTCGTCGACGTCGGGGGTGGGTGGGGCCTCGTCGGTCAGCTGTTCGGCGCGGGCGGCGGGTACGGAGCCGTCTCCCTGTCGGTCGGTGGAGACCGTCGTGTCCGTCCGCGCCGCGGCGCGGCGCTGTGTTCCGGGGAGTCGGGCGCTCCAGCGCGTGAAGTTCACGAATCCTTGCCTCGTGTAGTTGTCGGCGGCCGGGGACCGGGACGGGCCGGGCGGCCCGGGCCCCGGGGGCCGCGCTGGGGCGAGCGGCGTCGCGCCCGCGGTGGTGGACCAGTCTGGCAGGGTGCCCGCCCGGCCGACATCCGTCAGACGCCCCAGTGGCCGCGGGAGTTCCTGAGTCCGGTCAGGACGACCCCTTCGGGTTGTGCGGGGGCTCCTGAGAAGGCTTTCCACCGGCCGCGAGTTCGAACTCCGCCCGCGGATGTTCGAGTGAGCCGAGGGAGACGATCTCCCGTTTGAAGAGTCCGGCGATCACCCATTCGGCGAGTACGCGCGCCTTGCGGTTGACGGTGGGGACCCGGCTGAGGTGGTAGGCGCGGTGCATGAACCACGCGGGGTAGCCCTTGAGTTTGCGGCCGTAGACGTGCGCGACGCCCTTGTGGAATCCGAGGGAGGCGACGGAGCCGGCGTACTTGTGCCCGTACGTGTCGAGGGGCTGGCCGCGCAGGACGTGGGCGATGTTGTCGCCGAGGACCCTCGCCTGGCGAACGGCGTGCTGGGCGTTGGGGGCGCATTCCCGGCCGGGTTCGGGCGCGGTGACGTCGGGGACGGCGGCGGCGTCCCCGGCCGCCCACGCGTGTGGGGCTCCGTCGACCGACAGGTGGGCGGTGCAGGCGAGCCGGCCGCGGTCGTCGAGGGGCAGGTCGGTGGATGCCAGGACCGGGTGCGGTTTGACGCCGGCCGTCCAGACGACCGTGCGGGTGGGGAAGCGGGAGCCGTCGCTGAGGACGGCGACGCGGTCGGCGCAGGACTGGAGGCGGGTGTCCAGGCGTACGTCGATGTTGCGGCGGCGCAGTTCGGTGACCGTGTAGCGGCCCAGTTCCTCGCCGACCTCGGGCAGGATGCGGCCGGACGCCTCGACGAGGATCCACTTCATGTCCTCGGGGGTGACGTTGTGGTAGTACCGCGCGGCGTAGCGGGCCATGTCCTCCAGCTCGCCGAGGGCCTCCACGCCCGCGTAGCCGCCGCCGACGAAGACGAAGGTGAGGGCGGCGTCGCGGACGGCGGGGTCGCGGGTGGAGGAGGCGATGTCCAGCTGTTCGAGGACGTGGTTGCGCAGGCCGATGGCCTCTTCGACGGTCTTGAAGCCGACGCCGTGGTCGGCGAGGCCGGGGACGGGCAGGGTGCGCGATACGGAGCCGGGCGCGAGGACGAGTTCGTCGTACGTCACCCGGCGGGCGCCGGTGTGCTCCTCGTCGGTGGCGAGGGTGGTGAGGGTGGCGGTGCGTGTCGTGTGGTCGACGGACCTGACCTCGCCGATCACGACGTCGCACTGGCCGAGGACCCGCCGCAGGGGTACGACGACGTGCCGCGGGGAGATGGAACCGGCCGCCGCTTCGGGGAGAAACGGCTGGTACGTCATGTAGGGGTCGGGGGTGACGACCATGATCTCGGCGTCGCCCCGCCGCAGTTCGGCCCTGAGATTCCGTTGCAGCCGCAGGGCCGTGTACATCCCGACGTAGCCACCGCCGACAACGAGAATGCGCGCACGTTCCTTCACCACCCCATGACGCACCCGGCGCTTGCGTTTGTCCACAGGCTCGTCAAATTGTGTGACCGGAGATCATGACGGCGCGCAGGCGGTCGAATCACCGCGGCGGGATGTGATCGCGCAGGTCAGCGGGGGTGGGTGTGGGGGTCGGGGACGGCACATTCGGGGCGTATGCGATCGGTGCTCCGATCGGGGGGCGCTCGGTGCGGAACGTGCCCCTTCTGAATTGACCCTCGCTCAACTATGTTCTTTCCGACGGTGTGCAGGGGGATGTGCTCATGGGGTCCGCGACGGGCGGGCCACGGAACGGGGCCCGTTCACACGCACTCCGGCTTTCGATGGCGGGGAGAGTCTCCGGGGGGAGACGTCATTACCGGGGGATTGTCTATGCATGTTCAGGATTCTCATTGGTCGTCCGCGTCGGCCGTCGCGCCCGGCGGCGCGATGGGTACGAGTGCGGCGCCGGGCGGCGCTCGCGGCGACGCGGCGCGGAGCGCGCCCTTGCGCGTGGACGCCCAGCGCAATCTGGAACACGTGCTGCGCGCGGCGCGCGAGGTGTTCGGCGAGCTGGGGTACGGCGCGCCGATGGAGGACGTGGCGCGGCGCGCCCGGGTCGGTGTCGGCACGGTGTACCGGCGTTTCCCGAGCAAGGACGTGCTGGTACGGCGGATAGCCGAGGAGGAGACGGCACGGCTGACCGACCAGGCACGCACGGCGCTCGGGCAGGAGGACGAGCCGTGGTCGGCGCTGTCCCGTTTCCTGCGGACGTCGGTCGCCTCGGGCGCCGGACGGCTGCTGCCGCCGCAGGTGCTGCGGGTCGGGGTGTCGGAGGACGGCGACGGCGGTGCCGGTGGCGCGGCGGTCGGTGATGCGCGGGTGCCGCAGCAGCGGATACAGCCGGGCACCGGCGAGCTGCGGCTGGTGCCCGAGGGAGCCTCGGCGGCCGGAGCGTCGGCCGGCGGGACGGGCCCCGTCGCCGACTCCGGCACCGGCTCGGGTCCCGTGGCCGTCGACGACGGTGCCGCGGCGCTGCTGGAGGTCGTGGGCCGGCTCGTGGAGCGGGCGCGGACCGCGGGCGAGCTGCGGCCGGACGTGTCGGTGTCGGACGTACTGCTGGTGATAGCCACGGCGGCGCCCTCGCTGCCGGACCCGGCCCAGCAGGCGGCGGCCTCCACGCGGCTGCTGGACATCCTGCTGGAGGGGCTGCGGTCGCGGCCGGTGTGACAGGGGCCGACGAAGGACGGGGCGCTGTCGGACGGCGGCACCGTCCGGTGACCCACTTCTCCTTCCCCGAACAGCTGAGCGTTATTACCGCGGCGCCGCAAGTCCCCACAGACGAGTGACGGTCGGCACAAGGGGGTCCTGAACAAAAGCCAATATGGCACGCTGACCCGGTGTTCGGACTGGCTGGGCAGGTTGGCGGGGGCTTTCCGCGATGAGCGTTGACGGGCGGGGCGGGTCACTCGGGGACGCCGAGAAGGGCCCCGGTGACATCGGGACGGGCGACGTCGGGAGCGGTGACGCCGGGAGCGGCGACATCCGGGCCGGCGGGCCCCGGGCCGCCGGTGCCCGGGCCGGGGACGACGGCGCGCCGCAGGTGCCGGGCCAGGGCGGGCCGGCCCACGCCCGGCGGGACGGCGCCGCCGAGGACGCCGGCCGCGAGGCTCCCGCGCAGGACGGGGAGCGGACGGGAAGCGGGGTCCCGGCGCAGCGCGAGCTGCACGAGGACAGCGTTCTGCCGCCGCCGCGGGAGCCGGACGACTCCGGCGTCCTGCCGCCGCCGCGCGAGCTTCCGGCGTCCGACGCGGAGTTGATCGAGCGGATGCGCTCGGGCGACGACACGGCCTACGAGGAGCTGTACCGGCGCCACGCGGACGCGGTACGCCGGTACGCGCGCACCTGCTGTCGCGACGCCCACACCGCGGACGACCTCACCGCCGAGGTGTTCGCCCGCATGCTCCAGGCGGTGCGCGGCGGTTCGGGACCCGAGTACGCCGTGCGCGCCTATCTGCTCACCGCGGTCCGCCGGGTCGCCGCCGGCTGGACCCGGTCGGCCGGGCGGGAGCAACTCGTTGAGGACTTCGCGGTGTTCGCCTCGCAGGCCGCGCACACCACGAAGGTGGCGGACGACGACACCCTGGAGCTGGGCGCCGACGTCCGCGCCATGCACGAGGCCGAGCAGTCGATGGCCATGCGGGCCTTCCGGTCGCTGCCGGAGCGGTGGCAGGCCGTGCTGTGGCACACCGAGGTCGAGGACGAGTCGCCGAGCGAGGTGGCCACGCTCTTCGGGCTGGACGCCAACGGCACCCGCGTCCTCGCCAGCCGCGCCCGTGAGGGGCTGAAGCAGGCCTACCTCCAGGCCCACGTCAGCGACGCCCTCGCCACCGACGAGGAGTGCGCCCGCTACGCCGACCAGCTCGGCACGTACGCGCGCGGCAGGCTGCGCATCCGGGCCGAACGCGGGCTGCGCAAGCACCTGGAGGAGTGCGCCAGGTGCCGGCTGGCGGCGACCCAGATCGAGGAGGTCGCGAGCGGCATCCCCGCCGTGGTGCCCGTCGCCGTCATCGGCTGGTTCGGTGTCGCCGGGTACGCGAAGGCGGCGGGTCTCATCGCCGGGGGCGCGGGCGCCGGTGCGGCGGGAGCCGCGGGCGCGGCGGCCGCGGCGAGCGGCGGTACGTCCGGCGGAGCGGGCGCCGGGGGCGGTGCTGCGGCCTCGGAGGGGCTCGGCGCGCCGGTGAAGGCCGGTATCGCGGCCGGCGTGGTCGCGGTGGCCGCCGCGGCGGCGCTGGCCCTCGCGCTGGTCGGCGACGACTCCCCGGACAAGGAGCCGCCGAAGGCCGCCCCGCCCGCGTCCTCACCGGTGGCGCAGCCCGCCCCCGACACTCCCACGCCCTCGACGCACCCGCCCCGCCCACCCGCGCCGGTGGCCGCCCCCGAGCCGACTCCGACTCCCACCCCCACCCCGAAGCCGACCCCGCCCCCGAAGCCCAGGCCCACTCCCACCCCCGCACCCACCCCGAAGCCGACCCCGACCCCCACGCCCACCCCCACGCCGACTCCCACCCCGACGCCTCCCCCACCGCCCCCGCCCGCCGTCTACCAGTGGAGCGAGCTGGCGTACGACGTGGGCGGCGACGGCACCGGCCCCGAGATGCGGCTGGCCGGGAGCAGCTGGGTGTGGCAGCGCTCGGCCCTGTCCGTCGCCGACGTGCGGTATGCGCACGGCGTCACCGTCAACGGCCGTTCCTCGGTCACCATCGACCTCAACCGTGACTGTTCGTCCTACGACGCGCTGGCCGGTGTGGACGACCTCACGCTGAAGCTGGGCAAGGTCCACTTCTCCGTGTACGCCGACGGCGTCCGGCTGTGGAACTCGGGGTTGGTCAGGGGCGGCGACCCGGCGGTACCGGTGCACGTGGACATCTCCGGGCGCGAGAGCCTGCGGCTGGTGACCGAGCCGCACAGCCCCCTCGACACGGTGGCGCTCGCGGACTGGGCCCAGTCCCGCTTCACCTGCGCGTAGAGGCCTGGGAGGCCGGCTGCCGCACCGCGTCCTCCAGCTCACCCAGGGCGTCCCGCGGAGTGAGGTTGGCGCCCCGGGCCAGTTCGGCGTCGTACCGCTCACCGCCGAGGGCACCGCGGGCGGCGGCCCCGGCCCGCTCGGCGTGCGCGCGGTCCGGCATGGGGCGCGGACGCTCGCCGCGCCAGTGGCCGGCCGCACCGAGCAGCCGCACCGCGCGGGTGTGGTCGCCCCGGTCGCTCAGCAGACCGGCCGCGCTGTCCACGAGGGTCGCGAGGACCAGGTCGGCGCACTGCTCCTCGACGGCCGCCCGGACGGTGCCCGCCAGCAGTCGCAGGGCCGCCCCCGGGCCCGACTCGCCCGCCGTCACGAGCGCGTCCACCAGCCCCAGCATCGCCAGGAACTGCGGCGGCGGGGTGCCGCGCAGGCACTCCTCGCGGGCTGCCTCCCACAGGACGCGCGCCCGCCTGTAGTCCTCCTCCACCACCGCGAGTCCGGCCCGCAGCATCAGGACGAACGCCTTGGAGTCCACGACGCCGTACCGGTCCGCCGCGGCACCGGCCTCGTCGAGGACGCCGAGTGCCGTGCCGTGGTCCCCCTCCCGGTAGGCGATCTCGGCAAGCCGGGCGATGAGGAACGGTGACTCCGCGAAGGCGCCCACCTCCTCGGCGAGCCGCAGTGCCTCCTCGTACTCGGTCCTCGCCTCCTCGTAGCGGCCGCGCACCATGGCCGCCTCGCCGAAGGCGCTGCACACCTGGGCCTGCACCAGGCGGTCGCCGACGCGGCGGCTGAGCGCCCGCATCTCCGCCAGGTCGTCGTCGATGCCGACCGGGGTGCCCGAGAGGTCGACCACCGCGTGGGTGCGGAACATGAGGCTGGCGGCGATCTCCCACTCGCCCCCGTGGACACGGCAGTTGGCGACGGAGGCGTCCATGGAGCCGCGGACGTCGCCCGAGTCGCTGACGAAGAACTCGGTCAGCGGCCAGATGAGGCCGGGAACCCGGGCCGCTTCGGGGCCGCCCGCGGCGAAGTGGTCCCGCACCCGTCGGACGTACCGCCGCATGCGCTCGTCCAGCAGGCCGTCCCTCGGCGCGGTCTCGAAGGTGAGCAGGATGTGCATCATCCGCACCTGCATGCGCAGGGAGTGCAGCGGGTGCGGCGGGTCGCCCTCCCGCTCGGCGAGGAGCGTGTCGACGGGATCGGCGGCGGCCGTACGGCGGTCGAGGACGTCCGGCGCCGGCACCCGGCCGCCGTCCGCGTCGAGGGCGGCGCCGAGGCGCAGCACCCGGTCCAGCCATCCGACGCCCTCGTGGCGGTAGTTGCGCAGCCACCAGAACCAGCCCATGGCGAGTGCGAGGGCGGCCGCCTCGGCCTCGTCGCCCGCGGTCAGGGAGCGGTCGAGGGCCGCGCGGATGTTGTCGTGCTCGGTCTCCAGGCGGGCTATGTAGGGCAGCTGTCCGGCCGAGCGCAGCTGCGGGTCGGCCTCCTCGGCGAGGGCGCGTGCCCAGGCGCGGTGGGCCCGCTCGGCGGCGGCACGCAGCCCGGGGACCTCGGCGGCGCGTTCCCCGGCGTACTCGTGGATGGTCTCCAGCATGCGAAAGCGCATCTCGGCGCCGTCGCCGCCGAGGTCGGCGACGACGAGGGACTTGTCGACGAGGGCCCCGACGAGCTCCGCCGCGGGCCCGGTGCACACGGCCTCCGCGGCCGCCAGGTCCCAGCCGCCCGCGAAGACGGACAGCTCGCGCAGCATGGTGCGTTCCGCCTCGTCGAGGAGGTCCCAGGACCAGTCGACGACCGCGCGCAGGGTCTGCTGGCGGGGCAGGACGGTACGGCTGCCGGAGGTGAGCAGGCGGAAGCGGTCGTCGAGCCGGTCGGCGATCTCCCGCGGGGTGAGCAGCCGCAGCCGGGCGGCCGCCAGCTCGATGGCCAGGGGCAGCCCGTCCAGGCGCCGGCAGATCTCGGCGACGGCCTCCTCGTCGCGCAGCACGGCGCCGGCGTCGGGACGTGCGGCGCCGGCGCGCGCGGCGAAGAGGCGACGGGCCTGGTCGGGGGTGAGCGGCTCGACCGGGCGCACCGACTCGCCGGGCACGCCCAGCGGTTCACGGCTGGTGGCGAGGACGGTCAGTCCCGGGCAGCGGGTCAGCAGGGTCTCGGCGAGCCGGGCCGCGGCACCGATGACGTGTTCGCAGTTGTCGAGGACGAGGAGTTGGCTGCGCGGGGCGCAGTACTCGACGAGCAGGGCGACGGGGTCGTCCTGCACGGCCGTCCGGTCGCCGGTCAGCAGCACGGTCTCGCGCAGCCCGAGGGCGTTGACGACCGCGCCCGGCACCGCCTCCGGACGGTCGAGCGGGGCGAGTTCGACCAGCCAGGCCTGGTCGAGCCCGGCGGCGGCCTCCTCGGCGAGGCGGGTCTTGCCGGATCCGCCCGGTCCGGTGAGGGTGACGAGGCGGGCCCGGTGCAGGTCGGAACGGATGGCGTCGAGCTCCGGTTCCCGTCCCACGAACGTGGTCAGCCGGGGCCGGATGTTGCCCCGGCGCTCCTCGGCCGGGGCCCGCTCGGCCTTCGGGACGGACCGCCGCCCGGTGTCCCGGACGCCGAGCAGTTCGGCGTGCAGGGTGCGCAGCCGGGGGCCGGGTTCGGTGCCGAGACCCTCGGCGAGGGTGCGGCGGGCGCTCTCGTAGGCGTCCAGCGCGTCGGCGTCGCGGCCGGTGGCGCGCAGGGCGTCGATGAGGAGGGCGTGCAGCGGTTCGTCGTAGGGGTGCGCGGTGGTCAGTTCGCGCAGCCGCGGTACGGCGTCGTGGGCGTCGCCGAGGCGCAGACCGGCCTCGATACGGGTGCGGGTCGCCTCCAGGCGCAGCGCCTCGGGGCCGGCCGCGCGGCCGGGGAGGTCGGCCAGCGCCGGTCCGCGCCAGAGGGCCAGTGCCTCGTCCAGGTGCCGGGCGGCGGTGGCGGCCTCGCCGCGTCCGAGGGCGGTGGTGCCCTGCCTTACGAGGCGTTCGAAGACGAAGAGGTCCACGTCGTCGCGGGTCGCCGCGAGCCGGTAGCCGCCGGGGACCGAGACGACGGCTTCCCTGCCGACGGTACGGCGGAGACGGCCGACCAGGGCCTGGAGGGCGGCGGCGGCGTCCTGGGGCGGGTCGTCCTCCGCCCAGACCTCGTCGATCAGAGTGCCGGGCGTGACGACGTCGCCGGGGCGCAGGGCGAGGGCGGTGAGCAGCGCGCGCAGGCGGGGACCGCCGGGGTTCGCGACGATGCCCTGGTCCTCCGTCTGGGTGACGCCCAGGATTCTGTACCGCACGGGGTCATTGTCGCCGGAGTCGAGCAACACAGGCACCCGGCAGCAGACCGAACCGGCGTCCAAACCCGCCGCACAATCGCCCCCGCCCCACCCAGAGCCCCCCGCTACGGCGCAGTACCCGCGGGAACCGCGCCGCCGTCGAGCCGCAGCACCGGCCCAACACACGCCACCAGAATCCTGCACCGCCCAGGCCCAATGCCACCCGAGTCGAGCAACACCGACACCCGGCAGCAGACCGGACTGACCAGCCTTCAGACCCGCCGCACAACCACCCCCGCCCACCCAGCACCCCCACTGCAACGCCATACCCGCAAGAACCACGCCACAGGCGAGCCAGAGCACCGGCCCAACACACGCCACCAGAATCCTGCACCGCCCAGGCCCAATGCCACCCGAGTCGAGCAACACCGACACCCGGCAGCAGACCGGACTGACCAGCCTTCAGACCCGCCGCACAACCGCCCCCGCACCGCCCAGCGCCCCCCGCTGCGGCGCGATGCCCGCGGGGACCGCGCGCTGGCGGGCCGGAGTGCCGGTCCAGCAGGTGCCGCGGCGGGCCAGGAGGCGGCCGAGCCACAGCTCCAGGGAGACGAGGTCGGCCAGCCCGTCCAGCGGCAGCGGCTCACCCGCGGCCACCGCCCGCACCGCCTTGCGCACGACCCGCGCCTCCACGAGCCCCGCCTCCGCGAGCAGCGGCCGGTCGAAGAGCCCCAGCAGGGAGTCCACGGCGACCCGCAGGCCCGTTCGCGCGGCGGAAGCCGCCAGCACCTGGGTGGGCGCCCCCCACCCCGGCGGCAGCTCACTCACCCCGGCCCCCTCCAGCACCGTCCGCAGGATCGCCGCCCGCGCCCCCGGCTGCACCCGCAGGGCCTCCGGCAGCGCCCGGCACGCGCGGACGACCTGGTTGTCGAGGAACGGCGTGTGCAGCCGCTGGAAGCGGATCTCCGCGGCCTGCTCCAGCACCCGCACCTCCGCCGCCTGCCGCGCCAGGGCGGCCCGCGCCCGGAAGTCCCCCGGACGCTGCCCGGGGCCCACCCCGGACCGCTGCGAGGACGTCTGCAGGCGAACCGATACTTCAGCCAGCGCCTCTCCGGTCAGCCACCGCGCCGCCGGCCCCGCCCCGGCCCAGGTCAGCGCGGCCAGGGACGCGTCCATCGCCCCGTCGCCGGGCGGGTCGAACCGTCTGCGCAGCAGCCGCTCGGCGAGCACTTCGAGGCCGCTCCGGTAGGGCGTGCGGGACAGCCGCCGTGCCGCCGCGTACACGCGCGCGGGGACGAGGACCGACCCGTCGGCCTTGGCGAGCGCGGCGACCGGCCGGACCAGATGACGACGCTTGCGGTCCATGAGCAGGTCGGCCAGTCGCGCCGGATGGGCGTCCAGCACCTGCCGCGCCCCGTACCCGGTGAAGTGGTCCGCGCTGCCCGCGGCCAGCCGCGCCCGGTGCCGTGCGGCGGCGACCAGGAAGGAGCCCGGCTCGTCGGTCAGCGGCCCGTCGAGAGCGGCGTACGGCAGCATGTCCTCGCCGCCGGTGACCACGACGTGGTGCAGCCGCGGGTTGGCCGCCAGTGCGCCCGCCCGCGCCAGTTCGGGTTCCTGCCCGCCGACGGCGAGGTCGTTGAAGGTGACGGCCAGCAGCCGCTCCCCCGCCCCGCTGCCGTGCCCCAGCACGGTCCCCGGCATCCCCGGCAGCCCGGCCGCCAGCAGCGCCAGCGTGCCCGAGGCCGGCCCGCCGGACAGGTCGGCCCCGATCCCCGGCACCGGCATCCCGCGCGCCGCACGCCGTTCGGCGGGCCCCATGCCCGGCACCGGACCGGGGTCGATGCCGTCCCCGGGAACGTGCCGGGGCGCGGCGAGCCGGGTGCGCACCGCTTCCACCAGGGCGTCCCGCACGCCGTCCACCGCACGGTCGGGGTCGGCCGCGGGCGCCGCGACGGCGAGCGAGGCCACCGGCTCGTACCCGGCGATCTCGCGCGCCCCGGCGCGCAGGATCAGTGCGTGCCCCGGCGGAACGCGCTTCACGCCGTCGTAGGGGGTGGAGTCGTCCAGCGCGGCCGGCACGTCGGGCGTGGCGAGCAGCGCGGCGAGGTGGCCGAAGTCGAGGTTGGCCTCGACGAGGTCGGCCAGCGGCAGCGCGGCGGTGGCGTAGGCGGTGCCGCCGGCCCAGGGGGTGTGGAAGACCGGCCGCGCACCCGCGAGGTCGCCGCAGACGGTGATCCGCCGCCCCACCTGGACGACGGCCGTGTAGCTGCCGGGCCACGCCGTCAGATGCCGGAGCGCGCCCCCGCGCGCGGCGAACAGCGCGACTCGCAGCTGCTCGTCGCTCGCGCCGCAGATGCCGAGGACGGCGATCCGGGTCTGGGGATCGGCGGTGACGACACGCACCTCGTCGGGACGCCAGTCGCCGACGGCCCACAAGGGGTCGGGGTCGCCCCACAACGGGTGGGCCCCCACGGGCTGCACGGTCTCGCCGTCGTAGCCGGTGGCCCCCGCGGAGCCGGCCGCGCCGGCGATCCCCGCTGCTCCTGCTCCCACGGCGGCGCTGCTCCACCCCACCAACCACCGCATCGACGCCTCCACAGGCTGGGGACAACCAGTGCACCGTACGAACTGGTTCCCCATGCTGCCATGAAGGGCGCGCCACAGAGCGTCGGCGGAGCCGCGTGTGCTCCCCGAGTGCGCCCTCGCGGAGACTCACGCGAGAGAGACGACTCCCTCTCCGCCGCTCCGGACACCGCTCTGGAAGAGGCGAAGACGACGCGAATGCGCCCCCGGAACGCGCCCTTTGGCTCCCCAACGCGCCCTCAACTTCCGTGGTGAGGGCGGTAGTACTCGAAAATCACCAGCGGTGATTTTCAGCCAAATCGGCGTTACGCGGCCACACTCGAACACGCTCCGTACAAACTCTGCGCACCGCCCGGCGACTTGCCGGCGGCGCGCAGCCCGGGAGGCGGGACTCGCCCCCCGGGCCGGTCCGCCGCCCGCGGGGATGTAGGCGGCGGCGTCCCCCAGCCCGCTGGATCCAGTACAGCGGGCCGACCCACGCACCATCCATGGAATCGCTCCCGCCGTGGCCGGAGAAGAGCGCACGCACGGGCGCACGGCCACACATCGGGAGCACGCGGCAACAGACCGTACATACACCGCACTTGAGTACGGACCACAATCCCGCCATCCGGAAGAATGCCTCTTAACGCATGGGATGCGGCGAACTACGCTGGGTTTACGAATGCCGCGTGGTTATGCCAGCGTGGCAGCCGTCTGTGTCGAGGGGTGACGCATGTCCAGGGAGCAACGCGGGCCGAACGAAAAGCTCGGCGCCGTTCTCGCCCTCGCGGGAATCAGCAACGCGGGCCTTGCCCGGCGTGTCAACGACCTGGGCGCCCAACGCGGGCTGACCCTCCGCTACGACAAGACGTCCGTGGCGCGCTGGGTGTCGAAGGGCATGGTGCCGCAGGGTGCGGCGCCGCACCTCATCGCCTCGGCCATCGGCCAGAAGCTCGGCCGCCCGGTTCCGCTCCACGAGATCGGCCTGGCGGACGCGGACCCCGCCCCCGAAGTGGGCCTCGCCTTCCCGAGGGACGTCGGACAGGCCGTCAGGTCCGCCACGGAGCTGTACCGTCTCGACCTCGCCGGCCGCCGGGCCGGCGGCGGCATCTGGCAGTCGCTCGCCGGTTCGTTCGCGGTGACCGCATATGCAACGCCCGCCTCGCGATGGCTGATAACCCCGGCCGACAGCTCGGTGGCGCGCGAGGTGAGCCCCGCCGAGGGCTCCGGCGCACCGCTCAAAGTCGGCCACAGTGATGTGCAGAAGCTCCGCGAGGCCGCCGAGGACGCCCGCCGCTGGGACTCCAAGTACGGCGGCGGCGACTGGCGTTCGTCGATGGTCCCCGAGTGCTTACGCGTCGAGGCGGCACCGCTCCTCCTCGGCTCCTACTCCGACGAGGTCGGCCGCGCCCTGTTCGGCGCGTCGGCCGAGCTGACCCGCCTGGCCGGCTGGATGGCCTTCGACACCGGCCAGCAGGAGGCCGCCCAGCGGTACTACATCCAGGCCCTGCGCCTGGCCCGCGCCGCGGCCGACGTGCCGCTCGGCGGCTACGTCCTCGCCTCGATGTCCCTGCAGGCCACCTACCGCGGCTTCGGCGACGAGGGCGTGGACCTCGCCCAGGCCGCCCTGGAGCGCAACCGGGGCCTGGCCACGGCCCGCACCATGAGCTTCTTCCGCCTGGTCGAGGCCCGTGCCCACGCGCGCGCGAACGACGCGGTGGCGGCCGGCGCCGCCCTGAAGGCCGCCGAGAGCTGGCTGGAGCGCGCCCGCCCCGGCGACAGCGACCCGTCGTGGCTGGGTTTCTACTCCTACGACCGGTTCGCCGCCGACGCGGCCGAGTGCTACCGCGACCTGAAGGCACCACGCCAGGTCCGCCGTTTCACCGAGCAGGCACTGTCGAAACCGACGGAGGAGTTCGTACGCTCGCACGGCCTCAGACTCGTCGTATCCGCGGTGGCCGAACTGGAGTCGGGCAATCTGGACGCGGCCTGCGAGCAGGGCGTGCGGGCGGTCGAGGTGGCCGGCCGCATCTCCTCGGCCCGCACCACCGAGTACGTGAAGGACCTCCTGCACCGCCTGGAGCCCTACGGCGACGAGCCGCGCGTGGTGGAGCTGCGCGAGCGCGCCCGTCCCCTGCTGATGACCCCGGCCTGACCGGCCCACGGCACACGCCCCTTCCGCCGTTTTCCGGGTTTGAGGGCGTTGTCAGTGGCGCAGTGCAGTATCGAAGCCGGGAGGTGGGCCGGAGGATGGACCGGGAAATGGACCGGGAGAGAGATCGCGTGCGGACCGGAAGCGTTCGGGGCACCGCGTACGACTGCGACGTGCTGGTGGTCGGCGGCGGCATCGTCGGCCTGTCGACGGCGTACGCGATCACGCGCGCCGCACCGGGCACCCGGGTCACGGTCCTGGAGAAGGAGCCGGGCCCCGCCCGCCACCAGACCGGCCGCAACAGCGGGGTCGTCCACAGCGGTGTCTACTACCGCCCCGGCTCGCTGAAGGCGCGCTACGCGGTCCGGGGCGCCGCCGAGATGGTGAAGTTCTGCTCCGAGTACGGCATCCCCCACGCCGTCACCGGCAAGCTGATCGTCGCCACCGACCGCGCCGAGCTGCCCCGCCTGCACGCCCTCGTACAGCGCGGCCGGGAGAACGGCATACCGGTGCGCGAGCTGGGCGGCTCCCAGATCCAGGAGTACGAGCCCGAGGTGCGCGGCCTGGCCGCCATACACGTCGGCACCACCGGCATCTGCGACTACGGCGCCGTGGCCCGCCGGCTCGCCCAGGCGTCGGGAGCGGAGATCCGCTACGGCGCCGAGGTGCACCGCGTCGACCGGCGCCCCGGCCTCGGCGTCGCCGTCCGCACCCGCGCCGGGGACGTGCTCCGCGCCCGGGTCATGGTCAACTGCGGCGGACTGCACTGCGACGCGATCGCCCGGCTGACCGGGGACGACCCCGGCATGCGGATCGTGCCCTTCCGGGGCGAGTACTACGAGCTGGCGCGCCCCGAGCTGGTGCGGGGACTGGTGTATCCGGTGCCGGACCCGGCGTTTCCGTTCCTCGGGGTGCACCTGACGCGCGGGATCGACGGGGGCGTGCACGTCGGGCCGAACGCGGTGCCGGCGCTGGCCCGCGAGGGGTACGGCTGGGGCGTGGTGCGCCCCCGCGAGCTGGGCGCCACCCTGGCCTGGCCCGGATCGTGGCACATGGCCCGGCAGCACTGGAGATACGGGGCGGGCGAGCTGCGCCGGTCCCTGTCCAGGAGTGCCTTCACGACGGCGGTGCGCAGACTGCTGCCGGCGGTGACGGACGACGACCTGGTCGCCGCGCCGGCCGGGGTGCGGGCGCAGGCGGTGCTGGCGGACGGCACGCTGGTGGACGACTTCCTGATCAAGGAGGGCGCCCACGCGGTGCACGTCCTGAACGCTCCGTCGCCCGCGGCGACCGCGTCCCTCCCCATCGGCCGCGAGGTGGGACACAGGGCACTGGCCATGCTGACCGCCGCCGGCTAGTCCCGCCCGGGCGCGCTGCTGCCCTCGTACGAACCGAGGCCCTCGATCAGGGCGACGAGGGCCGGGTCCCCGGCGAAGCGCTCGGCGTGGACCTGCCGGATGAGGTCGCCCGTGGCCGGGTCCTCGTCGTCGGTCAGATCGTGCGAGACCATGCGCCGCACCAGCGGCAGCCCCATCTCGTCGACCTGCCGGTGCAGCGGAGCGAGCATGTAGGCCCGGTAGCCCTCGATGTCCTCGACCGCGAACATCGCGCCGTAGTCGAAGTCGCCGCCCACGTCGCGGCCGACCGACCAGTACACGACGGCATCGATCTCACGGCCCATCCTGCGGAGCATCCCGAGAGCCTCGTCGACCTGGTCCCGGGGTGCGTCGGGGCGCATGGCGAGGCGGATCTGGTGGTGAATCACGGCATCTCTCCTCCGAGTCGGAGCAGGCGCTTCCGCCTGTCGCATTAGTTATACCACATAACTATCTCGACAGGCCCTCGCAACGACGCGCGCGCACTAAAATCGACGCATTGTGTCTGACTCCCACCACGCCCCCGAAGCCGAAGCCGCTCCCTCGCCCACGGCCGGGACCTCCCTGCGGCACGTCCGCGCCAAGGGCGAGCCCCGTTTCCCGGACGGACCGAAGGCCGATCCCGCCGGGTCGCACTTCGAGCGGCGGATCCGCAGTTTCCAGCCCCGGCGCAGCCGGGTGACCGCCGGGCAGGCGGACGCGCTGCAACGGCTGTGGCCCCTGTGGGGACTGGACATCGACGGACAGCACCGCATCGACCTCGCCGAGCTCTTCGGCAACGCCCGCCCCGTCGTCCTGGAGATCGGCTTCGGCATGGGAGAGGCCACCGCCCGGATGGCCGCCGCCGACCCGGACACCAACATCCTCGCCGTCGACGTCCACACCCCCGGCCAGGGCAACCTGCTCGGTCTCGCGGAGCGGGAGGAGCTGTCCAACATCCGGGTGGGCAACGGCGACGCGATCATCCTGCTGCGCGAGATGCTCGCTCCCGGCTCCCTCGCCGGACTGCGCGTCTACTTCCCCGACCCGTGGCCGAAGAAGCGCCACCACAAGCGCCGGCTGATCCAGCCGGAGTTCCTGACCCTGGCCGCTACCCGGCTCGCCGCGGGGGCCGTCGTGCACTGCGCCACCGACTGGGAGCCGTACGCCGAGCAGATGCTCGAAGTGCTCACCGCGCACCCCGACTTCGAGAACACCGTGCCCGGCGGCGGATTCGCGCCGCGCCCCGGCCACCGGCCGCTGACCCGTTTCGAGGGCCAGGGACTGGAGAAGGGACATGTGGTGAACGACCTGCTGTTTCGTCGCGTACAGCACAAGGAGCTGCCCCCCACCGGTTAGGGTCCATGCCGTGGCCACCTGTCCCCCGTACCCGATCCACGTGCACCGGCATACGCACTGGTGGCAGCGCACCTGGGTCCGTTACGGAGCGCTGATCACCCTGCTCGCGCTCTCCGGCCTGGTGATCCTCGCCCTGGTGCGCGAACAGACCGGCACGCAGGGCTTCCTCGTGGGACTCGGCCTCGCCGTACTGCCCGTGCCGCTGCTCGTGGCGGCGTTCCGCTGGCTGGACCGGGTAGATCCCGGCCCCTGGCGGAACCTGCTGTTCTGCTTCGCCTGGGGCGCCTGTGCGGCGGCACTGATAGCGATCGTCGCCAACAGCTTCGCCACCCGGTGGATAGCGACCGCGACCGCCGACCCGGCCGGCGCGGACACCCTTGGCGCCACGGTCATAGCCCCGGTCGTCGAGGAGTCCGCCAAGGCCGCCGCCGTCCTGCTGGTCTTCCTGTTCCGCAGACGGGACTTCACCGGCATCGTCGACGGCGTGGTCGTCGCCGGGGTCACCGCCACCGGCTTCGCCTTCACCGAGAACATCCTGTACCTCGGCACCGCCTTCGGCACCGACCAGCTGACCGGTGACCGCGGCATCGCCTCCGTCACCGCGGCGACCTTCTTCGTCCGCGTCGTGATGTCGCCGTTCGCGCACCCGCTGTTCACCGTGCTCACCGGCATCGGCTTCGGCATCGCCGCGCTCTCCACGGGCCGGCACCGCCTGCGCCGGGCCCTGCTCCCGCCGGCCGGACTGCTGCTCGCGATGGGCATGCACGCCCTGTGGAACGGCTCGGCCGCCTTCGGCGAGTACGGCTTCTTCGCGGTGTACGCGGCGTTCATGGTGCCGTCGTTCGGCCTGCTGACCTGGCTGGTGATCTGGACCCGGCAGCGCGAACTGGGCACCGTACGCGCCGAGCTGCCCGCGTACGTGGCCGCCGGGTGGCTGACGCCCGCGGAGCCGTACGCGCTCGGCTCGATGCGGGCCCGCCGCCTCGCCCGGCAGTACGCACGCCGGCACGCCGGGAAGGAAGGGGCGCGGGCGGTGGCGCGGTACGAGGCCTGTGCGACCTCGGTGGCCTTCCTGCGGCAGCGCGGGCGCCGGGGCAGGGCGGGCGCCGACTTCACCGTACGGGAGCACCAACTGCTGGACGCCCTGTGGCACCTGCGGGGTGTGGCCCGCCCGGCGCTGGAGCACGCGGCCCGGGCCACGGCACCCCCGGCGCCCGTGCCGCGGCCGGTACCGCCGTGGGCGTACGGCTACGGGGCGCCCGGCGCGTACGGACCCGCGACGGCGCACCCCCCGTACGGACCCTACGGACCGAACCCGCCGCACCACGCGTACGCACCGCACACCCCGCGAGCAGCGCAGCCACTCCCGGCACGCCCACCGCAGGCGCCGCACTCGCCGTTTCCGCAGTACGCGCCCCACACGCGGCAGGCGCCGTACACGCCGCCCGGCCGGTACCGGCCGTAGGGTCGTCCGCCGCGCCCCCGCTCAGGCGGACGCCCGCGTGAGCCTCCCGGCCTCCTCCTCCGTCAGCTTCAGCTCGGCCACTCCCAGCAGCGCCGGCAGCTGCTCCACCGTGCGCGCCGAGGCGATCGGCGCCGCCACCGTCGGCCGGCCGGCCAGCCAGGCGAGGGCGACCGTGGCGACGGGAACGCCGTGGGCCTCGGCGATCTCGTCCAGGGCGGCGAGGACCCGGCGCCCGCGCTCGGTCTCCAGGTGCTTCGCCGCACCGCCCGCCCGCGGGCTGTCCACGTCCGTGCCGGGCCGGTACTTGCCGGTGAGGAAGCCGGACGCGAGGGCGTAGTACGGGACGGCGGCGAGACCGGCCTGCTCGGCGAGGTCGCGCAGCCCGCCCTCGTAGGTGTCGCGGGAGACGAGGTTGTAGTGCGGCTGGACGGCGACGTAGCGGGCGAGGCCCTCGCGGTCGGAGAACTCCAGGGACGCCGCGAGCCGTTCGGCGGAGATGTTGGAGGCGGCGATGTGCCGCACCTTCCCGGCCCTCACCAGCTCGTCCAGCGCGCCGATGATCTCCTCGACCGGCACCTCGGGCTTGTCGAAGTGGGTGTAGTAGAGGTCGATGTGGTCGGTGCCCAGACGGCGCAGCGAGGCGTCGGCCGCGGCCTTGATGTTCGCGGCGGACAGGCCGGGGTAGTCGGGGTGCTGGCTGACCTTGGTGGCGAGGACGACGTCGTCACGGTTGCCGCGGGCTGCGAGCCACTGGCCGAGGACGGTCTCGGACTCGCCGCCGCTGTTGCCGTCGACCCAGGCGGAGTAGGAGTCGGCGGTGTCCACGAAGTTGCCGCCCGCCGCGGTGTAGGCGTCGAGGACGGCGAAGGACGTGTCCTGATCGGCGGTCCAGCCGAAGGCGTTGCCGCCGAGGGCGAGAGGGAAGACCTCGAGGTCGGAGGAGCCGAGCTTGCGCAGAGAAGTCATGCAGGGCGTCAATGACCGCACTGGAGCGGGCCATTCCGCAGCGCGCGCAAAGACCTAGCAAAAACCACCGTAAACCCACCGCAAACCGGCAGCCCTGACGTCGGGGGGTTGCCGTCAGGACCGCCGGGGTTCGGCGGGGCGCGTCAGGGGGCGGGGCGGATCAGGGGGTGAGGCCCTTGCTCTGCAGCCAGGCCATCGGGTCGATGCCGGAGCCGTCGGTGGTGTGGACCTCGAGGTGGAGGTGGGCGCCGGTCACGTTGCCGGTGGCGCCGACGCGGCCGATGACGTCACCGGTGGTGACCTTCTGGCCGACGCTGACGTTGATGGACGACTGGTGCGCGTACCAGAGCTCGGTGCCGTCATCGAGGGTGAGCACGGTCTTGTAGCCGTACGACCCGTCCCAGCCGGCCGACGTGATCGTGCCGCTGTGCACCGCCTTGAGCAGGGTGCCCGTGGGGGCGGCGAAGTCGAGGCCGGTGTGGTGGCCGGAGGCCCAGAGGGAACCGGCCTGGTTGAAGGTCGAGGAGATCGTGTACGAGGAGGTCGGCAGCGTGTACTGCTTGGCCAGCTTCGCGAGCCGCTCGGCCTCGGCCTTCTTCGCGGCCTCCTCCTCCGCCTTCTTCTTGGCGGCGGCGGCCTTCTCCTGGGCCTCCTTCTCCGCCTTCGCGGCGGCTTCCGCGGCCTTCTTCTCGGCGGCGGCCTGGGCCTCGGCGGCGGCCTTGGTCTCGACCTGGGCCTGCTGCTGCTCGGCCTGCGCCATGATCCGGGACCGCAGCGACTCACCGGCGCCGCTGGCTCCCGCGTCCTCCGCGGTGTCCGCGGCGACGGCCTGGGTGATGCCGCTGAGCGGGGTGGCGGAACCCTCGGGCTCCGACTCCTCGTCGCCGCCGGGCATGAGCGAGCCCACGTTCGGCAGGTCCGGCATGGAGATGGACACCGGCGGCTTGCCGGTCTGCGCGCTGGCCATGCCGCCCGCGCCGACGGCGGCTATGACACCGACGCCGAGGACGGTGGAGCTGCGGGCGAGTCCGCCGCGCTGCTTGGCGACGCGGTGCCGGCCGCGCACGGGACGGATGGACTCCGCGGTGGGGTTCCACTCCTCCCAGGGGCCCTCTTCGGCGCGGGGGACGTCGTAGCCGAAGGTGTCGGTGCCGTGCCCGGTGGGCACGAACGGGGCCTCGGGGGCAGGCCGGTTGGACGCCACGTGGGCGTACTCCTTTCCTTCCTTCCGCCTACCGGGTTAGCTGACGGGTTCGGAGCAGGAAGGTCTCCTACGGGTGCGTGCCGACCGTGTTTCCACGGCGCCATACGCCCGATTCACCCCAATGTGGTGGTTCCCCGGTTCCCTTGCGGGATTCGGCGCGTGCGCACGGAGCCGCCTTCTGTGACGGCTGGGACGACCGCGCTGCGTTATCGAACGTTAATAGACGCGAGGCTCCGATTCCAAGCCGTTCCTCTTGATCATTAACGGAAACGGCCGGGACGCACCCCTCATGACCGGTGAAAACCGGACGAGTTGACCCGCCCCGAGTATTCCCCTTCACGCCACTTTCTTCTGACGGTGCATCAGTTGTTATGCGGAGGGGGGTCGTACTGTCACGGCTCGTGACAATGATCATGGTTGCCGCGTCGGGGCCGCCGTACGGCGAGCAGGGCCATGTCGTCGGCCATGCCCCCTCCGGAGTGCCGGCGCACGTCCTCGGCGAGGGTGTCGAGCAGGGTCGCCGGATGCCGGAAGACCCGGCCGGTCAGCCGCGTCTGCGGATCGTAGAACTCGCCCTTGGCGTCCCGGGCTTCGGTCAGTCCGTCGGTGTAGAGCAGCAGTGTGGCCCCGCCGGGGAAGTGGGCCTCCTCCGCCCGGTCGGGCCACACGCCCAGATCGCCCATGCCGAGCGGCAGCGCCGACTCGCGGGCGGGCAGCGTGTCCAGGGTGCCGTCTGCGTACAGCAGCAGGGGCGGCGGATGGCCGCGGTTGACGATGCGTACGGTCCCGTCGCCGTGCGGGAGTTCGGCGAGGACGGCGGTGGTGAAGCCCTCGAAGGCGTCGAGTCCGTCCCGCCGGGTGCCCTCGCGCGCCAGCGCCCGCTCAAGGCGCTGCGCCACCGCCTCCAGCGTCGCCTCCTGCTCGGCGGCCTCCCGGAAGGCGCCGATCACCACGGCGACGGCGGCGACCGCACCCATGCCCTTGCCGCGCACGTCGCCGACGATGAGCCGGACGCCGCGGGCGCTGTCCTGCACGGCGTAGAGGTCGCCGCCGATGAAGGCGTCGGCCTGCGCGGCCTCGTAGCAGACGGCGATCTCGAAGCCGGCGATGCGCTCGGCGGGTGCGGGCAGTACGGCACGCTGGGCGGCCTCGGCGATCTCGCGGACGGAGACGAGGCGCTCGCCGGTGCGGCGCACGAGGCCGTTCACGAGGACGGCGAGCACGGCGACCGTCGCGATGGTGATCAGCTCGGTGAGGGAGTCGACGTAGTGGATGACGCCCTTGCCGATCTGCAGCCCGATGACCGAGACCACCACGGCGACGCCGGTGAGCGCCGTGCCGCGCCGCGAGTAGATCGGGGCGGCGACCAGGGGCGCGGCCGTGTAGAGGGGTCCGGCGGTGAAGTACCTCGGGGTGAGGATGTCGTACAGGATGGCCACGGCGATCAGCAGCACGGGGAGCGCGTGCACGAAGGCCCGTCCGTACCCGGTCCGCCGGGGGGACCGTGGCCCGTCGGGAGGCTCTTCGTCTCCGAGGCCCGGGTCGGGCACGGGGTCGCCGGGGAGCCGGCCACCGGCTCTGAGGGCCGCTCCCTCGTCGTCCACGTCACCTGGCCGCACCACTCGTCCCTCGCCACCCCGCACGTCCGCGCGCCGCTTGCCGTCCAGGACTCCAGGTTCGCGGGAGCGGGGGCGGGCGGCGAGCGGTGCGGGGCCGACCGGATGAATCGCGGGATGCGGGAGGGGCGGGGTGCGGGAGGGGAGACGACAAAACACCGAGGGCCGGAACCCTTTCGGATTCCGGCCCTCGGCCTTCAGTAGCGGGGACAGGATTTGAACCTGCGACCTCTGGGTTATGAGCCCAGCGAGCTACCGAGCTGCTCCACCCCGCGCCGTTGTGTTCACTACTGTACGTCATCCGGGGGCCGGAATGCACATCGGTATCTCCCCGCCGGTCCCCTACCCCTCCAGATGGCGGTTCGGCGCCTTGGCCGGCTCCGCGAATTCGGGCAGCACGACGACGGCGGCGCCCCCCGCGGCGAGCACCCCGCTCCCGTCCGCCCCCGCCACGAAGGTGTCCGGCTCCCGCCAGGCCGTGACGACGCGACGCACCCCGGCGTCGAGGATCAGCCGGGCGCAGGGTGCGGGCCGGGAGGCCCGGCGGGCACAGGGTTCGAGACTGCTGTACACGGTGGCGCCCGCAAGCCGCGGCTCCAGGGGACCGAGCTTGGCGAGCGCGGCCTCCTCCGCGTGCACGACGGGGTCGCCACCCTCCCGCGAATACCCCCGCGCCAGCTCGCTCCCGTCGGCGGCGACCACGACGGCCCCCACGCTGAACGCGCTCTCCGACGGCGGGCACAGTCCGGCCAGCTCACAGGCGAGGCGCAGCCAGTGCCGGTCGGCGGCGGCGACCTGGTCGCCGGTCCCGGGTGCGGTGGGCCGGTACCGCATCAGCACGACGTCCTCGATCCGCCGCGTTTCGACCAGCGCGAGCCGCCCGCCCTGGTAGGCGCCGGGCCCGAACAGCCGGGGCGCGGCCGGGTCGCCCACGAACAGCGGCGCGAGGACGAGCTGCAGTTCGTCGGCGAGTTCCTGCTGGAGCAGCTGGGTGTGGACGGTCCCGCCCCCTTCCACCATGAGCCGCCGCACACCCCGACGGTCGTGCAGGAACTCCAGCGCCGCGCGCCAGTCGAGCACCGGCCCCAGGGACACCACATCGGCGCCGCTCCCGAGCCCGCGGGCCCGCCGGGCACCGTCGTCCGTGGTCAGCAGCACCTTCTCCCCGCCCGTGTGCCAGAACCGCGCCGCCGGGTCCAGCTCACCGCTGCCGCTGACGGTGACCTTGAGCGGATACTCCGCCTCCCCGGCCGCAACCCGCGCCGCCCGCCGCTCGGCCGAGTTCACCAGCAGCCGCGGATTGTCCGCCCGGATCGTCCCGGCCCCGACCAGGATCGCGTCGACCGAGGCCCGTACCTCGTCGACCCGGTCGAAGTCGGCGGGGCCGGACAGCAGGAGCCGGTCGGGACCGGTGTCGTCCAGGTAGCCGTCGAGGGAGACGGCGGCGGAGAGGAGGACGTGGGGGAGGGGCATGGGCGGCACTCCGGTAGGGCGAACGGACGGGCTGAGGGACGACCGGGGCTACGTGCCCCAGAGACGGACGAACCGCACCGGCTCCGCCAGGACCTCGCCGGCATGGGGCAGGTCCGCGGTACGTGCGGCGAGCGTCGCCACCGCGAGCCCGGCCGGCGACGCCTGCGCGAACTTCCGGCGGCGCACGGTCCGCTCGTCCACCTCGGGCAGGCACAGCCCCGAGGGGACTTGCGCGACGGCAGCGCGCCGGCTTGCGGGGACGACGTGCTCCCGAAGCGGGATCCACTGACCCTTGGCCCACCGATGCGGCACGACGACGGCCGACAGGGGACGCGGCGAGGGTGACGCCGGCCCGGCCCGGGTCCACCGGCGGACGACTCCGTCGGTGTGCCGGGCGACTAGGGTTCGGCCGTGGTGGACGGTGTGCGGGTGTCCTTCGCGGGCCACGGCGAGACCGGTGGCCGCGCGGGGCGTCAGCCGGACCGGAGGGTCCCCGCCCAGCAGGACGTCGCGGGCGGCACGGGCGAGGCGGAAGGAGCGGCCCCGGACGCTCGCGAACCCGCTCCGGGGTGCGCGCCCGCCCTCGCCGGCCGGTTCCGCGAAGCAGCGCCTGCGGTACCAGTCGACGCGGGTGACCAGCCTGTTGCGTCCGGCGAACACCGGTGAACACTCTCCATCCCGACCGACCCGCCGTGCGGACACGGTGTGCCCACCCATCCTGCCAGTCCGGCCCCGGAGAACGGCAGGAGACGATGCCGAGCCGGCGGCCGTGGTCCTCGGGGACCGGGACGACGTAGTCGACGCGGCGCGAGCCGAGTTTCCCGCCGCCTGGGGCGTCGGCGGCGACCGTCCGCTCCGTCCGGACCTCCGGCACGCCGTCGAGCTCGAAGACGCTCGTTTCGCCGCCCCGGCCCGGTGCCTGCGGGGGTCGGTGCGCCACGGCCGAGGGGTCGACGGCGACCTGTTCCGGGAACTTCATCTCCGGGACCACGATCGAGGCGGGGACGGCAATGCCGTGCATCCGTTCGAGGGCAGGTGGCGTCGAAGAGCACGCCCGGCCCGTGCTCACGGATCCGTCGCACGACGACGAGTCGGCCTTTCCGGCTTTCTGAGGACCACGTCTGCGGAGCAGGGCCTTCTTCCTTCCGCCGGGGTCGGACGTGCCGCTGGTCCGAGCGGTGGCCGGATCTGGTCTGAGTACGACTACTCAGCCCTCATGGTGGCCGATACCGATGCTGCGGACGGTGGCGGGTCGCTACTTTCTGTATCGATCACCGCGGTCGGCGGTTGACCATCCGTCCCGCTTGCCGGCACAGAACACGGGAGGGGCCACGCATGGCGTGGGAGGAGTGGGAGCAGCTCAAGGCTGCAGCGGCTGAGCGGCAGTCCGCGCACATGCAGCTCAATCAGCTGCCGGCCGATCAGAGTGGCACGAGCGCGAGTCCTACGTATGGGCCTCCGTCCGGCAGGTTGAGATCGGACAAGGCCGCGTGGTCCAAGTCCGGGGAAGGACTCGGGGAACTGCGGGCCGGCATGGGCAAGGCGTTGACGAAGCTGGAGGACGCCCAGACCGGGCTCGACGAGAAGGGCGCGTTTCTGACCGCCACGGCGCAGCTGGATGTGTTCGACTCTTGGGCGCGTCGGGTGAAGGACATCGACGCGTGGTGCGACGGGCTTGCCGACGTGCTGGAGAAGACGGGGAACGACCAGCTGCGGACCGACGAGGCGATCAGAGCTGAGATTGCCGCGCTGAATGTCAGTGCCAAGGACGGGTCTGCTTCCCACGGCAGCGGTAGGTGATCCGGTATGGACCTCGCGGCCCTCAAGGATCTCAAGCCGGCCGAGTACGCGGAAGCCGCAGACGGATACCGCATGGTGAGCGATGCGGCCGACGCGGCCGGGGAGCGCATCGGCAAGCAGATCACCAAGGCCATGGACGCGGCCAATGAGGGAAAGGCCGCTGACGCGGCGCAGAAGCAACTGAAGAAGCTCGCGGAGAATTTTTACTACACCCAGGTCGAGTGCGGCCTGGTCAGCGGGTCGCTCAACGGCTTCTCCACCGAGATCGCCTCACCTCGGCGCCGCCTGATCGAAGCGCTGGACGATGCGGCGGCTCTGGGATACCCGGTCAGCCCGGCTGGAGACGTCACCTTTCCTGCCGGGGGCGAGAACAAGGCGACCGGAGGCGAGGTTCCCGGCGGCACGGCCGTCGGCAACAACGGCATGCTGAGTCCGGGCAACAGGGCCCTGTACGGCCCCGGCCCCACCGGGCTGTACTCGCCGGACTCGGCAACCAGCGGCATCGACGTCCATCACGGCAACCCGCACCACGCCAAGGCCCAGGACATCGCCGACCGCATCGCCCACGCCCTGCGCGAAGCCACGGAGATCGACGCGCGGTACAGCGAGGCCCTGGGCAAACTCAAGGCTGCGCCAGGGCTGAGCGTCAGCGCGAAGACATGGGCGGATGTGGCGTCCGACGTCGGTGTTGTCAGCGAGGCCGCGCGTGAATACCTTCGAGACACCGTTCCGTTGGACAAGTCCCCCGCGGAACGAAAAGAGTGGTGGGACAGCCTCACCGACGAACAGCGCGAAGAATACAAGATCGCCTTCCCTGAGGTCATCGGAAACCTTGACGGCATCCCCGCCCTGGTGCGCGACGAAGCAAACCGTGAGAATCTCCCCCTGCTCATCGCGTCACTCGAGGGTAAACACGATGAGGCGTCCCAGGCCAAGTTGGGCGGCCTGGAGAAGATTCAGGAGAAGCTTGGGGATCCCAGCGTGCCGCCAATGCTCCTTCTCGGGGTTGGACTTGAGGGGAATGGTAGAGCCATCGTAGCCTACGGGAATCCTGACACCTCAAATAACGTAGCAGCATATGTGCCCGGATTGGGCACGAAGCTCGACTCCGAATTTGCCGACGGTACGGTGAAGCGCGCCTTCTACACGGCTGCGGGCGCCCAGAAATTCGATGCGTCATCATCCGCGATCGTATGGCTTGGGTATGATGCCCCTCAATCGCTCGACGTGATGACTACGACCGACGCCGAGCGCGGCGCCCCTGCCTACAACAGCTTCATGGACGGTATTTCAGCAACCAACAAGGACCACGACGTGCACGTGACCGCCATCGGGCACTCCTACGGTTCTCGATTGGTTGGAGCCGCGACACAGGAGGCGGGAGGAATTCCGGGCGCTGACGATGTAATTCTCGTCGGAAGCCCTGGTGTGGGTGTTGACAGAGCAGAAGAACTGGGCGTGGGGAAGAATCATGTCTGGGTGGGTGCGGCAGAGAATGACATCGTCACAAAGCTCCCTTCGAAGAACGAGGCCATAGCCGGGGCAGCGGGATTCCTGGGAGGAGGGCCGGGCGGAGCGTATATCGCTGGAGAGATTGCCGACCAGGGCGACGACGACATCTGGTTCGGAAAAGACCCGGCAAGCAAGACATTTGGCGCCAACAGATTTCAGACTCTTCCCGGTCCAGAATTAATACAACCCTCTTTCCCCGCAGTATGGGATTCGACGCTGAACATTGAAGCTCACAGTAACTATTTCACTCCAGAGGAAGGCAAGGACAAGGTCTCCGCGCAAAATATTGCCGCCATTGTCGCAGGGCATCCGGAATACGTCATAAGGGAGACGCCTCGATGAGAGGAACGCGGGCACTGGTTTCACTGCTGGCACTGCTACTTGCTGGATGCGGCATGACGGGTTCTCCGTCCTCGAACTCGGAAGATCAAGCGAAGATGAATCTGCAAGATGCCGCAGACCGGGCGGACAGGATTCTGGACGAAACCTTTGCGGCCATTAAGCCTCCCGTTCAATGGACACATCGATACTCCATGCCGGGTGATTGCTACGTGGACCGCGACCGCGCTGTGATGACTATCATTTCCGCTGAACGGCGCGGCAGCTTCCTCGGTGTGCTGGAGCGTCACTGGAAGAGTAAGGGCTACAGCCTTGTTGCGACGAGTCCGAACGGACTGGCTGCCCACTTCAAGACGCCGGATGGATTCCAGCTGGAGGTCCTGATCGGACCAAATGGCCAAGCGCATCTGAGCGTGACCACCCCGTGTGTGGAGAAGTCCGAGGTTTCCCAGCCGAGCAGTAACCCGAACGGCCCGGATTACTCGCATCAGGAGTTGCCTTCCCCGAATGTGAAGTCGACGTTCTGGTCGAGCGAAGCGCCCATCTCAGGTGGAAGTGTTCAAAGTGATCGAGATGGCGAGGAGTGACCCAGCGAAAATGATCCTGGACGTGGTGTCCGGTTCTTTCAGGATCCCGGACGGCCAGGAGATCGAACGTTTCTGAGCGATACGCTCCAGCCGGGAGTCGCTCACTTCCGCCCCGTAGCCTCTCCTGCCTGGTGCCGTCGTCGAACCGACGGGGGAGGCCGTTGGCAGAGCCGGGTGAGGGGTGGACGCGCCGTCGTTGGCCGGAAGTCGTGAGCGAAGATCCCGTCCATGGTTGCCCCGGTACAGCGGTCCATGCCCATCCGGCAGCAGATCCGGCGATGACCAGGCCGGGGAAGCGGGCCGCCAGCCGTGTCTCGTACGGCTGGATCTCCTCGTCCGAGCGGAGCCGCACCGTGGCCATCGCGTTGTGCGGCCCGGACAGCGACGCGCACAGACGCGGCTCCCGCGTGCCGATGAGCTGCGCGGCGATATTGGGGACGTCGCCCGGGGCCGCGCACCACAGGGCCACCGAGACCGCCCCGCCCGGGGCCGGCGCCGGGTCGGGGTGGAGGTGTCCACGTCCAGCGCACGTGCTGGGGCTCGTCGCCCTCGCGCGCCGGCCGGGGCACGGTGAGGGAGCGGTGTTCACCAACCGGCCTCGTGGTACCCGGCGCCCCATGAGCACCGAACCCGCTCCGCTGCTCGCCCTGGACCTGACCGGCACGTTCGCGTTCGGGCTGAACGGGGCGCTGACGGCGGTGCGGGCCGCGCGGCTGGACGTGGTCGGGGTGGTGGTGCTCGGGATGATCACCGCGTTGGGCGGCGGGATCATCCGGGACGTGCTCATCGACTCGCTGCCGCCCGCCACGTTCCTGGACTGGCGCTACTACACGCTCGCCGCGGCCGGCGGGCTGATCGCCTTCGCCGTCAGCAGGCACCTGCGCCGGCTGGAACCGGCGATCACCGTGCTCGACGCGGTCGGGCTGAGCACCTTCGCGGTGATCGGCGCGAACAAGGCGCTGGACGCCGGGCTGGCCGTCGTACCGGCCATGCTGCTGGGCGTGATCACCGCGGTGGGCGGAGGGACCATCCGCGACATCCTCGTCGGCCGGATCCCGACGGTGCTGCGCACCGGGCTGTACGCCGTCCCCGCACTGGCGGGAGCGGCGGTGACCGTCGCGACCGACGCGGCGGGGCTCGACGGCCTCCCGGCCGCACTCGGAGCGGCGGCGGTCTGCTTCCTGATCCGCATGCTCGGCCTGCACTTCGGCCTCAACGCGCCGGAGCCGCCCGAGACGCGTCCGTCCGGTGGCGGAACACGGCGCCGTAAGTAGCCTCGATGCAATGGAGCACCTGAGATGAGTGACACCGCCCGGACCGTCCTCGCCGGTCTCGACTCCATCCGTTCCAGCCTGGAGGACCTCTACCAGGACCTGCACCGGCACCCCGAGCTCGGCATACGGGAGCACCGCACGGCGAAGAAGGCGGCGGACGCCCTGCGCCAGAGCGGATACGACGTCACCGAGGGCATCGGCGGCACCGGCGTGATCGGGGTCCTCGTCAACGGGGACGGGCCGGTCGTCATGGCCCGCGCCGACATGGACGCCCTCCCGGTACGGGAGCGGACCGGCCTCCCGTACGCCTCCACCGAGACGGTGACCGACGAGGACGGCGGGGAACGGCCGGTGATGCACGCCTGCGGCCACGACGTGCACGTGACCTGCCTGACCGGGTGCGCGCGGCTGATGGCCGAGCACCGGGACGCCTGGCGGGGGACCTTCGTGGCGCTCTTCCAGCCCTCCGAGGAGAACGGCGCCGGCGCCGGCGCCATGGTCCGGGACGGCCTCACCGGCAGGTCGCCCCGCCCCGACGTCGTCCTCGCCCAGCACGTCCTGCCGTACCCCGCCGGTTACGTCGGCACCCGTGCGGGATCCTTCCTGTCCGCCGCGGACAGCCTCCGCGTCACCGTGCACGGGCGGGGCGCGCACGGCTCGGCGCCCCAGGCGTCGGTCGACCCTGTCGTCATCGTCGCTTCCGTCGTCCTGCGCCTGCAGACGATCGTCTCGCGGGAGCTGGCCGCCACCACGCCGGCCGTGGTGACCGTGGGCAGCGTCCACGCGGGCAGCGGTCCCAACGTCATCCCCGACCGGGCCGTCCTGGAGATCAACGTCCGCACCTACGACGACGCCACCCGCACCCGGGTCCTGGACGCGATCGAGCGCATCGTCCGGGCCGAGTGCGAGGCGTCCGGCTCCCCCGAGGAGCCCGAGTTCGAGCGGCTCTCGTCCTTCCCGCCCACCGTCAACGACGAGGAGCCGACCCGGCGTGTCGCGGACGCGTTCGCCGCGTACTTCGGCGACGACGCCCACACCGTCGGCCTGCAGACCGCCAGCGAGGACATGAGCGAGATCCCGCAGGCCTTCGGGGCGCCGTTCACCTACTGGGCGATCGGCGGCATCGATCCGGAGCGCTACGCCGAGGCCGTCCGCGGCGGGACCGTCGCCCAGGACATCCCGGTCAACCACAGCGCCGGCTTCGCCCCCGTGGTCCAGCCGACCCTGGACACCGGCGTGAGCGCGCTGACGGTGGCCGCGCTGGCCTGGCTCGGCGACCGGGCCGGGTAGGAACCCGCGGGAGCCCCGGACGCCCCGGACGCCTTGACTCTCCAGTGGCTGGAGACCGGAGAGTGGGCCCCATGAACGGCGCGACGCCCCTGTACTCGATCGGTGAACTGTCGGCCCGTACCGGAGTGCCCATACGGACGGTCCGGTTCTACTCGGACACCGGGCTGCTGCCGCCCGCGGACCGCACGCCGGCCGGCTACCGCCGTTACGGCGACGCGGCCCTCGGCCGGCTCCGGCTCATCGGCGTCCTGCGGGAGCTGGACGTCGGTCTGGCCACCATCCGCCGCGTCCTGGACGGCGACCTCTCCGTCGCCGAGGTCGCCGCCGCGCACGCCGACGCCACCGCCCTCCAGATCCGCGCACTGCGACTGCGGCACGGCCTGCTGCGGCTCGTCGCCCGGCGCGGCCCCAGCCCCGAGGAGACCGTTCTCATGCACCGGCTCACCCGCCTCACCGCCGACGAACGACGGCGCATGGTGGCCGACTTCGTCACCGGCCTCGGCGCCGGCACGCAGCGGGCCCGCAGCGCCGCCGCCGTCGTGCGCACGGCCCTGCCCGAGCTCCCCGACGAGCCCTCCGACGCCCAGCTCGCCGCCTGGGTGGAGCTGGCCGAACTCATCGCCGACGACGACTTCCGCGCCCGCGTGGTGGACGCGGCGTTCCCGCCCGCCGACGAGGACGCCCTGCCGGGCGTGGCCCCCGGGCAGGCGGCCGAGCTCGTCCCGTTCGTCAGGGGGGCCGTCGCCGAGGCGAGGGCGGCGGGCGTCGATCCGGAGGACGCCCGCGCCGTCCCGGTGGTGGACGCCGTCGCAGGGCGCTTCGCGACCGTACTCGGCCGGCCCGACGGCCCGGAGCTGCGGGAGTGGATGGCGGGGCGGTTCGAGGCGGGGCACGACCCGCTCGTCGAGCGGTACTGGCGTCTGGTGTGGACGGTCAACGACTGGCAGGTGGTCCCCGGACACCTGCCCTTCCAGCCCTGGATGGTCCGGGCACTTCGCCGGCCCGGCCGGGTCAGCCCCAGTCGCCGTTGACCCACGCGAGCAGGCGGGCGCGCTTCTTGTAGGAGCAGGGGGCGTCGACGGCACCGGACGCGGCGTACGTCCCGGGGCCGCCCGGCACGGCGTACCCGTAGTCGCTGGGGCCGTACTCGCCGTCGCGGTAACCGTCCATGTCGTCGGCCCAGTCGAGCAGGCCGAAGTCCAGTACGCCGAGGTCGAGGCCGAGGTTGTCGAAGTACCGTCCGGGGTCGGCCGGTTCCACCGGTGTGGGACGGCCGTCGGCCCCGGCGGTGAGCCGGTCCTCGACGCAGCCGTCGGAGCGCACGGGCTGGCCCAGCCACCACCCGGCCAGGAACACGGCGTACAGAGTCGTGACGACGCCGAGGCGGCGCGCGGCCGTCCGGGCGGGCATCCCGCGCTACCCCCGGTCGCCGTCGAACCAGGCCCGGAGGCGCGGGTGTTCGCCCGTGTCGTCGTCGCAGAGTACGGCGTAGGAGGTGACCGTCAGGGTGCGGACGGTACGGGTCTCCTTGAACGAGCCGTCCTGCCCGACCAACGACGGTTCCCGGGTGGGACCGGACACGGGTGCGGGCGTGGGCGTGGGCGTGGAGACCGGTACGTGCCCGTACTGTTCGGCGAGCCGGTCGAGGGCGGCCCGGTCGGGACGGCACTCGGTGGCCACGGGCTGCCCCAGGTACCAGCCCGCGACGAACACGCCGTAGACCACGGCGGCGGCACCGAGGCGGCGCGGGGTGATCCGGCGGGGACGGAGGTCAACCCGGCCTGTGTCGGGCGGAGTTGTGCTCATTCCGGGGACTCTACCCGCAGGCGCCGACTGCCCGGCGGGCCCGCTTCACCCCCGCTGCCCCGCTGCGCCGGGCCCGACGACCGCGAGCCCCACCTGCTCGGCGAGCCGGTACGCGTACGGCTCCCTCACCTCGCGGCCGTCGACGCGGGCGCTGCGGGGGGGGGAACGAGCACGGTGTGGTCCGAGTCCGGCCCGGGGAACCACCCTCCGGGCAGCTCCTTAGACCGTGTCCTACGTGGAGAGGCGTCGTTGGACTCGGCATGGGGCGGGGTACGTGGAGTTGGATTGTTCCGGACGGGCTGTGGGAGATCGC
>NZ_JBIVPJ010000040.1:0-36166 GCF_044754585.1 Streptomyces sp. NPDC093065 | reverse complement strand
GCGGGGCGCGGGGGGGGGGGGGGGCGGCCGCGCCCCCCCCCCCCCCCCCCCCCCCCCCCCGCGGGGCGGGGGGGGGGGGGGCCGGGGCGGCGGGGGGGGGGGGGGGGGGGGGGGCCCCCCCCCCCCCCCCCGGGACGGGAACGGGAAGGGGCGGCGGGGGCGAAAACCCCGAGCCCGCCGCCCCCACCCCCCGTACGATCCCCGCATGCCCCAACCCCACGGCTTCGCCTACACCGCCACCGCGTCCGGCACCGTCCACATCACCCACCACAACCGCCCCGCCACCACCCTCAACGGCTCCCGAGCCGCCCGCTTCCTCGAAGAGGTCACGGCGGGCGACCCGCAGCTGGTCATGGCCCGCTGGACCGGCAACTACAAGCACGGCAACGAACGTACGGCCCGCAACCACCCCCGAAACCGCCGCTGACCGGGCAGGACACGGCCCTGACCCGATTGGCCGCCGGGTAAGGGAACGGTAAAACGCCCTCGCTCGTTCACCCGGCATGACAGCTATGACCCCCGGCTCGAACATCCCCCTCTCCGCCGCCCGCGTGACGGTGGACGTCGCCGCGCCCGTGCGGCTCGACGTATCGGGCCTGCTGCTCACCGCCGACGGCAAGGTGCGCTCCGACGACGACTTCATCTTCTACAACCAGCCCACCGGCCAGGGCGTGACCTACCGCTCCGGCGGCGGCACCGCCCCGGACGCGATCACGGTCGACACCGCCGCCGTCCCGCCGGGCATCGAGAAGATCGTCGTCACCGCCAGCCCGGACGCCGCCGGCCAGACCTTCCAGGGCATCGAACCGACCGCCACCATCCGCAACGCGGACGACGGCTCCGTCCTCGCCACCTTCACACCCCCGCAGCTCGGCACCGAGACCGCCCTGGTGATCGTCGAGGTCTACCTGCGAGGCGGCGCCTGGAAGGCCCGCGCGGTCGGCCAGGGCTACGCCAACGGCCTGGCGGGCATCGCGACCGACTTCGGCGTCACGGTGGAGGAGCCCGCGCCGGCCGCTCCCCCGGCGCAGCCGGCGGCCCCGCAGCGGTCCCACGCGGCCACACCCCCGCCGCCCGCCGCCGCGCCCACGATGCCCGCCACTCCGCCCGCCCCGCCCGCCGCCCCGCCGGCCCCCGCCCCGGGCAGCGGCAAGATCAACCTCGACAAGGGCCGCGTCAGCCTCCAGAAGAACCAGACGGTGTCCCTGGTCAAGGGCGGCCGCCCGGTGCTCTCCCAGATCAAGATGGGCCTCGGCTGGGAGCCGGCGTACCGCGGCAAGGACATCGACCTGGACGCGTCGGTCATCGCCTACGGCCCGCAGCGCAATCACATCGACAGCTGCTACTTCGGCAAGCTCTCCATCGTGAACGGCGCGATCAAGCACTCCGGCGACAACCTGACCGGTGAGGGCGGCGGCGACGACGAGGTGATCGTCGTCGACCTCGGCCGGCTCCCGCAGGAGGTCAGCGGCCTGGTCTTCACGGTGAACTCGTTCTCGGGCCAGAAGTTCACCGAGGTCGCCAAGGCCTACTGCCGCCTGCTGGACGCCGCCACCGGCGAGGAGCTGGTCCGCTTCGACCTCACCAGCGCCGAGCCGCAGACCGGCGTGATGATGGCGAAGCTGATCCGCCAGTACTCCGGCGAGTGGGAGATGACCGCCATGGGCGACTTCATCAAGTCCCGCACGGTCCGCGGCATGGTGAAGCCGGCCGCGCAGGCGCTGTAGCCGACCGGGCCGCAGGGGTGCCCCCGGCCGGGCGGTGCCCCTACGGCCTCGCCAGTCCCTCCATGAGCAGCGCCAGATACCGCCGCACGGCGGCCCCGCCCACCTCGTCGGCCGCCTCGGCCGCCGTCACCACCCCGTGCAGCAGCCGCAGCACCTCGACCGGCTCGACGTCCCGCCGCAGGGCACCGGCCTCCTGCGCGGCCCGCACGAGCCGGGTCGCCGCGCCGCGCACACAGTCGCCGCACGCGGGTCCGCCGCCCGTGACGGCGGTGCCCAGCAGTGCCTTCAGCCCGCGCACCTGAAGCATCCCGGCGGCCAGCTCCTGGAGCCACGCCAGGAGCGCCGCGCCCGGCGCCCGCGCCGCCGCGATCACGTCGGCGCGGGCCGCGATCGCTTCGAGGCGCCCCAGGTAGGCGGCCTCCAGCAGCGCCTGCCGCGTCGGAAAGTGCCGGTAGAGGGTGCCGACGCCCACCCCCGCACGGCGGGCGATGTCGTCCAGGGAGGCACCCTCACCGTGCTCGGCGAACGCCTCCGCCGCCACCGCCAGCAGCCGCTCGCGATTACGCCGGGCATCCGCCCGCATGGGCCTGACCTGCGCCACAGCCCCTCCCTGCACACCGGGCAACCTTCCGGGCACCCTACCGCGCGTGCCCGGTGCGGTCCTCCCACGGCCAGGCGGCGTCCCGGCCCGCCTCGAGCAGCGGAACCATCCGGAACGCGGCGTCGGAGAGCCCGCCGAAGGTGTGCCGGTTCGCCCGGCCCGACGGACCGTGGCCCGCCCGGTACCCGGCGAGGTTCCAGGTGTAGACCGGCACGTTCGCCGGGACCTGCTCGGTCGGGTCGCCGTACCGGCTGTGGGCGTACTGCTCGTCGGTGACGATCAGCACCCGGTCGTGCTTCTTGTAGTGGCGCCGTACCGCCTCGGTGGTGTCGGTGCCACCGAGATCTCCGAAGCGGTCAAGGATCTTCAGCACCGACTCGCCCTCGCGGTACTTCACGCGGTTGCTCGACGAACCGAACTCCACCAGGTCGGCGTCGGCCGCACGCAGCGCCACCGCCGCGCCGAAGACCGCCGCCGCGTCGGCCCGGGTCAGCTCGGAGCGGTCCGACATCCGCGAGTAGAACATCGAGCCCGAACGGTCCACGAGGACCAGCGTCCGGCCGGGCAGCGCGGGCACGTTGGCCAGCGAGTGACCGAGCGCCCGCTCCAGCGGGTACGACCAGCGCAGCGACGGGGCGTGCCGGTACGCGGCGAGGTAGCGGAAGGGGAACTGCCGCGAGCGCGCCACCTCGGCCGGGTCGCTGATCCGCGCCGCCACCCGGTCCGCGACCTCGTCCGAGACACCGGCCTCGTCGAAATTGCGCAGGTTGCGGAGCAGCGCCATCGGCCCCATGGACGGGATCACCGCTTCCCAGGCGGCCTTGTCCATCGGGCCCTGGAGCCAGCCGGCCAGCATCTCCCAGGTGATGCCCGCCGCCGCGAGCCGCTCGGCACCGTCGGGCGCCGTGGCCACCGCGCGCCGCCGGCCGACGGGCAGCGCCATCAGCTCGCGGTGCGCGGTCAGTACACGGTTCGAGGCGGGCGGCACCGCGGTGTCCGGGTTGTGCCGGCGGTCGAGGGCGTACTGGAACAGCTCGCCCTGCCACGGCTTGTCCGGGTCGGGCGCCGCGTGCACCAGGTTGAGGATGTCGCCGAAGCGGAATCCCCTGGACGCGGTGTCGTACTTCAGCAGCGACTTGCCGTGGTACAGCCGTCGTACGGCGTCGGCGACACCCCGCTTGACCGGCTTGGGCACGGCGCGCCCGCAGACCGCGGTCCAGTAGGCGAGCAGCTCGCCGGGCTCGTCGGGCCGCCGCAGCACGGAGGCGACGACCCGCCGGTTCGTCGGCCCGTCGGTGACTCCGGAGTCGAGGCGGGCCTTGACGTACTCGGCGGCGCCGACGATCGAGGCGGTGCGCAGGTTGCCCTCGCCGCGCAACCAGCCGAGCAGCCCGGCCGTCCAGGACGGGTCGGTGACGGCGAGCTCGCGCACGAGGGCGGCGAAGCGGTCGTCGCGGGCGGCGCCGGACTCGTAGAAGGTCTGCTGGGACACGAAGTCGGCCACCGCGAGCAGGTAGAGCTCGGAGCGCGCGTCGCGCTCGGTGCCCCGGCCGCCCTCGCAGGTGCGCAGCACCCGGCCGGTCGAGGTCACGCGCGAGGTCGGCTGCGTCTTCGCGGCGGTCCTGGAGTTGAATCGCGCCATGGTGAATTCCCCCGAATTCTCGAATGCTCGAACGTTTTCGGAGGGAGACACGGCAGCAGAAGGGTGCCCGAGGTCTGAATCGGCGACGGGACTGTCCGGATGCTCTGCCGAATTGAGCTACACCGACCCGAAGTCGATGACGGGACTCGAACCCGCAACCGTCCGGTCAAAGGAAGTATCCGCTGCCTGCGCACCGGGCACTCTTCGCTGCTGCGCCTCCCGAGATCAAGTGGACGGCGGCATGGGATTCTTTGGAGAGAAGAAGTAGCCGCGGCCCGCGCACCGGGAAGTGCGTGAAGTCTTGGGTGTCCAGAGTTCAGGTCGGCGGAACCGACAAGGTGCTCCAACCTCTGAGCTACACCGGCGCGTTGTGCCGGTGACGGGATTCGAACCCGCGGCCGCCCCATTATGAGTGGAAGTAGGTCCTGCCTTCGCACCTGGACGTTCATCACTCTAAAAGGGCGGCCGTCGCTCGGGCGACCGAATTAATTACCGGCGCTTCTGGCGCTTCCACGGGCCCGTGATAGCCAGCATGATGCCCGGCGTCTGGATGTTGGCGTAGAGGGTCCGGCCGTCGGGCGAGAAGGTGACGCCGGTGAACTCGCTGTACTCGGGGTCGTCCTCGGTGCCCAGGTTCAGTTCGTTGCGGGCGATGGGGTAGGTGCGGCCGCTGTCGGTGGCGCCGAACAGGTGCTGGACGCCCTCGCCGTCCTCGGCGACGACCAGGCCGCCGTACGGGGAGACGGTGATGTTGTCGGGGCCGTCGAAGGCGCCGTCGGCGGACGGGTCGGGGTTGACGCCGAGCAGCACCTTCAGGGTCAGGGTGCGGCGCTTGGGGTCGTAGAACCAGACCTGGCCGTCGTGCGGGCGGCCGGGGCTCTCGTCACGGGCGTAGGAGGAGACGATGTAGGCGCCGCCGTCGGCCCACCACATGCCCTCCAGCTTGCGTGCGCGGGTGACCTCGCCCGCGGTGAACTGCTTGCGCACGGAGGTGGTCCTCGCGTCGCGGTCGGGGACGTCGACCCAGTCGACGCCGTAGACGGTGCCGGTCTTCGTCGCGCGGGAGAGGTCGTCGACGAACTTGCCGCCGGAGTCGAAGCACTTGAAGGCCTGGAGGACCCCGGCGTCGTCGGCGAGGGTGCGCAGCCGGCCGCGGCCGTGCCGGAAGTGCTCCGGCGGGGTCCAGCGGTAGAGCAGGCCGTTCGGGCCGGAGGCGTCCTCGGTGAGGAACAGGTGGCCGCGCTTGGGGTCGACGACGACGGCCTCGTGGGCGTAGCGGCCGAGCGCCTTGACCGGCCGGGGGTCGCGGTTGGCGCGGCGGTCCTCGGGGTCGACCTCGAAGACGTAGCCGTGGTCCTTGGTCATGCCGTTGGAACCGGCCCGGTCCTCGGTCTCCTCGCAGGTCAGCCAGGTGCCCCACGGGGTGCTGCCGCCGGCGCAGTTGGTGGCGGTGCCGGCGATGCCGACCCACTCCGCGACGTGGCCGCCGCGGCGGACCTCGACGACGGTGCAGCCGCCGGCGGCGGCCGGGTCGTAGACGAGGCCCTCGGTGAGCGGCACGGGGTGCGGCCACTCGTCGCGGTGGCCGCCGAGTTCGTGGTTGTTGACGAGGAGGGTGGTGCCGCGCGGGCCGTCGAAGGTGGCGGTGCCGTCGTGGTTGGACGGGGTGTACTCGCCGGACTCCAGCCTGGTCCGGCCGGAGTAGGTGATGATCTCGTACCGGAAGCCGGCGGGGAGGGCGAGGATGCCGTCCGGGTCGGGAACCAGCGGTCCGTAGCCGACCCCGCCGTGGTGGTGACCGTGGTCGTGGCCGCGGCCGTGCTCCTCCCCCGTGCCGTCGGTGTCCGTGGACGCGAGGGCGTTCGGGGCGGTGGCGAGGGCGCCGACGCTGCCCGCCAGCACGACTCCGGCGCCGGTGAGCGCGGATCGGCCGGCAAAGTCCCTGCGGGTGAGCGACATGGTGTCTCCTGTGACGGTGGGCGGGCCGTGGAGGGTGGCGGACCTCGGTCCGGCGTCACGGTTCCGCCCGCGTCTGAACGGGACTCCCGCCGGTCCCTGAACGGGAGTTGAACTGGCGAAGACCTCTCCGGCCCCCGGCACACCACCCACGGACGCCCAGACGGCCGCCACCTGGCCCGCCGCCCGCCGCCCCCCTCGGCCGCCGGCCACCACGCCGGGGCGGCTCCCCGGGACGGCGGGGCGGGGCCCGGTGCTCGCTGTTCCGGGCCCGTCAGCCGCCCTGCTGGGAGCGTGCCTTGAACGCCGCCTTGCGGGCCTCCTTGGCGATCTTCTTGTCGGGGTGCAGCCGCCCCATCGCCTCCAGGACGTCCGGCGTGGCCGGGTGCTCGACCCGCCAGGCCGTGTCGAAGAAGCCGCTGTGCTGCTGGGCCAGGCCCTCCACCAGGGCGCGCAGTTCCTCGGAGTTGCCCTCGGCGGCGAGCTGCGCGGCGACCGTGTCGACGGTCAGCCAGAAGACCATCTCCTGCGGCGGGGCCGGCACGTCCCGGGCGCCGTGCTCGGTGAGCCACACCCGGGCCAGGCCGCCCAGTTCGGCGTCGTCGAGGACTTCCCGCAGCGCGGGCTCGGCCTCCGCGCCGACGAGGGAGAGCGCCTGCTGGCAGCGGAGCCGGCGCAGCGGCGCGCCGGTGTCGGAACCGCGGGCCGCCGCGAGGAGTTCGCGGGCGGCGTCGAGCGGGCCCCGTCCGGCCAGCCACAGCTCGGTCTCGGCGTGGGCGGCGGCCGGCGGGAAGGGGGCGGTGCCGTCGAGCAGCGCGTCGGCGCCCTTGCCGGCGAGGTCGCCGACGGCGGGTGCCTCGAAGCCGGCGTCCAGGAGCCGGGCGCGCAGCCCGTACAGGCCGAGCGGGGTGAGCCGCACCATGCCGTAGCGGGAGACGTCGGCCTCGTCGACGGGGGCGGCCGGCTCCTCGTCGGCGTCGGCCATGAGCGCCTCGTCGACCGGCTGGTACTCGACGAGGCCGATCGGCTCGAGCAGCCGGAACTGGTCGTCCAGGCGCATCATCGCGTCCGACACCTGCTCCAGGACCTCGTTGCTCGGCTCGCCCATGTCGCTGGGCACGATCACGGAGGCGGCCAGCGCGGGCAGCGGCACCGGGGCGTCGCCGGGGCCCTCCTCGCCGACGGTGAGCAGGTAGAGGTTGCCGAGCACGCCGTCGAGGAACTCGGACTCGGCGTCGGGGTCCCAGTCGAGGGAGGAGAGGTCGACCTCGCCGCCCTCGGCCATCGCGTCGACCAGGTCGTCGAGGTCGGGCACGCTCGCGTCGGCGAGGACCGCCTCCAGGGCGGTGAGCCAGACGCCGAGCACGTCCTGGGGGGAGCCGGTGAGCAGGGCGAGGTCCTCGCCCGTGGCCACGGTGCCGGCCTCCTCGTCGGTGATGTCGACGAGCCCGGTGTCCACGGCGATCCGCCAGGCCTCGCTCGCGTACGCGGCGGCGTCGTCCCCGCTCAGCCCGAGCTGTTCGGCCGCCGCGGGCAGCTGTTCCTCGACGAGTCCGCCCCCGGCGTCGACGCGGGTGCCGGGGCCGGCCCAGCGGGCCAGCCGCACGGCCCGGGCCAGCACGGGCGCGGACAGCGCGTCGCGGGCCAGCTCCGCTTCGGGGCGCAGCCGTGCGGGCGGCAGGGTGGAGCTGTCTGACATCGGAAGTTTCTCCTCGCGCGCCTTTCGACCGCCGTACGGCCCCGCCCGGAGCTCATCCGGATCCGGGCCGCGTACGGCTCAACGGCTCAGCCTAGACGGGTTTCCACCCATGCCGCCCGGTTCATCTCCCCGACGGGTGGTGTACATGGCCGAAACCTTGACAACCGGCGTGACCAAGCAGGAGATTGACGCGCGTAGAAAGCGGGGGCGGGCCGGGGGGACAGGTGTTCACTCAGGTCCCACCTGTCCGGTGTGCGCCCGGTTGCCCCTCGCACCCCGCCCTCGTCCCGGTGCCACGACACGTCCCCGGAGGGATCCGTTGGCCAGCAAGTCCTCCGCGCGCCTCGCCGCGCTCACCGTCGCCGCCGTCTGCTCGGCGGCGTCCACCGTCGTCCTCACCGTGCCCGCGCACGCCGGTTCCGCCCCGGCCGACCCCGTGCGCGTCCACGACATCCAGGGCAGCACCAGGCTGTCCCCGTACGCCGGGAAGCAGGTCACGGACGTGGCCGGAATCGTCACCGGCGTCCGCGACTACGGCTCCTCCAAGGGCTTCTGGATGCAGGACCCGCGGCCGGACGCCGACCCGGCCACCAGTGAGGGCGTCTTCGTCTTCACGAGCAAGGCCCCCGAGGTGGCCGTCGGTGACGCGGTCACCGTCTCCGGCACGGTCTCGGAGTACGTGCCCGGCGGCACGTCCTCGGGGAACCAGTCGGTGACCGAGATCACCCGCCCGGCGGTCGCCGTCGTCTCGAGCGGCAACGCGGTCCCCGCCCCGACGACCGTCTCCGCCCGCTCCGTGCCGCGCGCGTACGCCCCCGAGGGCGACCGGAGCGCGAACGGGTCGGTCAACGCCCTGCCGCTGAAGCCCGCGAAGTACGCCCTGGACTACTACGAGTCCCTGGAGGGCATGAACGTCCGGGTCGCCGACGCCCGTGTGGTGGGCGCCTCGGACCCGTACACCGAGCTGTGGGTCACGGTGAAGCCCTGGGAGAACCCGAACCGCCGCGGCGGCACGGTCTACGGCTCCTACGACGACCAGAACACCGGCCGGCTGCAGATCCAGTCGCTGGGCACGCCGGCCGACTTCCCCGCCGCCGACGTGGGCGACACGCTGGCCGGCACCACCGCCGGTCCGATGGACTACAACCAGTACGGCGGCTACACCCTGGTCGCGGGCGAGATCGGCGCCCTGGAACGCGGCGGCACGGAGCGCGAGTCGACGCGCCGGCAGAGCGGACGCGAGCTGGCGGTGGCGACGTACAACGTGGAGAACCTCGACCCGTCGGACGACACGTTCGCCGCGCACGCCGAGGCGATCGTGCACAACCTGAAGTCGCCGGACATCGTGTCGCTGGAGGAGATCCAGGACGACAACGGCGCCACGGACGACGGCACGGTGACGGCCGACGCGACGGTCGGCAAGCTGATCGACGCGATCGTCGCGGCCGGCGGCCCGCGCTACGACTGGCGGGGCATCGACCCGGTCGACAAGGCGGACGGCGGCGAGCCCGGCGGCAACATCCGCCAGGCGTTCCTGTTCAACCCCGAGCGGGTCTCGTTCACCGACCGGGCGGGCGGCGACGCCACCACGGCGACCGGGGTGCGCAAGGTGCGCGGCAAGGCGGCGCTGACCCTCTCCCCCGGCCGGGTGGACCCGGCGAACCCGGCCTGGGAGGACAGCCGCAAGCCGCTGGCCGGCGAGTTCGTCTTCCGCGGCCGGACGGTCTTCGTGGTCGCCAACCACTTCAACTCCAAGGGCGGCGACCAGGGTCTGACGGCGCAGTACCAGCCGCCGTCGCGCGGTTCGGAGACCCAGCGCCACGCCCAGGCGAAGGTGGTGAACACCTTCGTCAAGGGGATCCTGGCCGCCCAGAAAAACGCGGACGTCGTCGCCCTCGGCGACATCAACGACTTCGAGTTCTCGAAGACCGCCCGGCTCCTGGAGGACGACGGCGCCCTGTGGTCGGCGGTGAAGTCGCTGCCCAGGAGTGAGCGCTACTCGTACGTGTACCAGGGCAACAGCCAGGTCCTGGACCAGATCCTGGTCAGCCCGTCGGTCCGCCGGGACGGTCACCTGTCCTACGACAGCGTGCACGTCAACAGCGAGTTCCACGACCAGATCAGCGACCACGACCCGCAGGTGCTGCGGTTCCGTCCGTAACAGGGCCCCGGTGGGGGGCGGGTCCGGCTTCAGCGGGGCACGAGGCCCAGCGCGTGGTCGTAGCGGTTGACCGTGCTGTTCTTCAGGCCCGGCCAGTTCTGCACCCGCTCCCACTGGGGGGTCGCCGAGCCGACACCGTCGCCGGGTGCGGCGAGGGCGTCGAGGTGGGCCCGCGCGCTCTCCCACTCGGCGTAGTTGAGGACGCGGGTGCCGTCGGTGCCGAGATGGAAGTGGGCGGAGATGCCGCCGGGGCGCGGGTTCGGCTCGCTCTCCAGTGCCTCGAAGACGGCGTCGACCCAGGCGCGCTGCCGGTCGGCGTCGGGCGACTCGAACTCGACGTCGACGATCACGATGCAGCCGGGGGCGACGGCCGCGGCCCGGTCCTCGCGGGTCGCGCTGCGGTAGCGCCGGTACCTGCCGAGCCCGAGCCGTTCGATGCCCGGCACGGCGGTGTCGATCTCGTCGACGCGCTCCTGCCGGTGTGTCTTCGCGAAGGCCTCGTACGCCTGCTCGCTCGCCCACTGGGAGTGGTGCAGCAGGGTGCTGCCGTCGTGCCCGGTGTAGACGTGGTAGCCGCGCAGGTCTTCGCCGGGCCAGGGCCGCCTCCCCCAGGCGCGGGCGATGGCGTCGACGGTCTGCCGCTGCCGTTCCGGCGTGCCCACCCTCCAGGTGCTGAAGAAGGGCGCCAGGACGTCGGGGCGGTCGAGCCGGGGATGGGCGTCGGTGCGGCGGGTCATGCCGGCCTCCGGTGATCGTGGGGTCGTCGGGTGCGCGGTGTGTACGCGCGGTCGGTGCACACGGCCGCTGGACACGACCGGTGCACGCACCACCCTCCGACCTCGACCAAGGTTGAGGTCAAGCCTCTGCCGGTTCCGGCGGGACGCACGTGGCGAGGGGCCCCGCCCGGAGCCCCTCGCCACACCGCGTCGTTCCCCGTGCGCGCCTCAGCAGTGCCCGTGCTGACGGCGCCGCACGAGGCTCGCCGCGACCACCACGCCCGCCGCCGCCCCGGCGACCAGCACGGCGCGCGGGTGACCGAGCCCCGCGCGCACCGCGCCCCGCGCCCGTCCCGGCGGGGTGTGCAGCTCCGCGGTGTCCCGGGCGCGGTCCGCCTTGTCGTGCGCGGCGTGACCGGCCCGGCCCGCCCTGCCCTGCACGGCGTGCCCGGCATGCGCGGCGGAGCTGCGCAGTTGCACGCTCATGGCACCGGCCTTGTCCTTCAGATCGGCGGCCCGGGCCTTGGCTCGGCCCTTCACGTCGGCCTTGCCCGCCAGCTCCTCCACGGTGTCGCCGAGCTGTCCGCGGGTCTGTTCGATCTGCTGCCGCAGCTCGTCGGGGCCTTTGGCCCCGCCGACCGGCTGCGCGGTGGAGCCGCTCCTCGTACCGTCCCGGCTCGTCGCGTCGGTCATCGATGTGCCCTTTCCCTGATCTGGTCCACGTCGGCCCTGACGCTGCCGAGGGCTTCCTCGGGCTTGGGTGGCACGGCCCGGCGGAGCTGGGCGCGACCGGTCATGGCCAGTACGCCGGCGATCACGAAGAGCGCCGCCGTGACGATGAGCGCCGCCGCCCATACGGGCAGTACCAGCGAGAGCGCGGCGGCGGCCGTGCCGGCCAGGGCGAACAGGCCCACGTAGGCGATGGCGCCCGCGGCACCGAGCATTCCGCCGCCGCGCCCGGCCCGCTTGCCCTTCTCCGCCAGTTCCATCTTGGCGAGGGCCACTTCCTGGCGCACGAGCCGGGAGAGCTGTTCGGTGGCCTGCCCGACGAGTTCGCCCACGGAGTGCTGCTCGTCGCGCACCGGCCTGGTGTGCATGGTTCCGGTCACGGTGTTCCCGCCTCCTCTCGGTTCGGAGCACCCCGGGTACCCCGGCGCGGACGGCACTACCCGCACCGGCACGGCACCCCCTCACGCTGAAGCATTCCTTACATACACCTCGTAGAAGAATTAAGTGGAGCTACACCATCGGTCGGCCGACACTACTCCCATGACGACAGAAGACGACCGCCGCGCCCCCTTCGGCCGCACCCTGTGCGCCATGGTCACGCCCTTCACCGAGTCGGGCACCCTCGACCTCGACGGTGCCCGGCGCCTCGCCGAGCGGCTGGTCTCGCGGGGCTGCGACGGCCTCGTGCTGTCCGGCACCACGGGCGAGTCGCCGACCACCACGGACGCCGAGAAGGCGGCACTGGTGACGGCGGTCAGGGAAGCCGTCGGGGACCGCGCCGCACTCGTCGCGGGGATCGGCACCGCGGACACCCGGCACACCGTGGAACTGGCCGTGGCCGCCGAGAAGGCCGGCGCGGACGGACTCCTGGTCGTCGCCCCGTACTACAGCAGGCCCCCGCAGGACGCCCTGGAGGCGCACTTCCGCGAGGTCGCCGACGCGAGCGGCCTGCCGGTGATGCTCTACGACATCCCGGGCCGCACCGGCACCCGCATCGAGCCCGACACCCTGGTCCGACTCGCCGGGCACCCGAGGATCGTCGCCGTCAAGGACTGCTCGTACGACCTCCTCGGCACCCAGAAGGTGCTGTCCCGCACCGGTCTCGCGTACTACGCGGGCTGCGACGAACAGGTCCTGGCCCTCTACGCGATCGGCGCGGCGGGCTGTGTCAGCACCGTCGCCAACGTCGCGCCGGAGCTGTTCCGTGCCGTCCTGGACGCCTTCGACGCGGGCGACACCGGGCGGGCCGCTCTGCTCCAGCGCCGGGCGGTCCCGCTCATCGAGGCGATGACGGCGTCGGGCCTGCCCGGCACGGTCACCGCCAAGGCCCTCCTCGGCGCGCTGGACCTGCCCGCGGGCCCGGTCCGCGCACCGCTGCGGCCCGCGGACCGGGAGACCACGGCCGGCCTGCTGACCGCCCACGCGGAACTGACCGCCGGCACCGCTCAGTTCCGGGCGTAGCCGTCCCCGAACAGCAGGGTGTGCTCCAGCACGTCCACCGGCGGCCCCGGCGGCCCACACCGGCCCACGGCACACCGGCACCGCGGCGCCCACCCTGGCCGGCAGGCGCGCCACACCCCGCTCGCTCTTCTTCCCAGGCGTTCATCCGCCACGGCCACTCGTCCGTACGTGCGAGCGCCCTCCCCGCGACGGGCAGGAAGGGCGCTCGGCGGACGTGCCGTCAGTTGTGGCTGTGCAGTACCTCGTTCAGGCCCCCCCACACCGCGTTGTTCGGGCGGGCCTCGACCGTGCCGGTGACCGAGTTGCGGCGGAAGAGGATGTTGTCGGCGCCGGAGAGTTCGCGGGCCTTGACGACCTGGCCGTCGGGCATCGTGACGCGGGTGCCCGCGGTGACGTAGAGGCCGGCCTCGACCACGCACTCGTCGCCCAGCGCGATCCCGACGCCCGCCTCGGCGCCGACCAGGCAGCGCTCGCCGATGACGATGCGGACGTTGCCGCCGCCGGAGAGGGTGCCCATGGTGGAGGCGCCGCCGCCGATGTCGGAGCCGTCGCCGACGACGACGCCGGCGGAGATGCGGCCCTCGACCATCGAGGTGCCGAGCGTGCCGGCGTTGAAGTTGACGAAGCCCTCGTGCATGACGGTGGTGCCCTCGGCCAGGTGTGCGCCGAGCCGGACGCGGTCGGCGTCGGCGATGCGCACGCCCTTGGGGGCGACGTAGTCCGTCATGCGGGGGAACTTGTCGATCGAGGTGACCTGGAGGTGCAGGCCCTCGGCGCGGGCGTTGAGGCGCACCTTCTCGATGTCGTCGACGGCGACCGGGCCCAGTGAGGTCCAGGCGACGTTGGCGAGGTGGGCGAAGATGCCGTCCAGGCTCTGGCCGTGCGGCTCGACCAGGCGGTGGGAGAGCAGGTGCAGGCGCAGGTAGACGTCGTGCGTGTCGACCGGCTTCTCGTCCAGCGAGGAGATGACCGTGCGGACCGCGACCACCTCGACGCCCCGGCGGGCGTCCGGGCCGACCGCCGCGGTGGCGCCGCCGCCGAGGAGTTCGGCGGCCTGTTCGGCGCTCAGGCGCTCGGTACCGGACGGGCCGGGCTCGGCGGTCAGTTCGGGGGCCGGGAACCAGGTGTCGAGGACGGTGCCGTCGGCGGCGATCGTGGCGAGGCCGGCGGCCACGGCGCCGGTGGTGCGGGGAGCAGTCGTGTCGGTCATGAGGGCAACCTAACCGGCGGTCGCCGGTGGATGCGAGCCGGGACCCCGGCCGTCTCGGGTGCCGGGCGCGGGGACCAGCCGGGCCAGCACCTCCCGGGCGTACTCCTCGTCGTACGGCGTGTCCGTCAGCAGGACCTGGAGGCAGATGCCGTCGAGTACGGCGACCAGGGCGCGGGCCGTGGTGGGGTCCGTGCGGGCGGCGAGCAGGGCGCCCACGCCCTCGGCCCACTCCGCGGCGACCGGGCGCAGCGCGGGGCGGCGCAGGGCGGCGAGGTACAGCTCGTACTCCAGCTCCACGCCGGTGCGGTCGCCGCCGAGCCATTCGCCGAGGACGCGGGCCAGTTCGGCGGGCAGGTCGGACTCGGGGTCGCAGAGCGCGGGGTGGGCGGCGACGACCTTGGCGAAGCCCTCGTTGGCCTGGCGCAGGGCGGCGACCATGAGGTCGTCGAGGGTCGCGAAGTGGTAGGTGGTGGAGCCGAGCGGCACGTCCGCCTCGGCGGCCACGGTGCGGTGGCTGAGCCCGGCGATGCCCGCACGGCCGACGACGCGGATCGCGGCGTCGATGAGGCGCTGTCGGCGCTCGGGGTCGTGGCGGCGGGGCATCAGTGCGCCCCGCCCAGATTGAGGACGACGACACCGATGATGATCAGCGCGATCCCGGCGGCCTTGGTCGCCGTCATCCCCTCCCCCATGAAGGCCATCCCGATGGCAGCGATGGCGGCCGTGCCCACCCCGGCCCAGATCGCGTAGGCGGTCCCCATGGACAGGACCTTCAGGGTCTGGGCGAGCAGTGAGAAGGAGAGCAGGTATCCGAGGGCCGTCAGCAGGGAGGGCACCAGTCTGCTGAAGCCCTCGCTGTACTTCATGGCGGTGGTGCCGGCGACCTCGGCGGCGATGGCTCCGGCCAGGAGCAGATATCCCATGTGTACGAGCGTACATAACGGGGACGGGCGCGGACACGGGAACGGCGACACCCGAGGGTGTCGCCGTTCTCCGAAACGAGGTCGCCGGTGTGGCTCAGACGTTGAACCCGAGCGCGCGCAGCTGCTCGCGGCCGTCGTCCGTGATCTTGTCGGGGCCCCACGGCGGCATCCAGACCCAGTTGATGCGCAACTCGCTGACCAGGCCGTCCGTGGCGGACTTGGCCTGGTCCTCGATCACGTCCGTCAACGGGCAGGCCGCCGACGTCAGCGTCATGTCGATCGTCGCGATGTTCGCGTCGTCGACGTGGATGCCGTAGATCAGGCCGAGGTTGACGACGTCGATGCCCAGCTCGGGGTCCACGACGTCCATCAGGGCCTCGCGGAGTTCCTCCTCCGAGGCCGGCTTCATCTCCAGGGTCTCGCTCATGCCGTCGTCTCCTTCTCGGCGTCGGCGCCGTCCAGCGCCTGGGCCGTCGCGTCCTTCCAGGCCATCCAGCTCAGCAGGGCGCACTTGACCCGGGCCGGGTACTTCGAGACCCCGGCGAACGCGACCGCGTCCTCCAGGACCTCCTCCATCGCGTCGTCGGGCTCGATCCTGCCCTTGGACTGCATCAGCTCCAGGAAGGTCTCCTGGATCCGCTGCGCCTGGGCCAGGTCCTTGCCGACCAGCAGGTCGTTCAGCACGGAGGCGCTCGCCTGGCTGATGGAGCAGCCCTGGCCCTCGTAGCTGACGTCGCTGATCGTCGTGCCGTCGTACTTCACGCGGAGCGTGATCTCGTCCCCGCAGGTGGGGTTGACGTGGTGGACCTCGGCGTCGCCATCCCGCAAGCCCCGCCCGTGCGGGTTCTTGTAGTGGTCCAGGATGACTTCCTGGTACATGGAGTCCAGCTTCATGCTCTTCGCTCGTCCCGTCAGCCGAAGAAGTTCCGTACGTGCTCCAGGCCGTCGACCAGTGCGTCGATCTCGGCCGGCGTGGAGTACAGATAGAACGACGCTCGCGTGGTCGCAGGAATTCCGTAGCGCAGGCAGACGGGGCGGGCGCAGTGGTGGCCGACCCGGACCGCGATGCCCTGCTCGTCGAGGACCTGGCCCACGTCGTGCGGGTGGATGTCCCCCAGCGTGAAGGAGATCGCCGCGCCGCGCTCCTCGGCCGTGGTGGGGCCGATGATGCGCAGGTCGGGGACCTCCAGCAGGCGCTTGACCGCGTACTCGGTCAGCGCGTGCTCGTGGGCGAGGATCCTGTCCATGCCGATCGAGTTCAGGTAGTCGATCGCGGCGCCCAGGCCGACCGCACCCGCGATCGGGGGCGTGCCCGCCTCGAACTTGTGCGGGGCAGGTGCGTAGGTGGAGGAGTGCATCGAGACGGTCTCGATCATCTCGCCGCCGCCGAGGAACGGGGGCAGGTCCTCGAGCAGCTCCTGGCGGCCCCACAGGACGCCGATGCCGGTCGGGCCGCACATCTTGTGGCCGGTGAAGGCCACGAAGTCGGCCTGGAGGGCCTGCACGTCCAGCGGCATGTGCGGTGCGGCCTGGGAGGCGTCGACGCACACCAGCGCGCCGACCTCCTGGGCGCGGCGCACGATCGCCTCGACCGGGTTCTGGGTGCCCAGGATGTTGGAGACCAGCACGAAGGAGACGATCTTCGTCTTCTCGGTGATGACCTCGTCGATGTTGGACAGGTCCAGGCGGCCGTCGTCCGTGAGACCGAACCAGCGGAGCTTCGCACCGGTGCGCTGCGCGAGCAGCTGCCACGGCACGATGTTGGAGTGGTGCTCCATCTCCGTGATGACGATCTCGGTCTCGTGGTCCACGCGGTAGGGGTCGTCGGCCCAGCCCAGCATGTTGGCGACCAGGTTGAGGGACTCCGAGGCGTTCTTGGTGAAGATCACCTCGTTGCGCGAGGGCGCGTTGATGAACTCCGCGACCTTGTCACGCGCGCCCTCGTACAGCGCCGTGGCCTCCTCGGCGAGGACGTGCACGCCACGGTGGACGTTGGCGTTGTGCTGCTCGTAGTACTCGTCGAGCACGTCGATGACCTGGCGGGGGGTCTGCGAGGTCGCGGCGTTGTCGAGGTAGACGAGTTTCCGGCCGTCGTGGACCTGGCGGTCCAGGATGGGGAAGTCCTTGCGGATCGCCTCGGTGTCGAGGAGGCCCGGCAGCTGTGTCACTCGGATGCGCCGCCCTTCGTGTATGCCTCGTAGCCCTCGGCCTCCAGCTTGTCGGCCAGCTCGGCGCCGCCGGACTCGGCGATGCGGCCGTTGGCGAAGACGTGGACGTGGTCGGGCTTGATGTAGCGCAGGATGCGCGTGTAGTGCGTGATCAGCAGGGTGCCGACCTCGCCGGTCTCGCGGACCCGGTTGACGCCCTCGGAGACGACGCGCAGGGCGTCGACGTCCAGGCCGGAGTCGGTCTCGTCGAGGACCGCGATCTTCGGCTTGAGCAGCTCCAGCTGAAGGATCTCGTGGCGCTTCTTCTCACCGCCGGAGAAGCCCTCGTTGACGTTGCGCTCGGCGAAGGAGGGGTCCATGTTGAGGCGCTCCATGGCCTCCTTGACCTCCTTGACCCAGTGCCGCAGCTTGGGGGCCTCGCCGCGGACGGCGGTGGCGGAGGTGCGCAGGAAGTTGGAGACGGAGACGCCGGGGACCTCGACCGGGTACTGCATGGCGAGGAAGAGGCCGGCGCGGGCGCGCTCGTCGACGGACATCTCCAGGACGTCCTCGCCGTCGAGGGTGACGGTGCCGCCGGTGATCGTGTACTTGGGGTGACCCGCCAGCGAGTAGGCGAGGGTCGACTTGCCGGAGCCGTTGGGGCCCATGATGGCGTGCGTCTCGCCCTGCTTCACGGTGAGGTCGACGCCCTTGAGGATCTCCTTCGTGGCGTTGTCGGCCTCGACGGTGACGTGCAGGTCTCGGATTTCAAGCGTTGCCATGGGTGCCTCAGGACTCCTGGGTGAGGGAGACGAGCACGTCGTCCCCTTCGATCTTTACGGGGTAAACGGGGACGGGGCGCGTCGCCGGAAGGCTGTCGGGCTTGCCGGAGCGGAGGTCGAAGCGCGAGCCGTGCAGCCAGCACTCGATGTGGCAGTCGTCGACCTCGCCCTCGGCCAGCGAGACGTTCGCGTGCGAGCAGATGTCGTTGATCGCGAAGACCTCGCCCTCGGTCCGCACGACGGAGATCGGCGTGCCGTCGAGTTCCACCCGCTTGGGGGTGTCCTCCTCCAGCTCGTCCGCTCCACAGACGCGTACGAAGGTCATGCGACCGACGCCTCCAGCTCTTCCGCGATCTTGGCGAGCAGGCGCTCCTCGATGTCCGCGACGCCGATCTGCTGGACCAGCTCGGCGAAGAAGCCGTGGACCACCAGGCGGCGGGCGTCCAGCTCGGGGATGCCGCGGGCCATCAGGTAGAAGAGCTGCTCGTCGTCGAAGCGGCCGGTGGCGGAGGCGTGGCCGGCGCCGACGATCTCGCCGGTCTCGATCTCCAGGTTCGGCACCGAGTCGACCCGCGCGCCGTCGGTGAGGACGAGGTTGCGGTTCATCTCGTAGGTGTCGGTGCCCTCGGCCGCGGCCTCGATGAGCACGTCGCCGATCCACACCGCGTGCGCGTCGTCGCCCTGGAGCGCGCCCTTGTAGACGACGTTGGACTTGCAGTGCGGGACGTTGTGGTCGACCAGGAGGCGGTGCTCCTGGTGCTGGCCGGCGTCGGTGAAGTACAGGCCGAACAGCTCGGCCTCGCCGCCGGGTCCCGCGTAGGCGACGCGCGGGTGGAGGCGGACCAGGTCGCCGCCGAAGGTGACGACGAAGGACTTGAAGGTCGCGTCGCGGCCGACCAGCGCGTTGTGCTGGCCGACGTGGACGGCCTTGTCGTCCCAGTCCTGGACGGAGACGACGGTCAGCTTGGCGCCGTCGCCCAGCACGTAGTCGACGTTGGCGGCGAGCACCGCGTCGCCGGTGTGGTCGATGACGACCACGGCCTCGGCGAAGGCGCCCAGCTCGACGACCTGGTGGGCGTAGGCGGTGCCGCCCTCGCCGTGCACGGCGATGCGGATCGGCTCGGCGAGGACCGTCTCCTTGGGGACGGTGATCACGCCGGCCTTCTCGAACGCCGAGTAGGCCTGGGCGGCGACCCGGTCCACGGGGGTACCGGCCCGGCCGATGCGCGCGTCGTCGCGGCCGACGGTCTCGACGACGACGCCCTCGGGCGCGTCGATGTCGACCTTCACGCCGTCGCCGGTGGCGACGGCGGTGCCGTCGTGCAGCCCGCGCAGCCGCTCCAGCGGGGTGAACCGCCACTCCTCCTCGCGGCCGTGGGGGACCTGGAAGTCCGCCACGTCGAAGGACGCGGGTGCGCTCATGCGCGTGGCGACGGTCGACTCGGCGGCCACCGCGATCTGGCCCGCGGTGGTGGACCCCACGGGGATGTTCTGAGCCTCAGCCATGGCTGTCGGTCTGCTCTCTTCCTACGTTCCTGAATGGTGACTGCGGTGGGGGCGGGGGTCAGCCGACCGCGCCCTCCATCTGCAGCTCGATCAGCCGGTTGAGTTCGAGGGCGTACTCCATGGGCAGCTCCTTGGCGATCGGCTCGACGAAGCCGCGCACGATCATCGCCATCGCCTCGAACTCGCTCAGACCGCGGCTCATCAGGTAGAAGAGCTGGTCCTCGGAGACCTTGGAGACGGTCGCCTCGTGGCCCATGGACACGTCGTCCTCGCGGACGTCCACGTAGGGGTACGTGTCGGAGCGGGAGATGGTGTCGACGAGCAGCGCGTCGCACAGCACGTTCGACTTGGAGCCGTGGGCGCCCTCGCCGATCTCTACGAGACCGCGGTAGGAGGTGCGGCCGCCGCCGCGCGCCACGGACTTCGAGACGATGTTGGAGGAGGTGTTCGGCGCCATGTGGACCATCTTGGAGCCGGCGTCCTGGTGCTGGCCCTCGCCCGCGAAGGCGATGGACAGGGTCTCGCCCTTGGCGTGCTCGCCCATCAGGTAGACGGCCGGGTACTTCATCGTCACCTTGGAGCCGATGTTGCCGTCGATCCACTCCATGGTCGCGCCCTCGTACGCCACGGCGCGCTTGGTGACCAGGTTGTAGACGTTGTTCGACCAGTTCTGGATGGTGGTGTAGCGGCAGCGGGCGTTCTTCTTGACGATGATCTCGACCACGGCGGAGTGCAGCGAGTCCGACTTGTAGATCGGCGCGGTGCAGCCCTCGACGTAGTGCACGTAGGCACCCTCGTCGACGATGATCAGGGTCCGCTCGAACTGGCCCATGTTCTCCGTGTTGATACGGAAGTAGGCCTGGAGCGGGATCTCGACGTGCACGCCCTTCGGCACGTAGATGAAGGAGCCGCCGGACCACACGGCGCTGTTCAGCGAGGCGAACTTGTTGTCACCGACGGGGATGACGGTGCCGAAGTACTCCTTGAAGAGCTCCGGGTGCTCCTTGAGGGCCGTGTCGGTGTCCAGGAAGATGACGCCCTGCTCCTCCAGGTCCTCGCGGATCTGGTGGTAGACGACCTCCGACTCGTACTGGGCCGCGACACCGGCGACGAGGCGCTGCTTCTCCGCCTCGGGGATGCCGAGCTTGTCGTACGTGTTCTTGATGTCCTCGGGCAGGTCCTCCCAGGACTCCGCCTGCTTCTCCGTGGAGCGCACGAAGTACTTGATGTTGTCGAAGTCGATCCCCGACAGGTCCGAGCCCCAGTTCGGCATGGGCTTCTTCTCGAAGAGGCGCAGGCCCTTGAGGCGGAGCTTGGTCATCCACTCCGGCTCGTTCTTCTTCGCGGAGATGTCGCGGACGACGTCCTCGTTGATGCCGCGCTTGGCAGAGGCGCCGGCCGTGTCGGAGTCGGCCCAGCCGTATTCGTACTTGCCCAGTCCCTCGAGCTCGGGGTGAGCAGTCTCCGTGGGGAGAGTCATGCGGGGTTCCTCCCGGCCGTGCTTGCAGATGCGTTGTAGGTCTTGGAAGTCGTCCCGGACGCCGTCTCGGCGGTCCCGGAGGGCTTCGAAGTCTTCGGAATGAACGTGGTGCAGACGCCGTCGCCGTGCGCGATGGTCGCGAGCCGCTGTACATGCGTACCGAGCAGCTCGGCGAAGAATTCCGTCTCCGCCTCGCACAGCTGCGGAAACTGCTCCGCGACGTGGGCGACCGGGCAGTGGTGCTGGCACAGCTGCTCGCCCTGCTGGGGGTGGGGCGCGCTCCGCGCGGTAGCAGCGTACCCGTCCTCGGTCAGCGCCTTGGCCAGCGCTTCCGCGCGCTTCTCGGCGGGGGCGGACTCCACGGCCTTGCGGTAGGCGCCCGACTGGGCGGCGATCCGGGCACGGGCGAAGGCGGCGATCGCCTGCTCCCCGCCCTCCTGCTCGGCGATCCAGCGCAGGGCGTCGGCGGCCAGCTTGTCGTACGACTGGTCGAAGGCGTCCCGGCCGCAGTCGGTGAGCGCGAAGACCTTGGCGGGCCGCCCGCGCGTGCGCGCGCCGTAGACCCGCTGCTCGCGGGCCTCCACCACGTCGTCGGAGACCAGGGCGTCGAGGTGCCGCCGGACGGCGGCCTGGGTCAGGCCCAGGCGTCCGGCGAGCTCTGCGACGGTCGAGGGTCCGTGGTCCAGGATGGAGCGCGCGACCCGGTTGCGGGTGGACCGCTCACCGGTCGCGAGTTCCTCCTGCGGAGCCTCACCGACGTTTTTCACAACGCCATTGTTGCGTAATTCCTTCGGGGCGGGCAAGCCGCGCCCGGATCATCGAACGGTGCCCTGCGTCACTTAGGCATACCTAAGCTGACCTGCGGAAACGATCTTTGATCGATCACCCGGGGGCAATTCGCTGGCGCCCGGACGCGGCTTCAGGAACACTCCCCCGCATGCCCGCACCCCCTCCGACCGGCCCACTCGTCACCCGCGGAACGCTCGCCGCCGGGCTGCGCGAACTGGGTGTGCGCACCGGCGACACCCTCCTCGCGCACTCGTCCCTCAGTTCGCTCGGCTGGGTCTGCGGAGGCCCCGTCGCGGTCGTCCAGGCACTGCTCGACGTGCTCGGCCCGAGCGGCACCCTGGTGGTCCCGACCCAGACCGGCGACCTCTCCGACCCCGCCCTGTGGACCAGCCCGCCGGTGCCCGAGGAGTGGTGGGAGACGGTGCGCGCGGCGACGCCCGCCTACGACCCGCTGATCACGCCCTCGCGCGGTGTCGGGGTGGTCCCGGAGGCGGTGCGCACCTGGCCCGGGGCCCGGCGCAGCGCCCATCCGCAGACCTCCTTCGCGGCCCTCGGCGCCCGTGCCGCCGAGGTGGTCGCGGGGCACGCGACCGACTGCCGGCTGGGCGAGCGCAGCCCGCTGGCCACGCTGGAACGGCTGGACGCCCGGGTCCTGCTGCTCGGCGCGGGCTACGAGGCCTGCACCGCCTTCCACCTCGCGGAGTACCGGATCCCCTCCCCGCTGGTGGAGGTGGGGCGTCCGGGGCCGGTGGGGTGGGAACGGGTGACCGAGGTGTCGATCACGTCCGAGCGCTTCGACGAACTGGGCCACGACTTCGAACGGGACCGTTCCGTCGCCCGCGGCCGGGTCGGCGCGGCCGGCGTACGTCTGTTCTCCCTGCCCGACGCGGTCGCCTACGCCGAACGGTGGCTGCCCGTGCACCGCCCGCGCGAGTGAGGCCCGTGCCGGGTGCCGGAAGGTTTTCCACACCCCCGCGCCCGGCCGGTCCGCCGTCTCCCTAGACTCGTGACCCATGCGAAGTGAGCCCGTGGTCCAGGTCCAGGCCCTGGTGAAGCGGTACGGCACGAAGACCGCGGTGGACGGCCTCGACCTGGTGGCCGGCACGGGCGTGACCGCCGTGCTGGGTCCCAACGGGGCGGGCAAGACGACCACGGTCGAGACCTGCGAGGGATACCGCAGACCGGACTCCGGGACGGTGCGCGTCCTGGGCCTGGATCCGGTGCGGGACGGCGCCGGACTGCGGCCGCGGATCGGCGTGATGCTCCAGTCCGGCGGCGTCTACTCCGGCGCCCGCGCGGACGAGATGCTGCGCCACGTGGCGAAGCTGCACGCCCACCCGCTGGACGTCGACGCGCTGATCGAGCGGCTCGGGCTGGGCTCGTGCGGCCGCACCACGTACCGCAGGCTCTCGGGCGGGCAGCAGCAACGGCTCGCCCTCGCGATGGCCGTGGTGGGCCGCCCGGAGCTGGTGTTCCTGGACGAGCCGACCTCCGGCCTCGACCCGCAGGCCCGCCGCGCCACCTGGGACCTCGTACGGGACCTGCGCGACGACGGGGTCTCGGTGATCCTGACCACGCACCACATGGACGAGGCCGAGCAGCTGGCCGACGATGTCGCCGTCATCGACACCGGCCGGGTGATCGCCCAGGGCACCCCCGAGGAGCTGTGCCGCGGCGGCGCCGAGAACACCCTGCGGTTCACGGGCCGCCCGGGACTCGATGTCGCGTCCCTGCTCAAGGCGCTGCCACCGGACTCCGCTGCCGCCGAGCTGACCCCGGGCTCCTACCGGGTGAACGGCAAGGTCGACCCGCAGCTGCTGGCGACGGTGACCTCCTGGTGCGCCCAGCACGGGGTGATGCCGGACCGCATCTCGGTGGAGCGCCACACGCTGGAGGACGTCTTCCTGGAACTGACCGGCAAGGAGCTGCGCGGGTGACCACCACGACAGGGACACCGGGGAACGCGGGGACGCCGGGCACCACGGGGGCGTACACGCCCAGGCCGGGGGCCGCGCCGCTCGGGCGCATGATCGCGGCGCAGGCCGTGCTGGAGACGAAGATGCTGCTGCGCAACGGCGAGCAGCTGCTGCTGACGGTGATCATCCCGACGCTGCTGCTCGTCCTGTTCAGCTCCGTGGACATCGTCGACACCGGAGCCGGGGAGGCGGTCGACTTCCTGGCGCCCGGCATCCTCGCGCTCGCGGTGATGTCGACGGCGTTCACCGGGCAGGCCATCGCCACCGGCTTCGAGCGCCGGTACGGGGTGCTGAAGCGGCTGGCCGCCTCCCCGCTGCCGCGCTGGGCCCTCATGACCGCGAAGACGGCGTCGGTGCTGGTCACGGAGGTGTTCCAGATCGTGCTGCTGACGGTGATCGCCCTCGCGCTGGGCTGGTCGCCGCACGGCAACCCGGCGGCCGTGCTGCTGCTCCTGGTCCTCGGCACCGCCGCCTTCTCCGGGCTCGGGCTGCTGATGGCGGGCACGCTGAGGGCGGAGGCCACGCTGGCCGCCGCCAATCTGGTCTTCCTGCTGCTCCTCGTGGGCGGCGGGGTGATCGTGCCGCTGGACAGGTTCCCGGACGCGGCGCAGAGCGTGCTGGGGCTGCTGCCCATCTCCGCCCTGTCGGACGGACTGCGGGACGTGCTCCGGCACGGGGCCTCGATGCCCTGGGGCGACCTGGGGATCCTCGCCGTGTGGGCGGTCGTGGGACTCGCGGCCGCGGGGAAGTTCTTCCGCTGGGAGTAGGGACACATGCCGCAGGACGACCCTCGTGAAAGCGTGCACAAGCGGGCGCCTACGATGGACGGCGTGCCAAACGTGACCCGCGCCGACGCCGCAGCCGCCGTGCGCAACCCGCTCGCCTTCATCGCCGCGCACTGGACCCCGCATCCCCGGACGGTCCAGCGGGCGGCCCTCGCGCCCCTCGTGATGTCCGTGATCATCGTCGTCACCGGCGGCGCCGTCCGGCTCACCGGCTCCGGGCTCGGCTGCCCGACCTGGCCCAAGTGCACCGACGACTCGCTCACCACCACGAGCGAGATGGGCTTCCACGGCGTCATCGAGTTCGGCAACCGCATGCTGACCTACGCGCTGTGCGCCGCGGTCGGCTGGGCGATCATCGCCGCCCGCTCCCAGAAGCCGTACCGGCGCAGCCTGACCCTGCTGGGGTGGGCGCAGTTCTGGGTCGTGATGAGCAACGCCGTGCTCGGCGGCATCGTCGTCCTCGTCGGTCTCAACCCGTACACGGTCGCGATCCACTTCGTGGCGACGACGGCGCTGCTGACGCTGGCCACGGTGATGTGGCAGCGCACCCGGGAGGGCGACGCGGCACCGCGCCCGCTGGTCGGCAAGTCCGTGCAGCAGCTGGTGTGGGTGACGGTCGTCGTCTCGGCGCTGCTGGTCACGGTGGGCACCGTGGTCACGGGCGCGGGCCCGCACGCGGGCGACTCCAGCGACGTGCCGCGGATGCCGGTCGACTGGGAGATGATCAGCAAGGCGCACGCCGTCCTGGCGTGGATCGTGGTGACGCTGACGTTCGCCCTGTGGTTCGTGCTGAAGGCGGTCGACGCGCCCAGGGATCCGCTGGCCCGCACCCGCGACCTGTTCCTGGTGCTGCTCTCCCAGGGGGTCGTCGGGTACGTCCAGTACTTCACCGACCTGCCCGAGGTGCTGGTCGGGCTGCACATGTTCGGCTCGTGCCTGGTGTGGATCGCGGTGCTGCGGGTGCTGCTGGCGCTGCGCGAGCGGCCCGAGGAGACGGTGGCAGGGCTGCCGGCTCAGGAGTACGACGCCACCAGCGTGTCGATCGCCGGTCCCAGGTAGTCACGGGTCAGCTCGGCGCGGCGGGCGGTCCACCCGGCCGTGGCCGCGGGCCGCGCGCGGTTCCCGTACCGCCGCTCGGCGACGTCCTCGACGACCTCGCCGGGAGCGCCCAGGGCGGGCAGCTGCGCCAGGGCCTCCCGCTTGGTGATCAGGCGGCCCTCCCGCAGCGTGACCGTGGCGCGGGCGAAGGTGATCAGGCCGAGGTCGACCCACACGTCCTGCCGCCACAGCTCCGCCCTGCGCACGTGCGGCCGCCAGAACTCCCGCTGGTCGCGGACGACGAACCCCGCCAGCTCCGGGCCGGACACCGGTGGCAGCAGGTGCTCCGGCGACTCGCCGTGCAGGACGCGGCCGAAGCTGTGCAGCTCACGCCGGGTGACGGGGGTGACCGGCCGCTTGAAGAGCTGTTCGTGGGCCCAGGTCAGGTGCCGCCGGTCCGGGTCGGCGGCCGTGTCCGGCGACAGGTACGTGCAGTGCAGCAGTGCGGCCAGGGGTGCGTCCCGCAGCCGGGCGTGCAGCAGCCCGAGGCGCCAGGCCGTGCGGGCCGTGGCCGGCCGGGGCAGGACCGCGATCAGGTCGAGGTCGCTGCGGCCCTCCTGGTAGTCGCCCGCGCCCAGTGAACCGTGCGCCCAGACGGCGACGGGGTCGAGGGGCCCGAGGCCGGTGAGGAAGCGGTCGAGCAACGCGTCGGTCGGCATGCGCACAGTGTCGGGGGTTCGATGCCGCGTGTACACCGTCACTCCAGCCCGTACACCCGCCCGGCGTTCCCCGAGGCGATCATCGCCGCCACCCGCTGGGCGTCCCCGGGCGACCACGCCCCCTCGGCCACCCATGCTCCCAGCACCCTGCCCAGGGCCTCGCGGAACAGCCGGGCGGCGACCACGTGCAGCTCGGGCAGGCCCTGGGCGCCGCTGGAGAACAGGATCTTGCCGAAGGGGGCCAGCTCAAGGATCTCCGCGAGGACCGTCGCCGCGCGGGCGCCGGTGCGCACCAGGGCGGCGCCCGAGTCGGCGTAGACGTGCGGGAAGACGCCGGCCAGGTGGGCGGCGTGCCGGTGGTACGGATAGCCGTGCAGCAGGACCAGGTCGGTGCCGAGGCCGGCGGTGGCCCGTACGAAGTCGGTGAGCAGGACCGGGTCGGTGCGGTCGATGCGCAGGCCCGGCTCGCCGAGGCCCGCGTGCAGCTGGAGCGGCAGGCCGGAGGCGACGGCGATCCACAGCAGGTGGCGCAGCAGCACCGGGTCGCTCAGTTCCCCGCCGACCTCACGCCCGGTCAGCCAGCGGGCGGCGGCCCCGCGCACCTCGCCGGGGCAGGGCGGCTCCGGGGCGAGGGCCAGGCCGTGCCGTACCCCGGCGACGGAGGTGAAGGCGACCGCGTCCGCGGCGGCGCCGTGCACGGCCTCGGCGAGGTTGGCGAGGAAGGACTCGACGGTGCCGGAGGTGTCGGCGACCTGTTCGGCGAGGAGTTCCAGGCGCACGATCTCCCGGGTGTCGGCGTCCGCCGCGGAGGCCATCTCGGCGGGTCCGGTGAGGTCTCCCGGCAGTCCGGCGTCGACCAGGTAGGTGGTGATGCCGCTGCCGCGCAGCAGCCGGCGGTCGGCCTCCATGACGCCCAGTTCCCGGCGCCGGGCCAGGTAGCGGGCGGGCGGGCAGTGCGGTTCCAGGCCGAGCAGGGGCGGGCACCAGCGGCGTACCGCGAAGCCGGTCTGGGTGTCGAAGAGGGTGGTGCCCGGTGCGGGCGGGCCCTCGGTGCGGGCCAGCTGGGCCTCGAAGGTGCCGAGGCCCAGCTCCGTTCTCAGGACGCCGTGGCAGTACTGGTCCACCAGGGACGGCGTTTCGATCATCCGGGCTCCCCGCGCTGGGACCGTGCGCCGTGCGGCTCGGGGCTCTGCGGCCCGTATGCCTCGCGGCTTCCTACGGTCCTAACGGGTGAACCCGGTCTCAGGTGTTGCTCGGGCCCGCGACCTGGATGCCCGCCATGCGCGACCACTCGTAGCGCCCGGTGGCGACCTTGGCGGCGAACTCGCCGTCGAAGTCCTCGTGGACGGTGATGCCGGACTGTTCAACGGCCTTGCGCGCCCGCTCGGGGGTGCGCGCGACCAGGTCGCCCCAGGCGCCGTCCTCGCCGACGAGCACGATCCGGGCGCCGCGCTCACCGAGATACGCCACCTGGGCCTCGGCGCCGCCGTGGGCCTTGGCGAAGGACGCGATCCGCCCGGCCGTCCGGGTCACCTCGTACGCGGCCCACCGGTCGGCCCAGCCGCCCTTGGCGCCGGTCTGCTCCGTGTCCGCCTGCTCCGTGTCTGCCATGCCCAGGATGCTACCGACGGGTAGTCCGAACGGCGACGGGCGGGGTGCGTGGCCTTGACCACGCGCCCCGCCCGTCGGACGGCTCCACGGGGGCTGCTCAGCGCAGGAAGGGGTCCACCGCGATCGCGAGGAACAGCACCGACACGTAGGTGATGGACCAGTGGAACAGCCGCATCTCCTTCAGCTTGCCGCCCGTGACCTCGGCCTTGGCACGGTTCTGCAGCCCGTGCGCCTCCCACAGCCACATGCCTCCGGCCGCCACGGCGACGGCCGTGTAGAACCAGCCGGTGTAGCCGAGCGGCGTCAGCAGCAGCGACACCACGACCATCACCCAGCTGTAGATGACGATCTGCCGGGCGACGACCTTGTTGGACGCGATCACCGGGAGCATCGGCACGCCGACGCGCGCGTAGTCCTCCTTGACCTTCATGGACAGCGGCCAGTAGTGCGGCGGCGTCCAGAAGAACATCACCCCGAAGAGGATGACCGGCGCCCAGGACATCGAGTTGGTCACGGCCGACCAGCCGATGAGCACCGGAAGACAGCCGGCGATGCCTCCCCAGACGATGTTCTGGGAGGTGCGGCGCTTGAGGAGCATCGTGTAGACGACGACGTAGAAGAGGAGCGCGCCGAGCGAGAGCCAGGCCGACAGCCAGTTGACGGTGAGGCCGAACAGCAGCGTCGAGACGATCGCCAGGGCGATGCCGAAGACGAGGCATTCGACCGGGCTGACCATTCCGGTCACCAGCGGGCGCTGCGAGGTCCGGTCCATCAGCGCGTCGATGTCGCGGTCGATGTACATGTTCAGCGCGTTGGCGCCGCCGGCCGACAGGTAACCGCCGACGCAGGTCAGCAGCACCAGCTTCAGATTCGGAACACCCTGTTCGGCGAGGAACATCACCGGAACGGTGGTGATCAGCAGAAGCTCGATGATCCGCGGCTTGGTCAGCGCCACGAACGCCTTGACACGGGCCCCGAACGGCCGGTGACTCGGGCTCTGGTTCGTCCCGATAACCCCCGCAGGACGGGATTCAACGGCCGTCACGCACACCCCTGACAGAGACATCCCAGCAAGCCTCCCCGTGTGAAGTGGCGGTAAAGGCTCGCGCGTACCACGCCACTTTAGACGTTGCCCATACCTCGGCCTTCGCGGGGGTGGGCTCGTGTTGGCGCGGGTGCTCCGACGTGCGTCCGCAGAGTCGATTGAGCAGTCAGATGAGCGGCTCCGTATTCACTTGCCGAATGCGGTTTCGCCCAGTCGACAGGCGGACCGAGAAGAGTCCCGGCAGTCTGGTTTCCAGCGGAAAAGCGCACGTACTTACGGGGGTAGGCTCGGCCATGGCCGGCCGACTCACGGACGCGCCGGCAGCCGGTGCACTCGTGCACCGGCAACCGACATGTGGAGAGGAGCCCTGACTCAGGGTGAGCACCAAGCCGACCACCACAGACCTCGAGTGGACCGAATTGGACCAGCGGGCCGTGGACACCGCCCGCGTCCTGGCCGCCGATGCCGTACAGAAGGTTGGCAACGGCCATCCGGGTACGGCGATGAGCCTGGCGCCCGCCGCCTACACCCTCTTCCAGAAGGTGATGCGGCACGACCCCGCCGACGCGAACTGGGTCGGGCGCGACCGCTTCGTGCTGTCCGCGGGTCACTCGTCCCTGACCCTCTACACCCAGCTCTACCTGGCCGGCTTCGGCCTGGAGCTGGCGGACCTGGAGTCCTTCCGCACCTGGGGCTCCAAGACCCCCGGCCACCCGGAGTACGGACACACCACCGGCGTGGAGACCACGACCGGCCCGCTGGGCCAGGGTGTCGCCAACGCGGTGGGCATGGCGATGGCCGCCCGCTACGAGCGCGGTCTGTTCGACCCGGAGGCCCCCGAGGGCGAGTCCCCGTTCGACCACTTCATCTACTGCATCGCCGGTGACGGCTGCCTCCAGGAGGGCATCTCCGCCGAGGCGTCCTCGATGGCGGGTCACCAGAAGCTCGGCAACCTGGTCCTGCTGTGGGACGACAACCACATCTCGATCGAGGGCGACACGGAGACGGCCGTCTCCGAGGACACCTGCAAGCGGTACGAGGCGTACGGCTGGCACGTGCAGCGCGTCGCCCCGAAGCCGGACGGCGACCTGGACCCGAACGCGATCTACGACGCGATCGAGGAGGCGAAGAGGGTCACCGACCGGCCGTCCTTCATCGCCATGCGCTCGATCATCGCCTGGCCCGCCCCGAACGCGCAGAACACCGAGGCCGCGCACGGCTCGGCGCTCGGCGACGACGAGGTCGCGGCGACCAAGCGGGTCCTGGGCTTCGACCCGGAGAAGTCCTTCGAGGTCTCCGACGAGGTCGTCGGGCACACCCGCAAGGCCCTGGAGAAGGGGCAGGCGGCCCGCGCGGTGTGGGAGAAGTCCTTCCAGCAGTGGCGGGACAACAACCCGGAGCGCGCCGCCGAGTACGAGCGGGTCGCCAGGGGCGAGCTGCCGAAGGGCTGGGAGGAGAAGATCCCGGTCTTCGAGGCGGGCAAGGGCCTCGCGACCCGTGCCGCGTCCGGCAAGGTGCTCCAGGCGCTCGGCGACGTGATCCCGGAGCTGTGGGGCGGCTCGGCCGACCTGGCCGGCTCGAACAACACGACGATCGACAAGACGTCCTCCTTCCTCCCGGCGGGCAACCCGCTGCCCGAGGCGAACCCGTACGGCCGCACCATCCACTTCGGCATCCGCGAGCACGCGATGGCCGCGGAGATGAACGGCATCGCGCTGCACGGCAACACCCGCATCTACGGCGGCACGTTCCTGGTCTTCTCCGACTACATGCGCAACGCGGTACGGCTGTCCGCGCTGATGCACCTGCCGGTGACGTACGTCTGGACGCACGACTCCATCGGCCTCGGCGAGGACGGCCCGACCCACCAGCCGGTCGAGCACCTGGCATCGCTGCGCGCCATCCCGGGTCTGAACCTGGTCCGCCCGGCCGACGCCAACGAGACGGCGATCGCCTGGCGCGAGATCCTGCGCCGCTGGACGAAGGAGTTCGGCAAGGGCCAGCCGCACGGTCTGGCGCTGACCCGCCAGGGCGTGCCGACGTACGAGCCCAATGAGGACGCGGCCAGGGGCGGCTACGTGCTGTTCGAGGCCGAAGGGGGCGAGCCCGGGGTCGTCCTGATCGCCACCGGCTCCGAGGTGCACGTCGCCGTCGAGGCGCGCGAGCAGCTCCAGGCCGACGGCGTGCCGACCCGTGTGGTGTCCATGCCGTCCGTCGAGTGGTTCGAGCAGCAGGACCAGGGGTACCGGGACAGCGTCCTGCCCCCGTCCGTGAAGGCCCGGGTCGCGGTCGAGGCCGGGATCGGCTTGACCTGGCACAAGTACGTGGGAGACGCCGGCCGCATCGTCTCCCTGGAGCACTTCGGTGCTTCGGCGGACGCCAAGGTGCTCTTCAAGGAGTTCGGCTTCACCGCCGAGAACGTGGCCTCCGCCGCCCGGGAATCGATCGCCGCAGCCCAGCGCTGACGCTCGTACACGACACGTAGGAGATGCATTTTCCATGACAGACGCACTCAAGCGCCTCTCCGATGAAGGCGTCGCGATCTGGCTGGACGACCTGTCGCGCAAGCGGATCACGTCCGGCAACCTCGCCGAGCTGATCGACCAGCAGCACGTCGTGGGCGTCACCACCAACCCGTCGATCTTCCAGAAGGCGATCTCGCAGGGCGACGGCTACGACCAGCAGCTCGCCGACCTCGCCGTGCGCGGGGTCACGGTCGAAGAGGCCATCCGCATGATCACCACGGCGGACGTCCGCGACGCCGCCGACATCCTGCGCCCGGTCTACGACAACACCGGCGGCAAGGACGGCCGGGTCTCCATCGAGGTGGACCCGCGCCTGGCCCACAACACGCACGCCACGGTCGCCGAGGCCAAGCAGCTGGCGTGGCTGGTGGACCGGCCGAACACCTTCATCAAGATCCCGGCCACCGAGGCCGGCCTGCCGGCCATCGCCGAGACCATCGGCCTGGGCATCAGCGTCAACGTCACGCTGATCTTCTCGCTGGAGCGCTACCGCAAGGTCATGGACGCCTTCCAGACCGGCCTGGAGAAGGCCAGGGAGCGCGGCCTGGACCTGTCGCAGATCCACTCCGTGGCGTCCTTCTTCGTGTCCCGCGTGGACACCGAGATCGACAAGCGGATCGACGCGCTCGGCACCGAGGAGGCCAGGGCCCAGCGCGGCAAGGCCGCCGTCGCCAACGCCCGCCTCGCCTACGAGGCGTACGAGGAGGTCTTCGGCACCGACCGCTGGGCCGCCCTGGAGAAGGCCGGCGCCAACAAGCAGCGTCCGCTGTGGGCGTCGACCGGCGTGAAGGACAAGGCGTACAGCGACACCATGTACGTCACCGACCTGGTCGCGCCCAACACGGTCAACACCATGCCGGAGGCCACGCTGCTGGCCACCGAGGACCACGGCGAGATCGGCGGCAACGCCGTCGCCGGGTCGTACGACCAGGCCCGCGCCGACCTCGAAGCGGTCGAGAAGCTCGGGATCTCCTACGACGAGGTGGTCCAGCTCCTGGAGGAGGAGGGCGTCGAGAAGTTCGAGGCGTCCTGGAACGACCTGCTGAAGTCCACGGAGGCGGAGCTCAAGCGCCTCGCTCCCTCGAAGGGCTGAGAATTGTCAAGCAGCAACCCGCTGCGTGACCCCGCAGACCGACGGCTCCCGCGCATCGCGGGGCCGTCGGGTCTGGTCATTTTCGGCGTCACCGGCGATCTGTCCCGCAAGAAGCTCATGCCCGCCGTGTACGACCTCGCCAACCGCGGTCTGCTGCCGCCGGGCTTCTCGCTCGTCGGGTTCGCCCGCCGCGACTGGGAGCACGAGGACTTCGCCCAGGTCGTGCACGACGCCGTCAAGGAGCACTCCCGCACCCCGTTCCGCGAGGAGGTCTGGCAGCAGCTCATCCAGGGGATGCGCTTCGTCCAGGGCACCTTCGACGACGACGAGGCGTTCGAGCGGCTGCGCGGCACCATCGAGGAGCTGGACAAGGCACAGGGCACGGGCGGCAACTTCGCCTTCTACCTGTCGGTGCCGCCGAAGTCCTTCCCGGTGGTCATCCAGCAGCTGAAGAAGCACGGGCTGGCCGACCAGTCGAGCGGCTCCTGGCGCCGTGCGGTGATCGAGAAGCCCTTCGGCCACGACCTGAGGTCGGCCGAGGAGCTCAACGCGATCGTCCACGAGGTCTTCGGCTCCGACCAGGTCTTCCGCATCGACCACTACCTGGGCAAGGAGACCGTCCAGAACATCCTGGCTCTGCGCTTCGCCAACACGATGTTCGAACCGATCTGGAACCGGTCCTACGTCGACCACATCCAGATCACGATGGCCGAGGACATCGGCATCGGCGGCCGGGCCGGCTACTACGACGGCATCGGCGCGGCGCGCGACGTCATCCAGAACCACCTGCTCCAGCTGCTCGCGCTCACCGCCATGGAGGAGCCCGCCTCCTTCGACGCGGACGCGCTGGCCGCGGAGAAGACCAAGGTGCTCGGCGCGGTCCGGCTCCCCAGGGACCTGGGCCGGGACACCGTGCGCGGCCAGTACGCGGCCGGGTGGCAGGGCGGTGCCAAGGCCGTGGGCTACCTCGAAGAGGACGGCATCGACCCCAAGTCGAAGACCGACACCTACGCCGCGATCAAGGTCGGCATCGACAACCGCCGCTGGGCGGGCGTCCCCTTCTACCTGCGCACCGGCAAGCGCCTGGGCCGCCGGGTCACCGAGATCGCGGTCGTCTTCCAGCGTGCCCCGCACTCCCCCTTCGACACGACGGCCACCGAGGAACTCGGCTCGAACGCGATCGTCATCCGGGTCCAGCCCGACGAGGGCGTCACCGTCCGCTTCGGTTCCAAGGTGCCGGGCACGTCGATGGAGATCCGGGACGTGTCGATGGACTTCGCCTACGGCGAGTCCTTCACCGAGTCCAGCCCCGAGGCGTACGAGCGTCTCATCCTCGACGTACTGCTGGGCGACGCCAACCTCTTCCCGCGCACCGAGGAGGTCGAGCTGTCCTGGAAGATCCTCGACCCGATCGAGCGGTACTGGGACGAGCACGGCACCCCGGCCCAGTACCCGGCCGGCACCTGGGGGCCCGTCGAGGCGGACGACATGCTGGAGCGAGACGGACGGAGCTGGCGCCGGCCATGAAGACAGACCTCACGGACACCACCGCCAGCAAGATCAACAAGGCGCTGGTCCTCGGCCGCCGGGCCATCGGCACGCCGGCCGTCGGCATGGTGCTCACCCTCGTCATCGTCACCGACGAGGAGAACGCCTACGACGCGCTGAAGGCCGCGAGCGACGCCGCGCACGAGCACCCCTCGCGCACGCTGGTCGTCATCAAGCGCGTCTCCCGCTCCCCCCGGGACCGCACCAAGTCCCGGCTGGACGCCGAGGTCCGCCTCGGCGCCGACGCGGGCACCGGCGAGACGATCGTGCTGCGGCTGTACGGCGACGTCGTCGACCACGCCCAGTCGGTGGTCCTGCCGCTGCTGCTGCCGGACGCGCCGGTCGTGGTCTGGTGGCCGGTGAACGCGCCGCTGGACCCGGCCAAGGACCCGCTGGGCGCACTCGCCCAGCGCCGGGTCACCGACACCTACGCCTGCGAGGAGCCGATACGGGAGCTGGTGGCCCGCGCCGACGCCTACGCGCCGGGCGACACCGACCTGTCGTGGACCCGGATCACGCCGTGGCGCTCGATGCTGGCGGCGGCCCTCGACCAGGTCGACTGCGAGGTGCAGGCGGTCGAGGTGGAGGGCGAGGAGTTCAACCCGAGCTGCGAACTGCTCGCGATGTGGCTCGCGGACCGGCTGGCCGTACCGGTGCAGCGCACGGTGTCGAGCGGTCCGGGGCTCACCGCGGTCCGCATGGACACCGACTGCGGTCCGGTCGTCCTGGACCGGGCCGACGGCTCGCTGGCGAATCTCTCCATCCAGGGCCAGCCCGGCCGTGCGGTGGCGCTCAAGCGCCGTGAGACGGCCGAGCTGATCGCGGAGGAGCTGCGCCGCCTGGACCCGGACGACACGTACGCCTCGGCGCTGCGGTACGGCCTGGACCGGCTGAACGCGCCGGCCAAAGGAGACCCGGCCGACGCAGGGGCCCGCGCGGTCGCCGCTCCCGTCGGGACGGTCGCGAAGGCTCCCGCGAAAGAGGCGGCGCGGGAGGAGACACCGGTGAGGAAGGCGGCGGCGAAATGAGCGACACCCCGCAGTTGGTCGTGCACCGCGACAAGGAGCTGATGGCCGAGGCCGCGGCGGCCCGCCTGATCACGAAGATCGTGGACGCGCAGGCCTCCCGGGGCAGCGCGTCCGTGGTCCTCACCGGCGGGCGCAACGGCAACGGTCTGCTCGCGGCGCTCGCCGCCTCCCCGGCCCGGGACGCGATCGACTGGGCCCGCCTCGACCTGTGGTGGGGCGACGAGCGCTTCCTGCCGGAGGGCGACCCGGAGCGCAACGTCACCCAGGCCCACGAGGCGCTGCTCGACGCGGTGCCGCTGGACCCGAAGCGGGTGCACGCGATGGCGGCGTCCGACGGTCCCTACGGTTCGGACGTGGAGGCGGCAGCGGCGGCCTACGCGCAGGAGCTGGCCACGGCGTCCGTGCCCGAGAACCACGCCGCGGTCCCGTCCTTCGACGTGCTGCTCCTCGGTGTCGGCCCGGACACCCATGTGGCCTCGCTCTTCCCGGAGCACCCGGGCGTCCGGGAGACGGAGCGCACGGTGATCGGCGTCCACGGCTCCCCCAAGCCGCCGCCCGTCCGCATCTCCCTGACCCTGCCCGCGATCCGCGCCGCCCGTGAGGTGTGGCTGCTCGCGGCGGGCGAGGACAAGGCGAACGCGGTGGCGATGGCCCTGTCGGGCGCCGGCGAGATCCAGGCCCCGGCTGCGGGCGCCCGGGGCCGCGCCCGCACCCTGTGGCTGCTCGACTCGGCGGCGGCGTCCCGGCTGCCGAGGTCGCTGTATCCACCGGCGTCGGCCTGACCCAGCCCGTCCGGCGTTTGAGGACAGGGCCGTTCAGGCCGAAAGCGGGGGTCTGGGGGGCGGCAGCCCCCAGGGACGGGAACGGGAAGGGGCGGCGGGGGCGAAAACCTCCCGCCGCCCCTTCAGCACGTTCACACCCGCCCGCGCAACTCCCGGTAGGCGGCCACCAGCGCGACCGTGGACGGGTCGAGGCCGGGCACGTCCGCGCCCTCGGTGAGGGCCGGCTCGACGCGCTTGGCCAGCACCTTGCCCAGCTCCACACCCCACTGGTCGAACGAATCGACGTTCCAGATCGCCCCCTGCACGAACACCTTGTGCTCGTAGAGCGCGACGAGCTGCCCCAGCACCGACGGGGTCAACTCGCGGGCGAGGATCGTCGTCGTCGGATGGTCGCCGCGGAAGGTCTTGTGCGGGACCAGTTCCTCGGGCACTCCCTCGGCGCGTACCTCGTCCGGGGTCTTGCCGAAGGCGAGGGCCTGGGTCTGCG